>CASEIX010000058.1 GCA_949288095.1 uncultured Eubacteriales bacterium
CAAATTGTTTGGCAATCTCCTTTGTCCCATCTTGACTCCCATCATTGACAAGCAAAATTTCAATATCTTCTAATGTTTGGTTTACTAAAGATTGCAAACATTTTTCTATATAATTTTCTACATTATAAAATGGAACAATGATACTAACCTTTATCATGATTGATTGCATTCCTTTCTAAAGCATAAATAATGAAATTTAACAACACTAATCATTATTTTTTACCTTTTTTCTTAAATGTAAATACCATTTTATATTGAAGCTTAAAATGACTTTTCTAAATAGTTGTTTCATATCTTTTGCTTTAATATTTTTTGTCATGTTTCGTTTTCTAATTTCTTTAATATATTGTTTTTGATCCTTTTTCTCTAATGTTTCTGTTTTTAATAAAATGGCATTTGTATAATATATTTTTAATGTTTCTGTTGTCTTTTGATTGAATTGATATTTCTTGATTTTTAATAATGCTTCATCATATTGTTTTAGAGCATCATTTGCTTTTTTCTTTGTTCTTTCATAACTGTCGTTTCTTGTAATACTTCCCTTTACTTGTACATAATGATATCCATAAAAATTAATAGAAATCATTGTTTGGGCAAGTACGATTACAAATGGCATTAATCCAAAATCTTCATGTTCTGTTCCGACCTTAAACTCTAATTTGTTCTTTGTAAATATCTCTTTTTTTATCACATACACACAAGGAGAGTCTAATAAAACATCTGTCGCATATAATTCTTGAAAACCTTCTTCTCCTGTTTTATTTTCAAATACAGGTCCACTAACTGTTTCTATTATATTTTCCTTTTCATCTTCTCTTTGCAATTTGAATTTGATTAAATCTATACCTTTTTCCATATATTGTTTTACTAAACCATATAAATGGATATCTAAATAATCATCTGCATCTAAAAATAAGATATATGTTCCTTTTGCTTTTTTGATTCCATAATTTCTGGTATCAGCAACCCCTGTATTTTTCTTTTTGTAATAAGAAATGATTTTGGGATTTTTTTCTTTATATTCTTGTATAATCTTATCAGATGTATCTGTACTTCCATCATTGATTAATATAATTTCTAAATCTTCATCTTTTTGTTTCAAAACAGATTCCATACATCTTTTTAATGTTTTTTCCGCATTATATACGGGAATAATGACACTTAATTTTTTCAATATTCTCTCCAACTTTCTTTTTAAAATTGAAATGTCCAAAAGGAAACGTCCCCAATTGTCCCAAATTCAAAAAATTGTTTCTAAAGTTTTTGCAATGTTTTCATTATATGCTTCATAATCAAATGAATTTTTTATTTCATATCCATTTTGTATAAATTCTTTCATTGCCATATAGATAGCTTGTATATCTTTTTCTACCACCATTCCTCTTCCATTTTCTACTTGTTCATAATCAGATACTTTTGTTGTAATAATTGGTTTATGTAATACAAAACTTTCTAAATATACAACTGGATATCCTTCATAATCAGAAGATAAAATAATACAATCACTGATTGTAAAATATGGATATGGATTCTTTTTTCTTCCTAAGAAGAGGATGGTATCTTCTAAGCCATATTCTATAACAAGATTTTCATATAATTTCGTATCTGGTCCATCCCCTACTAATAAAACTTTAAATGTAAAACCTTCTTCTTTTAATTTTTTAGATGCTTCTATCATTCTTGTTAATTTTTTTTGTAATTCATCATGTCTTCCTACATTTAGGAAAATAGGAATTTCTTTTTTGGCTAATTCTAAGACTACTTCTTCTGTAATTGCCTCTTTTGATTTTTCTTCAATTCTTTTTCCGTTTATCATATTGTTACATACCATAACTTTTTCTTTTATATCTGGAAAACTTTCTATAAAGTGATTTTTTCCTTCGTTTGAGACAAAGATGATATGTTTAAATTCTCTACAATGTAAATTTTCAAAAAATGCAATCATCTTGTTTCTATCTCCATGATATAAACTAAGATAATCTGCATGACACCATAATGCTGAATTTTTCGATGCTGTTCTTGCCATAAAACTACTTGCTAAAGAATATGTAGCAAAACTTGCTGAAAAATCAAATTTGTTTTTGTATTTTATGATAAAATTGATTCTATTGAATAAATTACATATTTTTCTAAAAATAATATTTTTATTGTTATTAGTGTTATATTCTACTATTTTTATTTTTTTATTTAATCTGTCTAAAAACACTCCTTCTCTTTTTTCCAATCCAATTGTTACATCATAACCTCTTTCTGATAAATCATTTGCTAATGTAACAAGTGCTGTTTCTATTCCACCTAGGTCTAAGTTATGTGTTGCAAAAAAAAGTTTTTTCATTCATTTTCTCCTCTATTTAGACATTATTTTTCTTCATTATCTTATCATTATATTGTTTTTTTTGCAACCTTTTTCCTGAGCAATACACAGTTTTTTAGAGTTCTTGATGACAGTTTTGGGTAAGAAAAATAAGACATACTATTCCCCATGGTTTTGTATGTCTTATCTTATTTTGATATTATAACTTTATAAAAATCTTGATAAATTGTTTGACTTTTATATATTTTTTAGGTATAATAATTATAGAAAAGATGAGATACCACAGAAATGTGGCGTATCGCTCGAGATTAAATTTTTTTAAAATACATCTCTAACGGTCCAACAGAGATGTGTTTTTTTCATTGTCTAACTTTCTTACTGTAACAACTAATGCTACGAATAAGGCAACAGCGACAACGGTTACTATTGCAAGTTCAAAAAATAATATGTATATAAACAATAAGTAAACTTGTTCTAATAACATATGCATCGCCTCCTCTCAGTGTAGGATACGATACACCACATCTTGTTTCTCTCATCTATTTAAGGATTATACTTTATTAAAGAATAAATATCAAGTATATTGTTAAAAAATATAAAATTTTGTTTTTACTTCTATTTCTTTCTATATTCAAAATAGCTGAAGCAGAAAGCTTTCTGTTTCAGCTATTACATTTTCGCTCTATAAATTATATTTAGAATTACAAATGTTCTATTAAAATCTGAGAAATTGTAAATATCTGTAATACCAAAATAGATATTGCAACAAACTTCGTAACTTTTTCTTCCTTATATGAAGATTTTACTTTTATGACACTTCCTAATATCAGCATAATCAATGGTAATATTGGTAAGAAATATCTACCTTGTACACCTGCTATACTTGTTTGTCCAACTGTTGTCCATTGAACATACAAGCTAGTAAATACTAATCCCACAATTGCTAATATAACTAATGATATCCAAACAATTTGATATTTTTTAAATTTGTCTTTTAACTCATTATCTGTAATTGCCGTAAATAGATAAATTCCTAAAAATGCGTATGGTACAATAGAATATAGTTTGATTAGTTCTCCCCATCCTAAATCAGCACCAAATAAGGATAGTAGATAATTGCTACCATTAAGATTAAATGTATATAACACGTTTTGTATATATAAAATTGGATTTTGTAATGCTAGCAATACTTGAATTTTTGAATCTCCTTCTCTAAATGTAGACAAATATCTGCTAGATATTGCTAACCAAACTAGATTGATTAGTACTGCAATTCCTGCTATAACACAGAAGTTTAATATTTTATTTTTATTTTCCTGATTTTTGAATTTCTCTTTTGGAATAATCAGAATTAATCCAACTAATGGTATATATACAATTTTACATAAGGCAATGATAATTGATGAAATGAGCAGTATCACTTTTTCTTTTATTCCCAATTGTTCTTTTTTTCCAAAAGCTAAATGTAATATATAGGCAATATAGAAAAATGCCACAGAAATTGTCATAGAATCAGGAGATAAAGAAGTAAATCCTTCTATGGCAATTGGTATCATTGCTGGTATTAATAACAATTTTTTTCCAAATGGCATCAGTTTTATTGCAAAATACAATACCAATAATGCAAATATCATGTTAACGATTCTTCCACCATATGTTATCAAATATACATTATCTGTTACTAATCTTGCTAAAGCAATCCCTGTTGCTTGTGGTATATATTGCACAAAAGAATATACTGCTGCTGTTTCCGCATTTAAAATGCCTTTGTTATCTTCATTTAGCTTTACATCTAAAAGTTCTTTCATCATTTGATAATCTAATTTTGTCCAATCCGTTGGAAATACTTTTGATACGCCTTCTGGCATCATTGAACCTTGAACCCCATCTTCTTGAGGTGTCATTAATGTACCTTGTGATACTTCATATGCCTTTAACCAATGATAATATTCATCATGATTTTTGAATGTTGGCATTGTCACTAAAAAGAATATACATGCTAGCGGCGCTATCATTAAAAAGATGTTTTCAATCTTCATTCCTTTTTTATAATAAATAATACTTGATACAATATAAACTCCGAATATAAATACACTTAAAATAGCAGAATATATGATTGTTCTAATATTGCTTTTATATAAGTCTTGAAAAATAATTGAAGAACCTTGCATTTCTTCCCCATTTACAGTTAAATGATTTTTAAGGAACTCATTTTTATCTGTATATTTTACACTATAAAACTTATCTGCTTTTTCAAGATCATTGAATCTTATAAAAATCTGATATTCCTTATCTTTTGAATCTTTTTGTTTTGAGAATTCTAGTGTATACTGTGATGTTTCCCTCACATAATTACGTAAAATTTCATTTTCTTGTATCACATTTCCATTAGCATCTTTTATTCCTATTGTTACTTTTCCACCACAATTGGCGTCTTCTTTGTATGGTTCAAAATCTATTTTTACTTTTTCTAGATTATTATCAACTGCTACAAAAGTTTGTACAATTTCAGTTCCTGTTGTCACCTCTTCTAATGACCCCGTCTCTTCTTGTACTTCTCCTGTTGTATACAGTTTTTCTTCTATTGCAAGTGCATAATTAGCTATTAAAACAATTATCAAAACAGCTATTGTTAAAATACCATAAAATTTCCAATCTTTTTTTAAATTTATCTTCATCACTTTTCTCTTCCTTTTACCTTCGTTTATTTTTTTACTACTTATTTACTTTATATTTAGTAAAATAACACCAATAATGATTAATACAATTCCACCAATCGCATAAGCATTTAGATGTTCTTTAAAAATAAAAACACCTGCTAATATAATTAAAATTTGTGTAATAGCTGTTATAATGGGATATATATAACTCAAATCAAAATTTTTAATAATATAAAAAGTATATATTAAAAAACTACCAATATAAGCAATAAAACCTAGCATGGCTTTTAATCCCATAGAAAAATTAAATGTGCCATCCTGTATTTCAATTTGTATATTACTTGAGCCAGCTTTTACTAAAATAAGTCCTCCTACTGTTAAAATCAAATATATGATAATACTAAGAATTTTCATCTTTTGTTTCCTCCTTTATCTTTTTTTCTAATTTTTCTACTTTTGCTGACAATATCGCATTTTCTTGTATTAGCGTTGTTACTTTTTCAAACAATTTTGAAAAAGCTAAGCTGATATAAAAAATAATCACAATCATTAAAAATAAGTAAATTAGAAATAAAGCATTAGTAGGTTCCGCTATATGTAACATTTTTGATATCCAAATGACAATATTCGGAAAAATAGCACAAAGTAATGTGATTACACCAAAACATAGCCATAAAAGTGTATATCGATAAGATAATTTTTTCTTTTGCGTAACCGTTAATATAAATATACAAAAGAAAAATGTTGCTAAAATTAAAATAATTTGTAATCCTTGATTCATATTTGTATCCTCCCCTAACCATACCATAATCTGTCTCTGATTTATAGTAAATAAATTCAAACTTTATATTTCTCTGTTCTTAAAAATACATGCTAATACAACTGCTAGTCCTACTTTTATAGCATAATATATTGATTTTATCGGTGTAATGGAAGATGAACCACTATCTCTTTCTTTCATCTTCATTGGAATTTCTATAATTTTATAATCATTTTTTGCTATAAAAGCATTTGTTTCTGGTTCTGGATAATCTACTGGATAATTATTAGCAAATAATTTAATAACTTTTTTACTTGCTGCTCGATAACCTGATGTTGTATCTTTAATTTCTTTCTTGGTAAACATTTTTATAATTTTAGAATATAAAATGATTCCCATTCTTCTAATAAATGTAGATTGAAATCCCTCTTTTTCTAGAAATCTAGAGCCTATAACCAAGTCATTTCCTTCTTCAACTTTTTTGATAAGTTCTGGTATATATTTAGGATCATGCTGTCCATCTGCATCCATTTGAATTGCCACATCATAATCATTTTCATATGCATACTTATAACCTGTTTGCACTGCTCCACCTATTCCTAAATTAATTGGTAAGTGGATAACATGAAAATTGTTTTGTTTTGCTATTTCTAAAGTTTTATCTTTCGAACAATCATCTATGATAACATAGTCCACATCAGGACAAATTGATTTTAAATTATTTACTGTATTTACAATTGCTCCTTCTTCGTTATATGCTGGTATAATGACTAGTGCTTTCATTCTTTCCTCCTATATTCCCATAAATTCTATATACATTTCTAATTTAAAAAACACATAAATGCATAACATTATTTTCAAAAATAATCTGTTCTGTTGAGAAATAATCCCATGATTTCTCTTCAAATTGTCCCTTTATTTCTTCATTTGCTTCTATTACAGTGAACTCTCTACCTGTATACAATTTTAATATTCTACTCACACACCAATCAGCAGAATATGCCTTAATATTAATATCTCCTGATGCTCTTAATTCTGGATATACATATTGTGGTGTCTTATCTTTGTAAATTGCAACAGTATCTACTGTATTTCCGGTTTCTTCTTCATAGTTCAATATTTCTTGATTAATTTCTAAGGTGATCTGCTTATCCATGTAATTTCCAATATAATTGTCTCTTGTATAATCCATAAAATATACATATTGCACTAATAAGAATACCATAAGTATGCAAATCACTATATCTTTTACTACCTCTTTTATATCAAATCTTGAGAATAAATACAACCCTAAAATTCCAATAATACCTGCCATTGGATATGAACTTCTAGCAACAAACCATATGGAATTTGTATCTTGTAACATTTGTGGTGCTACTGTTGCAAATAATGTACCTGCCATTAGGTAAAATGCTCCTAATATTTTTAATGATTTTTCTTTTGCACTATTGCTTTCCCTTATTGCCTTGTAAATAATGATTCCTAATAAAATAACAATGACTGCTAAAAATAGATATTTTGGTAATAAATCATAACTATTTACTAACATTCTTTTAGTTCCATCAATTACTTTTGCAATGGACTCTGAAAAAATCATTTGTCCATTGACTCTTGCATTTGTAAAGAAAAATCTTACTAATAGGAAATTTAATAAAGCTGGAATTCCATATGTTAAAGCAACAATTACATTATTAACAAGAAATTCTTTTATATTTTTTGAATATTTTATGATATAGATTAATGAAATAGCAACAAATAATCCAACCGTTCCTTGATAACAACAATTTGCTATTATCATAAAAAAGCCTGCCCATATAATAGATATCTTATTTCCTTGGAAAAATTTATCTATTTGTTCTACGGCTAATACACATAATAAAACAGATAAAACCATAATTCCTTTTTCTATGTATAAAAATAATTCCAAAGAAAATGGATTGATTAATATCAATGTTGCAATAATAATACTTACAATATGATTTTTTACATCTTTTTGTATTAATTTATTTAATCTATACAATGCAGTTATCATACAAATCATGGCAAATACATATGACAAGATATATGTCCATTCATTGCTTAATCGTAATATTCCCATGACTACATATGTTGCTACTGCTGTTACAATTCTTCCACAAGACAAAAAGTGTTTTACACTATGCATTAATTCATTTGTGAAAACACTATATGTATCTGGAGCATATTGTAATTTACAAAGTGCTCCAAAAAATATAATCGTTATAATTGTAAAAATATATAAATTTTTATCTGTTATCGTTTGTTTTAGTTTATTTTTCACATTATTCATTCCTGTTTTTTCTCCTCTATCTTATACAATAAATCATTATTGAGGTTTGTATATTATAATTCTTCAGCAAATCCCTTTTGTAATTTATTAAATATTAAATATCCGATAACAATTACTACTAAAACAATCACAATTAAAATCAAAATACTTTGAATATCTGGCATTGTTTGGTTATAAAAAATGTCACGATATCCTTCAATAATGTATGTCATTGGATTTAATTTCAATATCCAAGCTGCTTCTGGTGGTAAAGTTTCTACTGAATATACAATTGGTGTTGCATAAAACAATAATTGTAAAAATATACCTATAAAATGTTGTAAATCTCTAACATATACACATATACTTGAAACAATAAATGATATTGCTAATAATAATAAGTATTGTGCTAAAAATATAACTGGATATAGTAAAACATATTTTGTTATACCTACACCTGTAAAAATAACAAATGCAAATATAATAACTGTGGAAATTAAAAAGTTAACCGCTTCACTAGTAACAACGGAAATTGGTAATATTTCTCTTGGAAAATATACCTTTTTTAGAATATTTCCATTTTCTATCATTGTAAATGCAGATCTTGAGATAGCAGTTGAAAAAAATGTCCATGGTATTAATCCACAGCACAAGAAAACAACATAGTTTTCTTGTGGATTTTTTAAAATCATCTGGAATACAATCGCATAAACTGCTATTTGTAATAATGGATTTAAAAATGACCAAATGACTCCTAAAAAAGAATTTTTATATTTTCCTCTAATTTCTTTTTTTACATTTGTTTTTAATAGCTCTCGATAATTATATAAATTTTTAAAAACATTTAACATTGATTATTCTCCTCTTTTTAGTATCTTTTTCAAAAATGGATATATATGTAATTTTGTAAGTACAACATAAAATGGATGTTTAATTTTATATTCCAATGTATTTTCATAAAAAAGCATTTTATCTTCTTTATTTTCTAAATTCCAATCTATGTCTACATATTGTTTATTAAAATTCTCTGCTAGCCATTTATATTCTATTTGCTCACTGATAAAATATTTTGTTATAAGTTCTTTTGTTATATCTTTGTATGAAACTAAATTTTTAGCATTTTCTATTTTTTCTTGATTTGGATGGTTTTTTATATTTTCAAAAATCTCTTCCATGTTTTTTACCATATTATCAATGGTAAATCCATCTAAAATCCTCTTTCTTGCCTCTTTTTTGTAATCCTCTAGGTTATTAAGAATTCTATTAATCCCTTCCACATATGGAGTAATTTCTTCTTCTTTATAATTCAAATCAAAAATATCCTCTTCTTTTTGTAGACATGGTACAATGACTCCCACTTTTGAATTAATTAATTCCTTTTGTCCTCCAACATCACTTGAAATCACAGGAACCCCCATGGCTAATGATTCATATGCTGTTAAGGCAAGTCCTTCTTTTATAGAGCAATTAATTGTTACATCACTGATGGCATAAATTTTTTCTGTGTCTTTTACACTTCCCAAGAAAATCATTTTATCTTCTATCTTTTTCTTTCTTGCTTCTTTTTTAATTTTATCTAATAATGGTCCATCTCCTGCAACAATAACCATAAAATCATCTCTAGTTTTCCTTAATTTATCGATAATTTCTAATAATAAATATGGTCTTTTTTGCTCTGCTATTCTGCAAATATAACTAATAATATATTTTCCATTGGTTTCAATATGTTTTTCTTTTAAGATTTCTTTTTTATTAAATTTTCCTGAATCATAGATTTGTTCATCTACACCAATATATACAGTCCCCACATCTTCTGGTTTTCTATGAAAATGGTCTACTAGTATGTTTTCACTATTTTTGTTACATAGATATGTTTTATCTATTACAGAAGATATACTACTGGAATCTCTTGAAAATCCGCCATTACGATTATACCATTCTTCCATATGTATATAATCCATAATTGGTATCTGTGGATATGTTCCTTTTAAATATGGTAAAATATTATATCCAAATGTACTATTGGTATTAAATATGATATCAATATGATTTTTTTGGATTAGATAATTGATAAAGCTTATCCAATATTTTCTATCTAAAAATGTTGTTAAATCATATACTTCTGCATTTTCCTCAAATTGTTGTCTCCATTCATTTCTATTTGGCTCTGTTGTTACAATAACAAAATGAAATTTATGTTTATCACTACGTTTTACAATATCCAAATTAAATTTGTCTGCGCCTCCCATGGTCATCCATGGTATTATCATTAATATATTCATCTTATTATTTTTTTCTTTTTTAGGAATATCTATTTTATCAAAATTTTCTATAATTTCTTCCCAATCATAATCTTCTTTTGGATATTGAATTGCTTTTTTTAATACAAAGGCTTCTTTTTTCTCCTTTTGTTCTATTTCTTTATTTATATTTCTTACATAATTCATAGCCTTTTCCCTGTTGTCTTCATTTGATTGTCTTAACTGGCTTTCTTCTTTTTTCTTTTGGCGATACCAAAATCCAAAGAAATTCATTCTAACTGGAAACATGCCTTCTTTCATCATCTTTAGCCATAAACACCAGTCTTCATATACATTTTTATCTCTTATTTCAAATCCATTGACTTTTAAAAATGCTTCTTTTCTAATCATGGCTGTCATGACTAAAATATTGTCTTGCATCATTTTTTTTGGTTGATACCATTTTGTCCAAGTATAATATTGACCATCAAAATTGATGGTATCTGCATATGCCCAACTTGCTTTTGGATTTGTCTCTAATGTCCAATAGGCACATTCTAAATAAGTGTCAACAATCAAATCATCTGAATCTAGAAAAACAAGATATTTTACAGATTCACTTATTTTTTCTACTCCAAAATCTCTTGCTGCTGCTGGTCCTTCATTTTCCTTATGATATACTTTTATTCTGTTATCTAATTTTTCGATGTCTTCTAATTTTTTGATGTCTTCTCGATTTGTAGACCCATCATCCACAATAATCCATTCAAAATATGGAAATGTTTGATTTAATACACTGTTTACTGTTGTATCTATATATTTATTCGTATTATAATATGGTGTTATAATTGCTATCATAGGTTCTTTTTCTTCATATTGTTCTTTTTCTTTTCTTTGTTTTCCTGGAAATATATCTTTGTCTATCTGCATACTCTCAATCCTTTCTAGGTACAAATTTTTATCCCATTGCTTTTATATATTCATCTACTACTTTATCTGTGTCACCATCCATCTTAATCTTTCCTTCACATAGCCAAATGGTTCGATTACATAATTTTCTAACAGATTCCATACTATGTGTCACAAATACCATTGTTTTTCCTTGATTTTTCAATTCTAACATTTTGTCAAAACATTTATTTTGAAAATGTTCATCTCCAACAGATAATATTTCATCAATTAATAAAATATCTGCATCAACATTAATAGCAACTGAAAATGCAAGCCTCATATACATTCCTGACGAATATGTTCTTACTGGATTATCTATAAAATTTTGTAATTCTGAAAATTCTATAATATCTTCTAATCTTTCATCAATTTCTTTTTTAGTTAATCCAAAAATAGAAGCATTAAAATATATATTTTCTCTACCGGAAAAATCAGGATGGAATCCTGCACCTAATTCTAGTAAAGAAGTTAATTTTCCATGTGTTTCTATTTTTCCTTTATTAGGATAGATAATTTTTGTAAGCAACTTTAATAAAGTAGATTTACCACTTCCGTTTGTTCCAATTAAAGCGACAACTTCCCCTTTTTTTATTTTTGTATTAATTCCTTTTAGAACTTCTCTTTTTTCTTTTCGATTTCTTGAAAATAAAAATAATAATTTTTCTTTAATAGTATTTGCTTTATCTAAATACACATTAAATGTTTTATAAACATCATCTATAATAATACTATATTCTTCTTGATTTTCTTGCATATTTTATCTCATTCCTCTCTAAAGCTTAACTTTTAAAACTTTTTTATTGTACAAAAAAATCAATTTACTATATAGATTTTTCCTGTACAACAAGGTTAGGCTTATTATATCATAATTTGTCATATTGTAAAGTAAAAATAATTCAACTTTATTCAAATTGAAAATTTTTTTCAATATAAAAAGATGATGGATTATATATCATTAATACGATATCTGGCTGATACTCTTTTATATATTCTATCTCACTTCCTTCAAAATGTCTTAAATCAATTGTTCTTAATTCTTTTACTCTTAAAGACAAGAAAGCAGAAAATGGCAATCCATAGGAATCTTGAATAACCAATACTTTTTTGTCAGATTCAGACTTTTCATTTTGGATAATAATTTCTGGGAAATCTCCTCCAAAATAACAAGCATATTTATTTAATACAATATCATCACCTAATAAATCTTTTACAATAATGGTATCTTCAAAACTTCCATTTTTTGTATCACCACTTTTATTAACTGACAATTGTGTTTCAAAGTTAGGTATTATATATTCAAAATCATCTACTCCACCATAAAATCTTCCATTTCGTTTTCCAATAGAACCTAAATAAGCATTTTTTTGTGTGATAGTATGATAATGATTGCTATCTGTATAAAAACTATCTATATGAAAATGATAATCATTATTTAATATTTCACTGATATGATTGACTGCTTCAAATGCTGTTTTGATTTTCCAATGATGGTCTGTTACAAAATATTCTTCTTGTATTGGCATTTCCTTAAAATATTCTCTTAAATCCACTGTTTCAACTTGTTGTTCACTTAATGTTTTTAATAAAACATCTGCATTTTCATTTGCGTAATCTATTACTCCTGTTGGTAGTTCAGAATTATTTCTTACTTTATATGGTGCTTGGATATATATAAAAGGAATTCCTTCTTCATCCATGCTCTTTTGCAATTCAGCAATATGATTTGCTCTTGTTACCATATCTTCTTTTTTCTGAAGGAATGTTAACATTTCATTATTTAATTTCACAACATCTCTTGTTGGATCATTGCTATCTTCTAAATAATTTTTAAAAAGTATTCTTTGCACCAGTCCATATACATCTACAAATTCGTCTTTTCCATATATTTCTTCATTAAACATGGTTTCCGCATTTTTAGTCAATTCAACTACTTTTTCATATCCGTCTATTTCACTATTTTCAAAAATAGCAACAATTTGTGCTTTTAATTCTTCATATTTTGAAAATATCGTAAAAATGAGTGTAGAAAAAATGATGATTAAAAATACAATCGCTACCACTTTTTCTTCAGTAAATTTATACTTTTTTATTTTGATTAATTCTTGATTACCTTTCACTTTTTGCATTCCTTTCCTGTCTTAGTGTGTTAAAAATTAAAATATATAAATGGATTATATGTTCCTTTGATGATGTAGCTTAGACATACATAAAAAATAAGAATTGTAGCCACTCCATAGATGATTTTGAATGCCTTTTTATCCCTATATTTTTGTAATATTTTTCCTAGAGGAATACTGAATAAAATTCCTAATGCCATATAGATTCCATATTCCTTTACATATAAAATGGCTTCTGAATTGATAAAGGCATTTCCCATAAATCCGAATAAGCTTTTTATATATTGTATCGCATAATCTAAATTATCACTTCTAAATAATACCCATCCTATCATAACAAAAAACATTGTATAAATGTGTTGGCATATGATAAGTATCTTATTTTTCGTTTGTTTTTTATCTATCTTGGTTAGTTTTTCAATGGTTAACAATACAAAATAGAAAATTCCCCATGCGATAAATGTCCAATTAGCACCATGCCATAATCCTGTTAAAGACCAAACAATGAATAAATTTAATATTAATCTTTTTTTACCAACTCTACTTCCTCCTAGTGGAATATATACATAGTCTCTAAACCATGTGCCTAAAGATATATGCCATCTTCTCCAAAATTCTGTAATGGTTTTTGAAATATAAGGGAAATTAAAGTTTTCTTCCAATTCAAATCCAAACATTTTGGCAAGTCCTATTGCCATATCAGAATATCCACTAAAATCAAAATAAATTTGTAGTGTATAACTAATGATTCCTAGCCATGCTAAAAGAACAGATAGTTCAGCTGGTATCATTCCAAATGTATAATCTGCTACAATTGCCAAAGAATTTGATAATAATACTTTTTTTGCTAATCCTTTAATAAATCGTTGCACACCTTGTGAAAATTTTTCAAAAGTTTCTTTTCTTTCTTCTATCTGTTCTGCTATTGTTTTATATCGTACAATTGGTCCTGCGATTAATTGTGGAAAAAAGGCAATATATAATCCCATATTTAATGGATTTTTCTGTGCCTCTGCATCTTTTTTATAAATATCTAAAACATAAGATATTGCTTGGAATGTAAAAAATGAGATTCCAATTGGTAATACAATATTAGGTACAACAAAATTTGTATGAAAAAAAGCATTTGTATTGCTAACAATAAAATTCAAATATTTGAAAACACCTAATATAGATAAATTGAAAATAAACATAAGAATAATTACCATTCTTACTTTTGTTTTATTTTCTCTGTACCTATCTACTAGCCCTCCAAAAAACCAATTGACTATGATTGATAATAACATAATTAATACAAAATAGGGTTCTCCCCAAGCATAAAATACTATGCTTACGAAAAACAAAAACACATTTTTTAGTGTTTTTGTTTTCCTTAGCAAACCATAATATATTGCTATCACGATTGGTAAAAAAATGATAATAAATGTTGTTGTTGAAAATAGCATTTTTTGTTTCTCCTATTCTATGATAAATAACAGACATAGCATGCTAAACTGATTGATAGTAAAAAGTTAATCATGTTATGTATTGTTATTTTTTAGCCAATTCTCTAAATCATTGAATTGATTTACTGCTTCTTTGATTACTTTTTTTAGTTTATAATTACTAGCTCTTTTAAAATAATATTTTCTCAATATTGTTTCATAATTCATATCTCTAATAGGTTGATATCTATTAAAAAATTTTGATTCTTCTATAACTGTCTCTTGTTTTTTACTATATGTTAAATTGTAAATTTTCTGTCTATATAACATAGATAATATCATAGAATGAAATCTTCCACATACCATATATTTCATTTTGGCATATTTTTCTAAATATTCTTCTATGTTTTCTTTAAAAATTTCCACATGAACATTGTTTTTATATTCATCTGGTACTGTTGAAAGTATGGTTTGGATTGCTTCACTATCTTTTTCAAATTCTGAAAATCCAAATAATGTCACTTGATAATTTCTTTTTGCAAATTTGATAATAATTCTCTTGATGAAGTCATTATAGGCTCCTTCTTTTTCTTTTAAGTCTTCTCTAATTGCTAAACTAATAACGGAAATTCCTATTGTATTTTTTTCCTTTTTTACTTTTTTTACTGGTAATGTAAAAGCCATATCTGGTGCTTGTCTTACTTGTGGAATTTCTTTAAATAAATTATAGGATTTCTTATCACGAAAACAAATTCCTCCACATAGTGAATATGTTTCTTTTGCTAAATTCAAATATTCTTCTGTTTGATATGGTCCAAAATTACAAGACATGTAGAAAAACTTTTTGTTTTTTTCATTACATCTCTTTACAAATTTATTGACTTCTTTTAGTTCGTGTCTGGCATATTCTGATTCCATAAAGATAGAACCGCCTACATAAAGGTAGGCGTCAAAATCTTCAATATTTATTTTATCAAAATCTCTATTTTCATAAAGATAATGCAAATTTTCAAAATTTTGATATACGTTTTCATATTCTTTTTCTACAACATGTATGTAAAAATCAATATTTGGATATCTTTTTAATAATAAATAGATAAATAAATTATCTCCTAAGTTAACTTTTGTATAGGCAAATAGCAAAATTTTGGTGTTATTTTTCATAAACAATCCCCTTTTCTATTATTGAATCGTTACTTTTATTTTTTTCTCAAACATCCCATCTAATGTTTTCACAACTATGTAAGTTGTTCCTTTTTTCAATCCTCTAAAACGATTATTGTATACTCTTATAATCTCCGGATTTTCTGCATACCATTCTAGTTGTACATTTTGACTATTTTGTGGTGTACATGTATATGTTAGATCTACTGCTTCATCCACATTTGCTACATATTGTTCTTTGTCTGTTATAATATCTTTCACATATATTTTTCCTGGTTTTTGTACTTTTACTTTAATTCTTTTTTCTACACTTCCATCTCTTGTTCTAACAATCACATCTGCTATGCCTTCTTTTAGTCCTCTAAATCGATTATTATATACTCTTACAATTTCTGGATTGCTTGATATCCAATCAAATTCCGCATTGGTTGCATATTCTGGTGTATAGGTAAAAGGAATATCTACTGCTTCATTTTCATCAACTGTATATTCTGTTGTATTCAGTACAATATCTTTTACTTTTCCTGGATCTTTTATCGTAACTTTTATTTTCTTTACATATAATCCATCTAATGTTTTTACTACTATATTAGTTGTTCCTTTTGCCAATCCTCTAAAACGATTATTATACACTCTTATAATTTCAGGATTTTCTGCATACCATTCAAATTGAGCATTTGTACTATTTGATGGTGCATATGTATAGGAAAGATCAATTGCTTGACCAATATATGCTGTATATTCTTCTTGGTCTGTTGTTACACTCTCCACATATGTCTTTCCTGGTTTTACAACTTTTACTTGAATTCTTTTTTCAACCATTGGACCTGTACGTGTTCTAATGATGACTTCTGCTGTTCCTGGTTTTAATCCTCTAAATCGATTATTATATACTCTTAAAATATCTGGATTTGATGAAATCCAATCTAATTCTCCATTTGTTGCATTTTCTGGTGTAATTGTAAATGGAATATCAATTGCTTCATTTACATTGATTTGATAATCTGTTTTTTCTAAATCAATATCTTCTAAATAAATCTTTGAAGGATCTTTTACATATACTTCACAGCTTGCTTGTCTTCCGCCTGCAATAGAAGTCGCTGTTATGATTGATTTTCCTTCTTTTAAACCTCTAAAATGTCCATTCCAGATACGTACCACTTCCGGATCTGAAGATTCCCATACTAGAGTTTGATTTGTCGCATTACTTGGTTGAAAACTTACAAGAATATCTCCTGTTTCATCTATATTTACTGTTTGTGATGTTTTATCTACTGTAATATTATTTACAGGAACTGCTGGTTTTGTTACTCTAACTGTACATTTTGCAATTCTTTGATTGTTCCAACTAATAGCTGTAATAGTTGATGTACCTTCTTTTAATCCTCTTAAATGTCCATTCCATACACGTACAACATCTGGATTAGAAGAATACCAATCTGCTCCTTGCATATAGGCATTTGTTGGTGTAATGATTGTATTTAATTGTGCAGTTGGTTCTGGATTTGTATTACTAATTTCTAATTCCAATTCTGTTTTATCCAATTTCATTTGTCTAACAGGTTCTCTACCTTGTCCTTTTAATTGTAAATTATATGCTTCTACAATTCCCTGTGCATCTGCCACACCTAAATTCTTTAATTTTGCATCAGAATTTAAAAATTCTTGACAATCCGCATCACTACTAATATAACAATGTTCTACTAATAAAGAACGAATTCCATAATTCATTGGGTATCGAATAATACCATAATAATCTTTGACAATACCACTTGGATACCATTCGTTTGGTTGTCCTGAACGTGTAGAAACACCATGATCTTGTAATCCTAATCTAGCAAGTCTATACAAAATTTTTTCTCCTACCATTTTGCTTCCTTCATAGTATTCCACTTGAGAATTGTCTTGTGTAACCCAAATTTCCGCACCTCTAGCTGATTGTGACGTACTAGAATTAATATGAATACTAACCACTAAATCTGCATTATAATTTTTTGCAAATTCACCTCTATCATAAATGCTAGGACAGTCTGCATATCTTGTCAAATAAACTTTTACCCCTTCATATTTTTCTAGTTCTTGCTTAGCATATGTTGCTATTTTATAATTAACATCTGATTCTTTTAAGCCAAATTTGCTATTTGCAGCTCCTGGATCTGAGCCACCATGGCCCGGATCCAATACAATAACAAAATTTCCTTCTTCATCAGCCGCATTAGCTGTTGTTTCTAAAATTCCAATAAATGCAAAAGCCGTAATTATTATAATAACAATTTGAAAAATTCTTTTTATCAACTTCATTTCATTCCTTTCCCTTTTATTTAACCGTTACTTTAATTCTTTTTTCAATGCTTTGATCTAATGTTCTAACCACTACTTCTGCTGTTCCTTTTTGTAATCCTCTGAATCGATTGTTGTATACTCTTACAATTTCTGGATTTGTTGAAAACCACTCAAATTGTGCATTTGTTGCATACTGTGGAGTCCAACTGAAATCATTGATATCTACTGCTTCATTTTCCGCAACAGTATATTCTGTTTTTCCTAATATAATTTCTTGTACTAAACCAGATGCTTTTACAGTTACTTTTATTCTTTCTTCATATGTTCCATCTAAGGTTCTTACAACTATTTCTGCTGTTCCTGGTTTTAATCCCCTAAATCGGTTATTATATACTCTTACAATTTCTGGATTGGTTGAATACCATTCAAATTGTGCATTTGATGCATTTGTTGGATTATATGTAAATGGTATATCGACCGCTTGTGTTTCATATACGGTATATTCCATTTGTGGTAATTGTATATCGGTTACATATGTTTTATTTGGATCTCTTACAACTACTTTAATTCTTTTTTCAACCATTGGACCTGTCCTTGTTCTGATAATTACCTCTGCTATTCCTTCTTTTAACGCTCTAAATCGATTATTGTATACCCTTAAAACTTCTGAATTTGATGAAATCCAATCAAATTCTGTATTTGTAGCATATTCTGGTGACCAACTAAATGGAATATCTACCGCTTCATCTATATTTACAATATAAGATGTTTTATCTAATACAATATCTTCTACTGTTGCATTACTATAATCTACCACATTTACTTTTATCCTTTTCTCAACCATTGGACCTGTTCTTGTTCTAACAATTACTTCTGCTGTTCCTGGTTTTAATCCTCTAAATCGATTATTATATACTCTTAATATTTCAGAATCTGATGAAATCCAGTCAAATTCATAATTATAAGCATTATCTGGTGAATATGTAAATGGAATATCTACTGCTTCATTGACATCTATTGTATATTCTGTTTGTTCAAATTGAATATCTTCTACATATGGTTTTTCAACTGTTACATTACAACTTGTTGCAACTGTTCCATCTAATGTTTTTGCTACTATTTGTGCTGTTCCTGCTTTTAATCCTCTAAATCGATTATTATACACTCTTAATACTTCTGGATTTGTTGAATACCATTCAAATTCTGCATTGACACTATCTGCTGGTGTATATGAAAAATTAACATCTACTGCTTCATCTTCTTTTATGACATATTGAGATTTTTCAATCCATATATTTTGTACATAATGTTTATTTGGATCTCTTATAATTACTTTTATTCTTTTTTCTACCACTGGACCTGTTCTTGTTCTAACAATTACTTCTGCTGTTCCCTCTTTTAATCCTCTAAATCGGTTATTATATACTCGTAATATTTCAGGATCTGATGAAACCCAATCAAATTCATAATTAATGGCATTTTCTGGACTATATGTAAATGGAATATCTACTGCCTCATTCATTTGAATTACGTATTGGTCTTGCTCAAATTGGATATCATTAACATATAATTTGCTTTTATCGATAACCGTTACCGTACAAGTTGCTGTGTATCCTCCATCAATTGTTTTCGCAGTTAATACAGATATTCCTTCTTTTAAACCTCTAAAATGTCCATTCCATACTCTAACTACATCAGGATTTGATGATGTCCATTCCACACTTTGTTCAGTTGCATTAGATGGTGTAATTACTGGAATTGCATCTCCTGTTTCGTCAATTCCTACTGTAAATGTACTTTGTTGCATTGTAATTCCTTGAACTGGTACATCTTGTGGCATTGGATTAGATGCTGGCATGTTATCATATACTGGTATAATAAATGTGATATTAGTTTGCAAACTATTGCTATATAATTCATAATTTGAATAAGATTGTGATGTTGGATCTTGTATATTTGTCATGTATTGATGCCTGAACATATCTGATTTATTAACTGTTTGAGATTCTCCATCTCTTAATATTTTTGTTCCAACAACATCCCATTTATTAAAATATGCTGTGTTTTGTCCTGCTTCAATATAATTTTTTCCAATTAATTTTGCTCCATCTACAATGGCTTTATATGGACTGTCCCATCCTTTATCTTTAGCATATAATAATCCATTTGCTATTGGATCTCCTGTATCATGAGCTCCAAAATTATAAAAATTATAATATCCTTCATATCCAGGATATGTTCCAGAAACAGATCCACTTCCTTGACTGCCTACTTCTTGAATAATCTTACTCTTTATATAAAAAGCACTAATATTTGATTCTTGTGCTGCTTTAATAATCATTTCTGCATAAGATATAGTTACTGGTTGATTATTTAAGTCATTACATGTAATCGTTGCATCTAAAAATGTTCCTTTCACAGCTTCTTGAATAGCAGATAATGTTTGTACATCTGCATTATAAGAACTCTCTACAAATTGAAAGATTTGTGTTTCATTTAAAAAGTTTCTTGGATCTAAATAATAAGCTACAATACCATCAGAAGCACATGCCCATCCATTTTCTACAAATCCACAACTATTTTTCCAAGATTTTGGTGCATTATTAGTTACACGATTTCTATGTACACTTTCATCTCTTTCATTTTGTATTAGTTCATCCCATGAAATTCCAGTATAATATGCTTGAAATTTCCAATTTGGATATTTGTTAGCTAATTGTTGTAATCTTTCTTGATAAGAAGCTGGAAATTGATCAATTCCTGTTTTTACATATTGATAATATGTATCAGCAGCCTTTGATACTTGCCCTAAACTTAATATCATAAAAATACAAATAATCATAATCCCTATTATATTTTTTATTATTCTCATATTTTTTATCCTTTCCGTAAATAGTTTCTATCTACTTTTATTCCTTTTAAGTATATCATTTGTACTCTTTTTTGACAATTTATTTTTGCTCTTTTTTCTTTCCTCTTTTTACCATAATCATGAATACTATGATTACTAATAAAATAACAAATGCAATTACTCCCCAAAGAATATATTGTTGATAAGTTTCCTTTTGCTTTTCTTGTTTTGCTTGTTCTAAATCTGCCTCATACTCTTCTAATCCGCTTGGATCTTCAACACTTTCTCCTGCTTTTTTTGCCGTTAATTTATATTCTTTTGTTGTAATACCATCTTCTGCCGTTACTTTAATGGTAACAATGTGAAGTGTACTGCTAAAATTGTTATTATCTAATATTTCTACTTTTGCATTTTCATTTTCGGGAATTGCTGTAATATCTAAGCTTTCTATATAACCCTCATATTCTACAAGATAATTAATATCTTTATCATTAAATGTAGGATTTAATGGAATTCCCTTTACTTCTAAATTTTTTAAATTCGCATTTGCTTTTTCTGGGTCTCCTTTTGTAATATGTAAATAATAAGAATTAGTAGTTGTCCCATCTTCTGCTGTCACTTTGATTTCAAAATCATTTACTCCTGTTTTTAAATTGGTATCGCCAATCACTTCTGCTGTTGCATTTGGGTCATCTGTAATTGCTTCTATTTCTATTTTATCCTTATCATTACCAATAGCTATTACATAATCTGTAATAAATTGATCAAATTGTGGCTCAATGTCTTGGCCATCAATTTTTATGTCTCTTAATAATGGATTGTTATTTTTCATTACTGCTTCCACTTTTGTTATTGGCAATAGACTAATTATCATTACCACCATAATTATAAATACAAAAATACTTTTTTTCATTTGCATAATTCCTCCTTTTTTTCTTTTTATATAGTTTACATTTGTAATCTTATTTTGTCAATAATTTATTCGCTTTTTATGATTTTATATTAAAATTCGATTTATATAAACATATATATACATATAATTTTACTATTATATTAAATATCTATATTTTTCTGTGCAACCTTATTTTTTTGTGATATAGAAAAATCGCTTTTTTCTATATCACAAAAAAGAGATGGAAATTTTTACGTTTTCCATCTCAATTTTTAATATATTTTATTTATATTGATTATCAATTTCTTTTAAGATAACATCATGTGCGCTACCTTCTGAAATACTAACATCAGATACTAATGTTAATCTTGCTTTTTCGTGTAATTCAGGAATGGTAACACTTCCACAGTTACACATTGTTGATTTTATTTTTGCACAAGTAATTGCTAAATTATCTTTTAATTTTCCTGCATATGGGATATATGAATCAACACCTTCTTCAAATGAAAGTTTTGCATCTCCTCCCATATCATATCTTTGCCAGTTTCTTGCTCTATTAGAACCTTCTCCCCAATATTCTTTTACATAGCCGTTTCCTTTTTTAACAACTCTTGTTGGACTTTCATCAAATCTAGCAAAATATCTTCCCATCATAACAAAGTCTGCTCCTAATGCTAAAGCAATCGTAATGTGATGGTCATGTACAATTCCACCATCTGAACAAACTGGGATATAGATTCCTGTTTCTTCAAAATATTTATCTCTTTCTGCAACAACATCAATTAAAGCTGAGGCTTGTCCACGTCCGATACCTTTGGTTTCACGTGTGATACAAATAGATCCTCCACCAACACCTACTTTAATGAAGTCTGCTCCTGCTTCTGCTAAATATCTAAATCCTTCTGCATCTACAACATTTCCTGCACCAATTTTAACAGAATCTCCATATTTTGCTCTTACAAAATCTATTGTATTTTTTTGCCATACAGAATATCCATCTGAAGAATCCATACAAAGTAAATCTACACCTGCATCTACTAATGCTGGTATTCTTTGTTCGTGGTCTCTTGTATTGATACCTGCACCTACAATATATCTCTTATCTTCATCTAATAAAGAATCTGGATTATTTTTTCTCTCTTCATAATCTTTTCTAAATACTAGATATTTTAAATTTCCTTCTTCAGTTAATATTGGCAAACATGCTATTTTCTTTTCCCATATTAAATCATTTGCTTCTGATAAAGAAATTCCTTCATGTGCCCATACAGCCTTTTCTTTTGATGTCATAAAATTATCAATTGGAGCATTTAAATCATCTCTTGATACACGATAATCTTTATCTGTTACTAATCCAATGAATTTTCCTTTTGCAGTTCCATCCTCTGTAATCATAACTGTTGAATGTCCTGTTTTTATAACTAAGTCAATCACATCTTTTAAAGGTGTTCCAGATTTTACATTGGAATCACTTACTATAAATCCTGCTTTATGTTTTTTTACTTGTCTTACCATTTCTGCTTGTGATTCAATACTTTGTGAACCATAAATAAATGCAACTCCACCTTCTCTTGCTAAGGCAATTCCCATATCTACTCCAGATACAGATTGCATAATAGCAGATACCATTGGGATATTTGCAGAATATTTTGGCTCTTCTCCTTTTCTGTATTTTACAAGTGGTGTTTTTAAAGACACCTTGTTTGGTATACATCTTTCATCTGTTAAATTTGGTAATAATAAAAATTCATTAAATGTTCTTGAAATATCTTCTAAAATCTTTGCCATATTAACTCCTCCATCTATTAAAATTTATAAAATGAAATGATGCAGAACTTATTTTTATCCTGTCATCATTCTCTCCTTGAAAAATTGATAGTACTAGTATATCACATTTTTTCCAGAGTGTAAACCATTTTTCGTTTTTTTCATAGCATTAAAGATTAACCCAATTATATTTTTAGGCTAAAAAAGTAAACTAATCGTCGATTTCATTTTCTCAACAATTAGTTTACTAAAATAATATTTTATTTCTTACATTGATGCGCCAATTTCATATATTGAATCGTCTTCTGTAATAGCAACAACTGCATTATATCCACTGCTATCTTGTGGAGTAACACTTACTTGTTCAAATCTATCAACATTGTTTACTCCTGAAATATCTTCTGCTACAAACTCTCCTGTTTTGTATCCATTTTCCATAGCAATTCCTTTTATCGTTCCATCCTTTAATAATATAAATACTAGTGGATAATCCCAGTCTTGTCCTTCCATACCATAGAAAATTGTTTCCACCTCATCAGAAGTTACATTACTAACTATATATTTTTCATTATACTCTATTCCATTTCCACGTTCAAATAACATTTCGTTTAAATCTGATTCTTTAAAAGTTATTGTTAAATCATCATCTTGCTCTGCTATCGTTAATGCATTTGTTATAGTATCTTCTTCACTTTCTATAACTTCATAACTAGCATTAAATTCATCATTGTCTACTTCTTTAACTCTAAAAGTATTATTGGTATTTTCATTATTTGTATCACTTTCAGTAGTATTGCTTGAAATATGATTACTTATATCATTATTATCTGCTGACATTTCATTAACTGTATTTGATGTTTCATTACTTAGAGTGTTACTATTTTGTTGAGAATTATTATCTCTATTCATATTATAAATAATAAAACCTCCACATAATATAATAATTAATATAACAACAATTATTAAAATTCCTTTTTTCATTTTTTCTCTCCTTTTCAACATAATTTTATCTCATATTGTTTTAAATCTCTTATTCATTTCAATATGATCGTATGTTAATTGAAATTATTTTACTAATCTCATTGTTTCTTTTGCAATCATTAATTCTTCATTTGTAGGTATAACATATACCTTTACTTTTGAATCAGGTGTTGAAATGACTTTTTCTTCTCCTCTCATGTTGTTTGCATCTAAATCTAATTTTACACCCATAAATTCTAGCTTCTCACAAATACCTTTTCTGATATTGATTTGATTTTCACCAATACCACCTGTAAAGATGATATAATCAATACCTTTCATAGCAACAGCATATTTTGCAATAAAGCTTGCAATAGAATAGTTAAATTGTTCAATCGCAATTTTTGCTCTTTCTGTTCCTTTGTTTGATTCATCTTCTATCACTCTAAAATCTGGTGCCATACCTGATATACTTGCTAATCCAGACTTTTTATTTAAGATATCTTCCATGGTTTGTGCATCTAGATTTTCTTTTTTCATGATAAAAGTAACTACTGATGGATCTAAATCCCCACTTCTTGTTACCATAGGTAATCCTGCAAGTGGTGTTAATCCCATACTTGTATCCATTGATTTACCATCTTTTACAGCACATATACTAGCCCCTTGGCCTAAATGGCAAGTAACAATTTTTGTTCCTTCAAGAGATTTTTTTTCTATCTCACCAAGCCTTTGAGATACATACATATGAGAAGTTCCATGGAATCCATATTTTCTAACTCCATATTTCTCATAATACTCATAAGGAATTGGATAAATAAATTTATCCTTTGGAATTGATGAATGGAATGCTGTATCAAATACACCTACCATTGGTTTATTTGGCATAACTTCTCTACAAGCTTCAATTCCTAGCATACATGCTGGATTATGTAATGGTGCTAAATCTGTACATTCTTCTATTGTTTTAATAACCTCATCTGTAATGACAACAGATTCCGTTATCTTTTCTCCACCATGAACAACTCTATGTCCTACGGCACTAATTTCATCTAAAGAATCAATGACTTTATACTCTGGATTTGTAAATTGCTCTAATGTAAATTCAATTGCTTCTTTATGATTATATGCTGGTTTTTTAATTTCGATTTTTTGTCCATTTACTTTATGTGTAATAAATGCTTCTTCTTCTCCAATTCTTTCATATTTTCCAGAAGCCAACACTTCTTCTGTCTCCATATTAATTAATTGATACTTTAGTGATGAACTACCACAATTTAAAACTAAAACTTTCATTTTTTCCTCCTCTAATTTATATTTTTCTTTTTACTATACAGAAATTTTTTTATTGGTGGAACGATTTGACACGTCCCTATCGTTCCATGGTTGCTCTTGCTATCATCAATTCCTCATTTGTTGGAATGACAAATGTTCTAACTTTTGCATCTTTTGCTGTAATTTCTGCTTCAATTCCTTTTACCTTTTGATTGTATTCTTTGTCTATTTTTACACCAAGCACTTCTAGATAATCACAAATGGCCTCTCTTGAATCTTGACCTTTTTCTCCCACACCTGCTGTAAAGGTTAATATATCAAAACCATTCATAGCTACTGCACATTTAGCAACATAGCTAGCAGCTAAATAATGGAAATTATCAAGTGCTAATATTGATCTTGCATCTTCTGCCTCTGCTTCTGCCTCAATATCTCTAAAATCAACAGATACACCAGATATTCCATAAGCTCCTGATTGTTTATTTAATATTTTTTCCATTTCATCAGGTTTTAGATTTTCTTTTTTCATAATATAGGTAACCACTGATGGATCTAAATCTCCACTTCGGGTTCCCATAGAAATTCCTCCAAGTGGCGTTAATCCCATACTAGTTTCTACTGATTTTCCATATTGAATAGCACACACACTTGCGCCTTGTCCTAAATGACAATTTATAATCTTTAATTCTTTGATATCTTTTCCTACCAATTCTGCTGCTCTATTGGCAACAAATTGATGAGAAGTTCCATGGAATCCATATTTTCTAACGCCATACTTTTCATAATATTCATATGGTATTGGATAAATATATCTTTTCTTTTCCAATGTTTGATGAAAAGCTGTGTCAAATACAGCTACCATTTTGATATTTGGTGCCAATTTTTTACAAGCTTTAATTCCTAAGATTGCTGCTGGATTATGTAATGGTGCTAAATCTATGCATTCTTCTATTCCTTTTATCACTTCATCTGTTATCACTACTGGATTGGCAAATTTTTCTCCACCATGAACAACTCTATGTCCAATACCACCTAATTCTTCTAAATTTTTTATAACACCATAATGTGGATTCGTAAGTCTACTTAGTACAAATGAAATTGCTTTATCATGGTTTTTCGCATAATGCTCAAATTTATGTACCTCTCCCTTTACTTTATGTGTTAAAAATGAATCCGACTGACCAATTCTTTCGAAATATCCTTTTGCTAAAACAGTTTCTGTTTCCATATCAATGACTTGATATTTTAATGACGAACTTCCTGAATTTAACACTAATATTTTCATAAAAACTCCTTTTCTATGATTTGATGATTATCATTTAAACGATTAACATTGTTAGTTTGGTAAAATATTATCTTTAAATTATTTTTCTATTATATGTTCTATTATATCTGTTGTGCTTGTACTGCTGTTATAGCAACAACTCCTGCAATATCATCACTATTACATCCTCTTGATAAATCATTTACTGGTTTTGCAATTCCTTGACATAATGGTCCATATGCTTCTGCTTTTGCCAATCTTTGTACTAATTTGTATCCAATATTTCCTGCATTTAAATCAGGGAATATTAATACATTTGCTTCTCCCTTTAATGGACTATTTGGTGCTTTTGATTTTGCAATTTCTGGAATAATGGCTGCATCTAATTGCAATTCTCCATCTACTAATAAGTCTGTTTGTTTTTCTTTTACTAATTTTGTTGCTTCAATAACTTTTTCAGTTAATTCTGAATGTGCACTTCCATAGGTTGAATAAGATAGCATGGCTACTTTAGCTTCTTTTCCTACTAGTTGTTTAAAGCTTTTACTAGATGAAATGGCAATTTCTGATAATTGCTCTGGATTAGGATTTTCATTTAGTCCACTATCTCCAAATATAAATACACCATTTTCACCATATTCACAATCAGGTACAACCATAACAAAAAAAGCAGAAACTAATTTGGTATCTGGTGCTGTTTTTAAAATTTGTAAAGCTGGTCTTAATGTATCTGATGTAGAATGTGCTGCTCCTGAAACTAATCCATCTGCTTTATTATCTTTCACCATCAACATTCCATAATATACTGGGTCTAAAACCAATTCTTTTGCTTTTTCTATTGTCATTCCTTTGTGTTTTCTTAATTCATACAAAAGATTTGTGTATTTTTCATAATCTTCTGACTTTTGTGGATCTACAATTTTGGCACCTTCAATATTTACCGCATTTGTTTTTGCCTTTTCTAAAATATTTTCTTCATTTCCTATTAAAATGATATTTGCATATTTTTCTTTCATTACCTTCTCAGTTGCTTGTAATACTCTAATATCTTCTGCTTCTGGAAGGATAATTGTTTTGATTTCTTGTTTTGCTCTTTGTTTTATTTCTTCAATAAACGCCATTTTTATTGCCTCCTTTACCTCAACCATTATATACTATAAACAAAGAAAAGCACAAGTCTTTTTTTTAATTTTAATAATCATATGAAAAAGAAGCCGTTCATTACGACTTCATAAAATGATTTTTAAATTCTAATATTATCCAAAAATTTTAGGTAAAAATATAATCAATCCAATAATCACAGAAATAATTGCAGAAAATAATACTGCTCCTGCTGCAATATCTTTTGCATATTTGGCTTTTTCATTAATATCTGGCATAGCAATATCTACTGTGGTTTCAATTGCTGTATTAATTAATTCTAATGAAATGACAATTGCAAATAATAATAAACATATTATCCATTCCATTGCTGATATTTTAAACATGAATCCTGCAATAATAACCAATGCCATAATCACAAAATGTATTTTTAAATTTTGTTCTGTCTTCCATGCTTCTACAATTCCTTCAAAAGCATATTTAAAACTATTTCTTAATTTTTTTCTCTTTTTTCTTAATTTTACCATTTTTCTTTTATCCATGATTTTTATTTTTTCCTTTTCTAATTGTAATACAGACCTAGCAATATTCGTAAATAACAATAAATATACGATAGATATTGCAAATCCACCAATCACATCACTTGCATAATGTACGCCTAAATAAATTCTACTAAACCCAATCATTGGTATTAACAATCCTAATATCCCACAACTGATGTATTTTATTTTTTTGTTTTTTACCATTTTCCATATTAAATAAATGATGAGCCCATAAAATGCCATACTGACCATAGAATGTCCTGATGGAAAACTATACCCACTTTCAGCAATTAATCGGTATCCCTCTGGTCTTGGTCTTTGTACAATATATTTTAATAATTGGTTTAGTAATGTTGTCATAACCAAATTACTGGCAACGCATAAACCTACTTTTTTGTTTTTTATAAAAAGCAACGTTCCTAAGGTTATCGCTATTAATACATATGCAGAAGATAAATTGGTTATTACCTTCATCATGACAGTTAGTGGCTCAGACCTTAAATTCAAGATGACTAATCTGTATACAACCATATCTAATGTTAATTGTTCATTTTCAAAAATATCTTCTAACATCATGATAACAATAATTAGACAAAGGAAAGCAATAATCCATTTATAGTTCTTTTCTATTATTCGTTTTAACATTTGTGGTTCTCCATTCTTAATTCATTTTTATTTCCTATTTTTCTTTTGAAGCAGCATATGTTTCATTCATTATATTAAAATTTCACAACTTTTTCCCATGTCAAATTTTCTTTTCCAAAATGTCCATAATTGGTTGTTAATGAATAAATTGGTTCATCTAATTCTAAGTACTTAATAATACCATCTGGTGTTAAATCAAATTTTTCTTTAATTTTTGTAATTAAAGCTTTTTCTGATATAATACCTGTTCCAAATGTGTTTACATGAATAGATAATGGTTCTTTCATTCCTATCGCATAAGAAATTTGTATTTCACATTTTTTTGCATATCCATTTGCAACAATATTTTTGGCAATATGTCTTAACATATATGCCGCAGATCTATCTACTTTACTTGCATCTTTTCCAGAAAATGCGCCTCCACCATGTCTTGCATATCCACCATATGTATCTACAATAATTTTTCTACCAGTAAGCCCTGTATCTCCTAAAGGTCCTCCAATAACAAATTTTCCAGTTGGATTAATATAAATTTTTGTATCTTTATCTATCATATTTTCTGGGATGACTGGTTTGATAACTTTTTCGATAACATCTTTCTTTAATTTCTCTTGGCTAATTTCTTCATTATGTTGTGTAGAAACCAATATAGTTTCAATTCTTTTGGGCCTATCATTTTCATATTCAACGGTTACTTGTGTTTTTCCATCTGGTCTTAAATAATTAATTTCTTTATTTTTTCTCACTTCTGTTAATCGTTTAGATAACTTGTGAGCCATAGAAATGGCATATGGCATGTATTCTGGAGTTTCATCACAGGCATATCCAAACATAATTCCTTGGTCTCCAGCTCCTCCAACATCTACACCTAATGCAATATCTGGACTTTGTTTTGTTATGTTAATATCGATTTTGCAAGTTCTATAATCCATATCAATATGTTCATTGTCATATCCGATTTCTTTTATTTTTTCTCTTACTAATTTTTCAATATCTACTTCTCCTTTAGCAGTTACTTGTCCTGCAATGGTAATTCTATTGCCTGAAGCAAATGTTTCTACTGCTACTCTTGCAGATTTGTCTTGTTTTAAATATTCATCTAATATACAGTCTGAAATTGTATCACATAATTTGTCTGGATGCCCTTCTGTCACACTTTCTGATGTAAAATAATATTTACCCATTTTATTTCCTCTTTTCTTTTCATTTTTCTCTTTTATATTGCATAATTATTACATTTTTTTGTTATTTTGTCAATGGTAGGAAAGCATAAGATACTATAAAACAAATAGCCCAGGTAATAAAATCACCTGGGTCATTTAAATAGACAAGTATCAAATTGTTCTTGTCCATCTTCCTAGTCATCTTAATCTCAATTTAAAGATTGATCTGATTATGCCTTTTCAAGGCATTTCTTCTCTTCCTATCTTTTTAACCTATTAGGCATATTCCGTTTAAAATATAGTTACCAAAATTAGTGTAATAAATCCTATTATGCAAGCAAAAAGTAAAGTCAACAACAATGCTAAAATCGTAAATGTTAGTTTCTTCCAACGTTTTTCTTTTACCGTTAAAATCATAATAGAAATAACGTCAAAAACAAAAAAGAATTGTAGAATACCAGTTATAGTAGATAATGCTTTTCCATGGATCCCTTCTTTATAAGATTTCATTATATAAGCAATAGCAAATGGCGCTGAACCAATTAAAATCACCCAACCAATCACACTCAAGACAAAAATCATGTATGGACCAACAAATATCATAAATGGTACTGGTGTAAAAGAAAAAAGTAAAAACATTAAAATTAAAATAGCCCCTAAAATGTAAAATGGAATTAAACCATATTTTACTAGTATAGCACAATTTAACAAGGATTTTCGATCTACTTTTTTACCTGTTGTAAACATCATTATGTAATTAGCCACACACAAAATAATTGGTAAAAATAGAACAAACCATGCAAATGCATTCTTTGTTGAAACTAAATTATCTGGTAAGTCTAATTGGTTAATATATCCACTCATAAAGAAAAATGTATAAGCAACAATAACATATACAATTGATAATGCATATACCCAACTAACCTTTTTAGATTTTTCTTTTTCCTCCATATATTTTTCCCCTCAAAAATTAATAAAATCCATTCTTTTAATAGTATATATGATAAACTTTTAATTTGCAAGTAAATTTCCTATTAATTTTGTCAATTTCTTTGTTATAATAGGAATAAATGTCACGAAAAAAGTAACTAATCAAGCAAATTTCGTTTAATTAATTACTTTTAGTGATAAATTCAGAAATATCATAAATTATTTATTTCTTCGTCAAAATCCATTTCACAATTGCCTTTTTTATAACAGCATATTCCTCTTTTTCAAATTGCATATTCGCAATACAATATTTTTTGTTAGCTATATGTGAACAGAAAATACATTCATATAGATTATTACAATCTTGTATGAAATAAGAATTAGCAATTTTGCTCGAACAAATGACATTATAACTATTTGTACAATCAGCCGAATCAGCAATTCTTAAGCCAAAACTAGAAGTAGAACTTCTTTGACAAGCAATGATATTTTCACAATTATTACATCCATCTGAAAATATGGTGTTTTTACATTTTCTGCAATCCGTAGATCGAAATACATTTTCTGAAGTATACATGGGATCACTTTGTGATACATTGATACAATCATATATCCTTTGTGTTGTTGTATAATTGGTTATTTTCCAAATTTCTAAAATTTCTTTTAGATTTTTTACATTTCGTTTGGGGATCATCCACCCCTTCTTTTCATCATATTTTCTCATGTTTTCTTGTGTAATATATTTTGCAGAACTTACCGCAGATGCCCAAGTTTCTTCTCCTGTTACACTATCGATGACTCTTTGCGGTAATCTAACATCAAAAGCAAATTCAGATAATACCTCTTCTAATGTATATGGACTAGTTTGTCCAAATATCGCCATAAACGTTTTATTAACAACTTCCATTGTTTCTTTCGTATCCAAACAATTCCCTCCTTTTTTTCTTTGAAAAGAAAAATTCATTTTCTATTCAACAACATTACAAAGAAAAATTGCATAACAATTTTTCACTTGCAAAAATTTTTACACTTTTTTAGAAGTAAAATCATATAAAAACTAAAACTATAACTATATAAAATTCGTAGAAAGACGTTCTCTTGAAACTAGATTTCTTGATGCTGATTGAGATGCCATAATATCTTTTAGACTAACGTTATCATCAATTGAAAAGATATTCTCTTTTTCCTTCTTCTTTTCTACTATGTTTTCCTCTTTTTCCCCTTCAAAGTCAAATTCTGTTGTTAATATCTGATTTAATACTCTTTGGGGCATTGGTGTAAAATCCAATGTTCTTGCTTGAAAAGCAGGATATACCTTTCCTTGACTTCCAATTCGAACAATACATTCTCTATTTCTTAATTCTGTTAGGATTTTCATTCTTGTAATAAATGTATTTTTTACAGCAACATCCATTCTCACATTTCCATCTAAAATTCTTGCATCTTCTCTTGATACTCTAAATATATAATAATTAATCATATTGGAAAAGATTGCTTTTTGAAGAGGCTCACTAATTTGATTAAAATATTGTTGTGCTAATATTAATGATAAGTTGTATTTTCTACTTTCTGCTAAAAATCGACTCAATATTGGGTTTTCCAATAAGGCAACCTCATCAATAACAAAGATAATATGTTCATCATATGTATAATTTTGGATTAATTGTAAGATTTGTTGCATAGTAAATCCTGCAATTGTTTTTGTTGCTTTCATTCCTAATTTGCTTTGATTTAAAGATACAATGGTTAAGAAATTTTCTTCTAAAATATCTTTTAAATCTCTTTCTGTTCCTTTACTTTTTAATCCTGGTAATAATTCCATTTCATCAATAAAAGATAATATAGGTGAAAAGGCTTCTTGATAAGATTCTGTTTTTAATTTATTGAAATCTACTGAAAAGAAATCAACTGTGCTTTCTAATAAGCCATCTGCTTTTAATAATTCATTTTTATATTCAACTTCTGTTAATAATTTCTTTAAATTTACAAAATCCATTTTATTTAATTTAGTTAATAAATAAATACTATGTCTTAATACTCTTTCCAATTTGGAATTATATTGATCTGCCATTAATGTTTGAAATAGTGATAAAATTAGTTCTGTTGTAACAATTAAATCATTTGATGCTCTCATAAACAAATTAAAACTATTTTTTACTTTTTCAAAATCCAATACTTTTGTATTTTCAATTCCTCCAATATCGTTTTTAATTTCCGCATGAGGATCTATTACCACAACCTTATATTTTCTCCTATACTCTTCATTTCTTGATAAATTGGCAACCATGGTACTAATCAATTTTGATTTTCCCGTTCCACTTGCCCCTACAATGATAGAATGTTTATCAAAATCATATTGATTCAAGTGTAAATAATAATCTTCTATTAGATATGGGAATGTATTTACTCTTAAAAAAGCCTCTTCTTTGTTATCTTTTAAGATATGCATGGTTTTTTGTATGTCTAAAAATTTTGTAGCATCTTTTCTATAAAAGAAACGATTATATTTAGAAAAATCAATTGTTAATAATTGATATGGTACACTAAATACAGCTCTTCGTTTTATCAGATATTCATATGCACTTTCAAAAAATAGATATGTTCTAAATCGATAATAACTTTTGGTTATTGGCAATATATCTATTTCTAGAAATTTTAATTTTTTACCTTTTTTTACTTCTGCTTTATCATAGATATCTAATCCACTTTTTTCTTTGTTAGTTACTAGATACCATCTGTTTGTAATCGATTTTTCTTGAAAAAGATTTTCTTCTTCTTCCTCTACCTTTTTTAATATAAATTCACTAAAATCTTGTATGATAGATGGCAATTTTCTAGAGGATTGTATGAAATATCGGATGGTATTATTTTCTATATATACATACATCTTCCATTTTCTAAAAATCCCATTTAATTTTGATACAGCATATAAAAATTTAGACCAGATATTTTCTTCTACACTTTCTTGTGTTAAAAATACCTCTGTTAAATATTTCATTTTATCATCACCAATTATATTGTATCAGTTCTATAAACAGAAAAACTGACTTTTTCTATACGAAATAAGTCAGTTTTTTTATTGTATAGGAAAAATCGACTTTTATCTTGACCCTATGTGGATTTTTCCTATACAACAAGGTTAGGCTTCCTATATTTGTGAAGTACTGCAAAGCAGTCTTCACATGTGTGCGTCGAAATCTTTGATTTCGTTAACGCACGCCTTTCTTATGGTATACTATAATTCAATTGGCACTAGAAAATCAGTTATATCATCATGATAATATTCTAATTCTGGTAATTCTTTAATCTTATATTCAGAACTTGGAATAAATTTAGCATAAAATTTTCTAATTTGTTTTTGAATGTCTATTGCTTCTTGAGAGTTGATTCTAATAGAAATCCATTTTGATTTTGGTATTTCATATGTTTCTAAATCTTTTTGATGATTTTCATACAAAACCCAAAAATAACATTTTGTTTCTCCAAATCTCTCTATATATTCTGTCATTCCATATTGAAAATCTCCACTATATTTTGTTCTCATGAGCTTACAAAAAGCGGGTGCATCTGTTCGAATATCACTAATGGTTGTTTCTACTTTTTTTCCATAAAGTATCATTTTTTCTCTTTCAATAATGGAATATTCTATATTTTCATTATCTTCTTCTTTTTCATCAAAATGAATTTTCGAAAATACTTTTAAGCCTATTGGTTCTTTTTTTATTTGACTTGGTTTTACCCCATAAAATTTTTCAAACGCTCTTGAAAATGAAGTAGCATTATCATATTGATATTTCAATGCAATATCAATGATTTTTTCTTGTCCATTAATTAAATCAATTCCTGCTTTTGTTAACCTTCTCTTTCTAATGTATTCTGATAAAGAAATATTGCATAACATACTAAATAACCTTTGCAACATAACTTCATTTGTTCCTAAAAATTGTGCTAATTTACTATATTCTATCTTATTTTCTAAATTTTCTTCTATATATTCTAACATTTCATTTAATGCTGTATATATATTCATCTATTCGTTCCCCTTTTCACAAATCGCTAATTCTATCGCTTTATGGCAATTTTCAATATTGGCAATATTCGTATTTCCTGCAAATTCTCCATCGACTGTCCAATCCACATTTTTTTCAGTTGTGACTGTAATTTTATTTGCTTTAAAATAAACAAAATCTCGATTTACCATATAATCTTTATGTCTAAAATCACTTAATAAACGAAAATATCCTGAAAGTTTCTTTGGCTTTCTAATAAAAATAGCTTCAAATTTTCCATCTGCTAAATCAATATCTTCTCTATGAAACCATTTGAAACCTGCTATTGATTCAGAGTTGCTAATCCCACCATAGATAAATTCTCCTTCTAGTTCCTCTTCATCAAATTGTATTCTTACTTTATAGGTTGGAATTCGGATCAATTCTTTTATTGCTTTCATATAATAGGCTAATCTACCAAATTTGTTCTTTGCTTTTTGTGAAGTTTTATAGGCTACATCTGTAATGACTCCAAAAGCTGCTACATAGCAAAAATATTTGTTATCATTAAATTTTCCCACATCTAATATCTTTGCCCTTGATTCTAACAATTTTTTTGTTATCGAAATATCTTTTATCGGCATATCTAGACTTCTTGCTAAATCATTAGTCGTTCCCATAGGAATATAAGCAACACTAACATCTTTTATATTCATTTCCATTAGTGCAGAAACAGTTTCATTAAATGTGCCATCTCCTCCACAAACCAGTATTAAATCAGCTTCTTCTATATGGTCTATAACAATGTTTCTTGCATTATACTCTTTTTTGGTAAGCTGAATATTAACTTGCATATTCTGTTCTTCTAAATTTTTTCTAATTTCTTTTATATAATTTTTTATATTTCCTTTTCCAGATGTTGGATTGATAATTGCTAACACGCGAATACTCAAAATTTTATTTCCTTCTTTCTTTTTTGTTAATCTACATAATTTTAGCATATTTTATGTGAATAGTAAAGGTGAATTTCAGAAAATAACAACTCTCCATTTACTGCCACATACAGCAGGCAATATATCTTATAAAGAAATGAATCGATTTTGCGTATCTAAATTTGAAGTTAGAAATACTAAAAAAAAGTATGAGGAATGTTCACGGTACTCACATAGTGAGGGTCTGAGTGAAAGAGGCTCATACTTTTTTTGTAGAATTTCTACGAAAATTTAGCTTATACAAAATCATGAATGGATTTATAAGATATATTGCCTGCTGTACATGGCAGTAAATGGAGAGTTACTATTTTTTATTCTGTTCTTAATGCTTCTACTGGATCTCTTTTACTTGCCATTCTTGCTGGAATTAAACCTGCAATAATCGTTAGTATCATGCTAATTAACACAAGAATAATTCCACCTACTATTGGAAGTGACACGGTAACACTAACACCTGTTATAGCATAAATTATTTTCGTGATTGGTATATTTAATAATATGGTTACACCAATTCCTAGTAATCCAGCAATTAATCCTACAATAAAGGTTTCTGCATTAAACACCCTTGATATATCTTTTTTAGATGCTCCGATTGCTCTTAAAATTCCAATTTCTTTTGTCCTTTCTAATACAGATATATAGGTAATAATGCCTATCATAATAGATGAAACTACTAATGAAATCGCAACAAATGCAATTAATACATAACTAATGGTATCAATAATTTGGCTAACGGATTTCATCATAATACCGATTAAATCTGTATAATTGATGACATTTTCTTCTTTTCCATCATCTCTTTGTTTTTGATTATAGTTATCAATTTCTTGTGTTATCCTATCTTTTCCGTCAAAGTCTTTTGGATAAATACTAATTGATGATGGTTTATCAAGATTGACAGCACCTAATAATTCTAGATTTCCATCATAACTAGCATTCGCATTATTACTATATGTTTCCATAATTTCAGCTAATTCTTCTGTGCTTAACATGGCAAGCCTAGCTCTTTGCTCATCACTTAATTGGCTATAATCAAATGTTTTCGTATCTTCATCTGGGAATACTAATCCTGTAAATACATTGATGTCTGGATTATCTTTTTGTTCTTTTACGATTTCTGCTTCATTCGTTTTATTAATAACATATTCTTTTAAGTCTTTTGTATAGCCAATTCCACCACTCATTCCTGTTGCTACACTTTGTTCATTTTGTTTAATAATTCCTACTACATTTATGTTTTCACAGTTGTTAAGTAATTCTTTCATATAGTTTTCATCTTCACTTTTGTCTATCCATAATCCATTTTCTTTTTTATAATAATCAGAATTTAGTACCAATTTAAAAGACAAATTTAATAATTCATCATAAGTATATGATGTTGTTTCTGATTCTTCTACTGTTTCTCCATTTTGTACTTTATTCCATTTTTCTTCTAATTCCTTTTGGTCTTTTAATCCTAAGGCATATAAAGTATAGTCACTAATTTCATTATTTTCATTTACGATTAAAACGACTTCATTATAATTTGTAGGCCAACTTCCTGCTACTAAATCATATTGAGAATGTAATAATTCTTCATTATCTAGCATTTCTTCCCAGACATCTGTATTTGACATACTGGTCATACTAGAGCCAAACATAGAATTCATGGTTGAACTCTCTTGTGCTTCCATCATATCTTCCATTCCTAATGCATTCATAACTGTACTTGGATTTACTCGAACAACGCCATTAGAGGTATCTTCTTTATATAAGTTAATGTTTAAATGATAATTATATTTGATAGCACTTGCATTATCTTTTATGGTGATATTTTCATTTTCAATATAGTTTTTTAAAGCTTCTAAATTATTGTTTGAAACTTTACTTGATAAAGTAGATATCATATCATTCATAATATCTCTTGAATAAATTTTACCATCCTCATGTCCTTCTGTATTTTCTTCTGTTTCTCCCATTAATCCTTCCATCATACTAGAGATGTCTACTGTTGATTCATCAATTGTCACTGGATAAGAAGATAATGTATCTTCTTCTACTCGATTGATATAACTTTGTACACCATTTGAAATTGATAAAATTAAGGCAATACCAATAATTCCTATACTTCCTGCAAATGATGTTAATAATGTTCTTCCCTTTTTGGTCATCAAGTTATTTAGGCTAAGTCTTAAGGCTGTAAAAAATTTCATGGCAGTTCTGCCATCTTTTGCTTTTGCATCTTTTTCCTTTTCTCTATCTTCCTCTGTGAATGGTTTTGAATCATCTGTGATGACACCATCTAAAATCTTTACAATTCTAGTAGAATATTTTTCTGCCAATTCAGGGTTATGAGTAACCATGACAATTAACTTGTCTTTTGAAATTTCTTTTAAAATCTCCATAATTTGGACACTTGTTTTTGTGTCTAATGCACCTGTTGGTTCATCTGCTAAAATGATATCTGGGTTATTTACCAAAGCCCTTGCGATGGCAACTCTTTGCATTTGTCCACCTGATAATTGATTTGGCTTTTTATGAATTTGTTCTTTTAATCCAACATCTTCCAATGCTTTGATTGCTCTTTCTTTTCTTTCTTCTCTAGAGACTCCTGATATGGTAAGTGCTAATTCAACATTAGAAAGCACGGTTTGATGTGGGATTAGATTATAGTTTTGAAAGACAAATCCCACAGAATAATTTCTGTAAGCATCCCAATCTTTGTCTTTAAATTTTTTTGTTGATTTTCCATTAATTACTAAATCTCCTGATGTATATCTATCTAGTCCACCAATAATATTTAACAAGGTTGTCTTTCCACACCCACTTTGACCTAAAATAGATACAAATTCACTTTTTCGAAATTCAATACGAATTCCTTTTAATGCTTGAACTGTTGAATCTCCTGAAATATAATCTTTTGTAATATTTTTTAATTCTAACATTTTCATTCTCCTTTAAATATTTTATTGTGAATGGAAAAAAAGTTTTTCTATTCATAATAAAAGAACAACAGTGGCATGACGAAAATATTTGAATCTTTTAGATTCTCAATATGCCTCGACCGTTGTTCGTGCGCCAAATTTTACTTAGAGTAAAATTTGTGTGCAATGATTACTATTATAGAGAAATCTTTGATTTTTCTATAATAGCTAACTAGTCATGTATAGTTTTAACATGACTAGTAAATATATTCAATATTTTTCACATAAAATTTACAAACAATACTTTAGTCTTTTTTATTCTGCATTTTCTTTATAATTAATATATAAAGCTGCATTTTGTGCATTAATATTTATTTTAGCATTTCCACTTCCAATTGTTTGCTCTCCATTATCCATTCTTCCCATTTTTAGATACATTGAGCTATCTTCTGTAACAGTATTGACTTGATACTCTTCTTCTGTACCTATTAAATTTAATTCTGCAGTTGCACTATTTAAATTCATAGTTGCTGTTTCTGTTATTTTTAAATTTAATTTGTCATTTCCGCTATCTGATTGTATTGTCACATTTTTTATTCTTCCATTGCCTATTGTCATTCTTCCATCCTGATTTTTTAGTTCCATAACATCTGACAAAATATGATTTATGGTACAATAATTCCCATCAATATTTAATTTTATATTTGTAGCATTCAATGTTTCAATAGAAATATTTCTATCTTTTGCTGTCAGATTTATATCATTAAACTTGGTTTCTTGGGGTAAATATATAATTATTTTCTGACTATTGCTATCTTCACTCATGACAACATCTTCATCTGTTATATTTAACATAGTTTCACTTTGTTCTATTTTTAGCCCTTCAAGTGTATCTGCATATTCTACTTTTACTTGTTCTCCTTGTTTAACTTCTAGCTCTAGTTTTTGTAAATTAATTTCTATAGACTGTACATTTTCAAAAGTCTGTGAAATCATATTTTCATTTTCTGTATTTTCAGTATTTTCTAAGTTAGAACCATATGTCCTTACGATAAAAATAAGAATGGCAGCAATTAATACAATAATCAATAATATAATTGCCCATTTTGCAAGAATCGGTAATTTCTTCATCTGCACACACCTCTTACATAAAAATCTTTACCTTTTTCTCTTATTTACAAACTACTTTCATTTGTTGCCTCTCTAAAATTTATAGATATATCTGCATTGACATTATCTAAATTAATTTTGGTACTTCCACTTCCCCATGTTTCAGCATTAGATGTTATTGTTTCACCATCTATATAGATATTTCCAGAGCGATTTTTTGTGCTAATTTGATAATCTTCTTGTGTTCCTATTAAATTCATATCTGTATAGGAATATTCTAAATTCATTTCAGCATTTCCTGTAATATCTAAACTAACATCTTCTACTCCTGATTCAGAATCAAATAATAGTCTTCCAATTTCTGCATCATAAATATCAATATTTCCTTCTTCATTTTTAAATTCCATATTATCTGCTATGATTTCATCTATCTCACAGTAATTGTTATAGATATCTAATGTTAAATTTCTTGTATTCAATTTTTGAATATCTGCTGACATATAATTAATTTCTAAATCTATATTATCTAATTTTACATCTTCTGGAATATAAATTGTTACAACCATATTCTCATCAGAAAAACTAGAAGGTAATTCTTCATCACTAACCTTTAATGTATCTCCATTTTGTTCTATTTTCATTTTATCAGGAATATTGGTTCCTTCTATTCTGAATGTATCTCCATTTCTTATAATCAATTCTGTTTCTTCAACATTTACTTCTAATCTTTTTATATTTTCATAGTTTCTTGTAATATTTTCTGTATGATATTCTTCTCTATCTCTTACTAAATCTCTAAATTCATCATTTCTAGAAGCTTCTACAAATTCTCTAGCAATTCCTAACAATACCAATACAATTGTTATAGAAAGATAGATTCCGAATGCAATTGCGGCATATTTAATAAATTTTTGAAATCCTGTCATTTAATATCGACACCTCCAAACATGCAAAAACTATCTACATAAATGGTTGGTAATTTCTCATCATATTTTCTACCAGTTTTGTTTGAAGTTGCTCCAAAAATTGGTATTGATTTTACTTTTATATTTACATTTTCTGGTGCTAATATCTCAATTCCACCAAATACAGCACATGTTTTTACTAATTTATCCTCATTGATAATGGCTTTTCTTAAATCTAAATCAACACTTCCGAATATAGCATTTATATTTGCACCATTAAATTCTTGATTATTAAAATCTGCTTTAATTTCACCAAAAGTTGCACCATATTCTTCTAAGTTTTGTCCTTTTTCTTTTAATTCCTTATTTTTCTTTTCCATTTTTCTATCAATTTTATCTTTGAATATAAGATTAATTCCTATCAAAATTAATAATACAGGAATCGTTAGTTTCCAAATTAAATCGAAATCTAAAATATCTCTACAAGCTAACAATAGTAAAATACCAATAATTAACCATACAGTACTCCAAAATTTATTTTCTCTTGCAATTAATTCTATTGCACTTGGGATGATAATTAATAATGTCCACCAACCATCAAAAAAGATATTGATATTTGTAATTTCCAAAGCATTTAAAGTAAGAATGACACCAATTACCACTAATACAATTCCCCATAAAGTGTTTGCTACTTTTCTCATAATAACCTCCATTCGAGCAAGATTGCTCAATATTTTTTCTTAATTGTATAGAAAAATTAACTCTTATCTTGAACCATATAGATTTCTTTCATATACAACAAGGTTTAATTTCTTATATTCTATCGTATTCTGTTCTTTTTTGCAATAGGACAAATTTCACTTTTTGAGGCTTAAATAAAGTTCTCAAAAAAGCATAAAAATTTTTCTGTGCATTATTGTTTTTGCATGATAGAAAATAAAATTTTATATCATGCAAAAAAGGATTTCATTCAGATAATTTTCCAAATAAATCCCTTTTGTTCTTAAGACTCTTTTATATATATGAATTTTCGATTTTAGGTACTGCATAATATTTGTCATTCACACTATGTATTTTTTGTTGAACCATCGTTTTTAATTCCTCATGACTCATATTACTGTCTGATGAAACGACTAAATCAAATATTAAATTGATTCTATCACCACCATCTGTCATTCTAAAATCATGAATTGAAAATTCCGGATTGATTTCTTTTACAATCTCTTCTGTTTTCTTCCTCATTTCATTAATCTCTTCATCATCTGTTACAATTGGATCCATATGAATTGTGGTAATACAATTAAATTCCTCATAAATATCTTGTTCCATTTGGTCTATCACATCATGAGCTTTACAAATATCACAGTTTGCAGGAACTTCTGCATGGAAAGATACAATCTTTCTTCCTGGTCCATAATCATGTACCATGATATCATGAATACCTGATATCATTTCATATTTTTTAGTAAATGCCTCTAATTTTTCTACAAATTCTGTATCTGGTTTCATTCCTAATAATAAATCTATGGTTTCTTTTAAAGCTTTAAATCCAGTAAATAAGATAAATATAGCAACTAAGATACTAGCATATCCATCAATAGATATTCCAAATATTTTAGCAACAATAGCAGATAATAATACAACAAAAGTTGATATAGAATCTGAAATACTATCATAAGCATTTCCTTTAATTGCTGCAGAATCTATTGTTTTTGCAATTTTGTTGTAAAAGATAAATAGCCATAATTTTGTTAAAACAGCAATCACTAAAATTCCAATGGTAACAGTACTAATATCTGGTAATTCTGGGTGAATGATCTTATCAAAAGAACTTTTGAATAATTCAACACCTACTAATACAATTAAAATATCTACAATAAATGCTGTAATATATTCCATTCTGCCATGTCCCCATGGATGGTCTTTATCTATTTTTTTCTGTGAAACTTTAAAGCCAATCATGGTAACAATAGATGAACCTGCATCTGTCACATTGTTTAATGCATCTGAAATAATAGAAATGGAATTGGCAAATATTCCAATGATTAATTTTACTGCTGATAATAGGATATTGACAACAATTCCTGTTATACTTGAAAGCATTCCATATTTGGCTCTTGTTTCTGGTTTTTCTACATTTTTATCTTTTATAAACAATTTTATTAATAAGTTTGTCATGTTTTCCCCTTCTTTTTATAAATATTAAACTATATTGTTATATCACATTTTATGATATAACACAATCTTTTATTAATTATATTTTTTGATTTATAATAAGTTTGTTACAGTTCAGACCTAATTGCCAGAAAGGTTACATACATATTATTTTGAACTAGCGTGTAAGCGACCAATCATGCTAAATCAAATCTCCACATTTTTTCTTTTTCACCATTTTAAATACTTCTTTATCCTTTTTTGTTACAATCATGTCTTCTATCTTTCCATTATGACATACCTTTAATGTAATTTTTCCTTTTTCAATCATAGGATGTCTTAAGATTCTGATTCCTGAATTATCATATTTTTCTTTGGATATAGCTATATATGAAAATTTTTCGTCTTCATATGGTAAATCTGCATTTTTTAATACTTTATGTACTTTTGTTCTTTCCATTCGGACAATGGAATGACACCAATCCTCATCTGGCAATGGACATACAGCTTGAAAGGTACATGGTGCAATAATATGAAGATTATTTTCAATCGCTATCTTTTGCACTTCTTTAATATTTTTAAATCCTTCTGGTGTTCCTGGTTCTATGATTAATATAATGTGATTTGAACTGTTTATCAGTTTATTTATGACATCTTTTCTGTTTTCTGGTTTGATTTCATTTAACATATAACTTGTAACTACTAAATCTGCTTTGGTATCTAACTTATCTTCTACAATATCCATATACTCCCATGAAACATCTTTTAGCTTTGGATTTTGACTCATAAAAGATTTTCCTAATTCTAGCATAACCTGTTCTCTTTCAAAGCATTGCATGTTTTTTGTTTCTAATAACTCGCTTATTGCCCAAGTCGCTGCGCCTGTTCCTGCTCCTATATCTAATACAGATTGTATATTACAATCTATTCTTTCTAATGTATGTTTTAAAGCTGTATACACTGCTCCATAGGTTGCTGGCATTCTCATAATAGAATAGGTTAATGCTTCTATCTCTGTATTTAATAATGTATTTCCTGTTCTTTCTTGATACATATATTTTTCACTTAACTTACTAGCATATTGTTTTAATTCTGTTAGTTTTATATGATTTAGTTTTTCTTCTATTTCATTTTCTAATAACTCTGGTATTTTCATAATTACTCCTCGTTTTTACAATTTTTGCCAAACATTTTATTTTTCGTATTCTTTTAATTTTTCTTCTAATAATTTAAAATTACAACATACTTTGTATATTCATCCTCTCTTTGTTCATTATATTGTACTCTTTTATCAAATCGATATAAAAATTTTATATAATTTATATCAATTCTATACAGTTTTAATTTATTCAATAAGTCTCTCCTTTAAAAAATAAAATATAGAGTAGAAGCTTTTGCCCCTACTCTTTTACATACCCTACTTTATAGCTATTATTAGCACTGGCTAGGGATTTCCTCTTTGAACATACCCTACTTTAATACTGTTTGTCAGTATTAGGCTAGGGGTTTCCTCTTCATTTTCCCCTACTTGTTAGGCTAGGGATTTCCTCTTGTAATATTTTGTAATATTACTCTTTCAGTATATTCATTATACAATATTTTTATACTAAAGTCAATTAATAAAATGTTAATTTTTTACATATTAAAATTCTTTAATAATATCTTTTACAAATTCCCATCGATTTTTAATAAATTGACCATTTTGATAAATATCTTCTATTTCTTCATAAGTTGCCCACTTTACCTCAGAAACTTCATCTTCTTTCATAATCACTTTAGTTAAATCTATATTTTGTTTTAGAAAGTAGGTATCTATCCAAACATTTCCTGTTCTAAAATGTGTCAACATTTTTGCATCTTTTATATTTAAATTCACGCCCATTTCTTCAAATGCTTCTCTTTCAATCGTTTCTATACTTGTTTCACCTTTTATGACAGAACCTCCTGTCATTGCCCATACATTAGGAGATAATCTTTTTTGTGGAGAACGTTTTTGAATTAAAATTTTGTTTTCAGAATTTTTTATCCAGACATCTGCTCCTAAATGATAAAATCCTTCTGGTACGTTTTCTTCTCCTTTTACCATAGTTCTTCCTGTTTTATTTCCTTCACTATCTAATATATCCCATATTTCCATGTTTTTTCTCCTTTAATTAAATTTATAAATATGGCACAACATCTTCAAAAGTATCATATCCGCTTTCACTATTAATATGTCCTGCATTTGGTACTAAGATTTTTTCTGTTGCTACTTTATTTGCAAAATGTAATTCTGCTTCATATTTGACATAAGGGTCATTATTAGAATAGAAACAAATAATATCTTTTGCATAATTCTTTACACTTTCTATTCCATCTGTATACATACTTTCATTCACAGCATCATATTCTTCATCTATTCCTAAATAGTTATTAAATCCACAAACGAAAATACATTTTTTTACTTTTAGTTTATTTTCAATCAAAAATTTAGTTATAAAAGCTGGTGCAATGCTATGTCCAATGATTGTTGTATTTTCATTGATAAGTCCTAAATCTACATAGTATTTCAATAATTTACTCCAATTTTCATAATTTTGAAAGCCAACACCTATTGGGAAATCTGGTACATATACTTGTTTTCCTTCTCCTTCAATAAAATCATGTAACCATCCTATCCAATTTGAATATGGACTACTAAATGATCCATGTATGATAAAATAATTATCCATAATATATTCCTCCTTTATAATAATTTTAATCTTATTTATTTTTACTATTTTATTTCATCTTCTATCCATTTCAAATATTTATCATTTCCTTCATCTATATCATAAGAAATAATCTCACAAGTTTCATAATCATGTATACCTAAAATCTCTTTTTCCACTTCTTTAAATAATTCCTTTTTTGTTTTCATTTGTATCAAGAATTCTGGTTCTTTTACTATTTCATCTTCCCACCAATAACTACTTTCAACTTTGCTCATTTGGCAACAACTAACTAATCTCTTTTTTAAAAGTGTATCAATTATCTTATTTGCAATTTCTAATTTATCACAAGTTGTAGTAACTATACAATACTTTGTCATAACTTACTCCTTACCCTTCTAATTCTTTTTTTATCTCTTTTAACATTTCATCAAAATCTTTAAATTGATATTGAGACAATTGATTGATTTTTTCTCTGTTACTATCAGAATATTGGTCATATATCACAGCAACTTCTATATTGGCATTATTGGCAGCTTCTACGCCTACCAAAGCATCTTCCACAATCAAACATTCTTCTGGTTTAACATGCAATTTGTCCATAATTTTATCATGTACTTCTGGATTAGGTTTGATTGCATTTACATCATTTTTCGCATATATAACTGAAAAGTAATCTTCTAAATTTGCTTTATTTATGATGTTTTGATTTTCTGTTTTATAGCAGTCAATAGCAGGTTGATTAGTTGTACTAGCAATTGCTAATATATATCCTTTTTCCTTCAAGTATTTTATGACCTTCTCGGCATTTGGTTTATAATCTACTTTTTCTTTTAAATGTCTATTTGCAATGTCATATCGTATTTTCTTGATTTCCTCTTTTGAAATAGTCGCATGATATTTTTCTTTTAAAAAACCACAATATTCCAAATATGGGTCTTGTTCTTGTTTATATTCTTTTAATTTATCGTCTCTTTGTTTGGCAATATCTACTTTATCAATTATTCCATCTCCAATTGTTTTGATAAGTTCTTCATCTATGGCATTCCATATACCGATAGAATCTATTAATGTTCCATCCATATCAAAAATAACAACTTTCTTATTCTTTAACATCTTTTACTCCTTTAATAAAGTATTATTTTTTATATAATCTGCTATTTCTTCAAAAATTTGATCTTGATGTAATATTGCTTTTTTATGATTTTCTATATAAAAATCTGATATTGTTTTTGAACCATTTTCTATCAATTTTTGTATTCTTTCATCTTTTAAAAGTTGTTTATTTTCATCTTTATTTACATCTAGAGAATGTTCTTCGCAATATAACTTACATTGTATATCTGATTCTAACTTATCACACATTTTTGCAAAAATAGATTCTTTTGTTTTCATATTTTCAAATTCTTCTATCAATTCGATTAGCTCTTCCTTTTTCGTTAAATCTTTTAATACATCCTCTACTGCAACTTTTCCCATTTTTCTTTTTTCTTCATTTGAAATTTTATCAAATGGGGTAAAATCTTTTATCTCTATTTCTTCTAATTCATGAATGACAAGCATTTTGATGACTTTCATTAAATCTATGTTAAAATCATATTCTGAATCAATGGCAATTGCTAGCATACATGTTCCATAAATATGTTCTGCTACACTTTCTACTCTTTCTCTTTCAATATGCCATATTTTCCAACCTCTTCTTATTTTATCTTTTAGTGTTGATGCTAAAACATAAAAATAGATGATATTTTGTATTTTTTCTGTATTCATTTTTCTTCTCCTATGATAATTCAATTATTTCTAAATCGTTTGGTACATAGATATTACCTGTATAATATTTTTTTGCTTCTTCTGTGTACAGCTGTTTTCTTTCTGAAATATTGTTATCCATTGTATGCCATAATACTAAATTTCTAACCTGTAACATTTGCATTTTTTCACATACCTCTTTTATCGTAGAATGATTCTTTTCATGTGGCTTGAATATTTCTTTTTCTGATTCCCTGCAAAATACTTCATGTAAAACCCAATCTGTTTCTTTAATTTTATCATATATCTTCTCACTACAAGGAACATCTCCTAAAAAGCTTAACATCTTTTCATTATTTAATTTTAATTGAAAACCAAATTGTACACATTCTATGGAATGTAAGTCTAATATTTTTACTGTATATCCAATAATCTCTTTTTCTTGTTCATCTTTTAAATCATGAAATATAACATTTGTATGAAATTTTTGTATATGCACTCCATGAGATGTCTTTTCAAAAAATGGTTCAATGATTTCTCTCACTTCTTTAGCACATATATATATTTAGGTTTCCTTCATACTTTCCTGCTGCCATTTTACCACAAATGACTCTTAAAACCACAAAAATTCCTAGTAAATGGTCTATATGTTTATGTGATATAAATATATCGTGAATTTCAAGTATATCTACATTGCTATCTTTTATTCGATTTAATACTTGGCTTCCAGCACCAGTGTCTACTAACATGTATTTTTTATTGTTTTCTAATAAGAAACAAGTGTTATAACAATTATATACCATTCCTGCTCCTGTTCCTAAAACATGTATTCTTTCCATATATTTCTCCTCTCTTTAGGCATATTCTATCACACTTATACCTTTTTATCAATAAAAAACTTGCCACTATGGCAAGTAATCCTTTCATTCTTCTATTTTTTGTTTAAGTTCTTTTATTAATTGATTATAGTTATCATAATTTTTAGTTATATCATCTATATTCTTAATATTTCCACTAGATAAGTTTCTCAGAAAAACTACATTAAAGTCCATAAAATCTTCTTCTGCTAAACTCTCAAAATATGTTTTTATATTATCTGCTATCTCTTCATTTTCTTCTTCATCCATTTGTCCTACTGTAATAATGTATACTGTCTTTCCTTTTAATAATTCATCATGGGTATAATACGGCATTAACCTATCTATTACATTTTTCAAAATTCCAGATATATGATTCATATATATTGGTGTTGCTATTACGATTTTGTCAGCTTTCTTCATTTCATGATATATTTCTCTCATATCATCATCAATCACACAATATTTTTCTAAATTGTTTATGCAAGAAATACATCCTAAGCAATAATGAATGTTTTTATCAGCTAATGCTATTAATGTATCCCCATCACTTTTTAAATCCTGTAGAAGTTTATAACAATTTTTCTTTCTATTACTACCACTTATATATAAAGTCATATTAACCTCCTTATTTATTTTTTAATGCTTGTATTTCATTCATTAATTTTTCTTTGTTATCTTCATCTATATATCCTTCTATTTTACCAAGGAATTTTTTATTTTTAAAAAATAATAAACATGGTAATTCTTTTATATTATACTCCTTTAATAATGTATCTGAAATAACTTCAATTTTTCTATATCTTGTTTCACTGTCAAAAGCATCTGCTATTTTTTTCATTGGAATACTTTTTAGTAAGCACATAATAGAATCTTCATTGTATAATTCAACTATAAATGGTCTTTGTGCTTCTAATAATTTTAATTTTATCTCTTCTTCACTACCAATCATTGCTTTATCAATTGGTGTAGCACCATATCTATCAACCAATAAATCATTTATTGTTCTTGGGTCTTCATCATATTCCTTTTTTATCTTTTCATATTCTTCTTTTGTCCTTGCAACTTTTATTGCAGAAACCATACATGCTTTCTCACAAATCCCACAACTAATACATTTATCATTATCTATCACTAATGTATTTTTTTCATTATCCCATTGAAACACACCTTGAGGGCAAGCACTCATTCCACTACAAGCTTTATCATTATCACATATTTTAAAATTAATTAATACTGCCATTTATCATCTCTCCTCCTTGTCAATTTGCATTTTACCATACCTATTTTTTCCCTTCCTTTGTTTTCCCTTTATAATTGTTTTTTCTTCTCCAAGTTCTTTTAAATATTGTAAATAATATTTTCCTTTATCTTTTCTAATTTTTACAATAAGTGGTGGTAATTCTTCTTCAGGAACTTCATACCATCTAAACTTTATATGTCCTTCATTTTCTTCTACTATATCTGCATTTTTTCTGAAAAATTCTATACTTCTAGCTGAAAATTCTATATTTTGTGGATAATTAATTATTCCTTTTGCTCTTTTTCTAAAATCACTCATCAATGCATCTGCTGGACAATTTTCATCCCCATATTCCACATTGATTTTTTCACTTTTATTTTTCATTTTTATTTAACCTCCTTAGCATATTTACTACAGTTATCAAATTTTTTACAAAGATATCCACTTCTTCTTCTGTATTATATTTTCCCAAACTAATTCTAATGGGACTATAATTTTCTAAATCTGCATGACAAGCCTTTAATACATGAGATGGTTCAGCTATCATAGAATTACATGCAGATCCTGTAGAAACACAAATTCCAAATGATTCTAAGACTAAAAGTAATTCTTCTGATTTTACACCTTTAAAAGCTATACTTGATGTATTAGGAAGTCTATTATCTAAGTCTCCATAAATCATGACATCTTCAATGTTTTCTTTCACTTCTTTTTCTAATTTATCTCTTAAATATTTCAAATTTTTATTAATTTCATAATTATCCTCTAATATCATTTCAGCTACTTTTCCAATTCCGATGATATATGGAACATTTTCTGTTCCTCCACGTCTATTGTTTTCTTGATGTCCAAATATTAAAGGAACATATGGTAAACCATCTCTAACATACAATATGCCAATTCCTTTTGGTGTATGAATCTTGTGCCCAGACATTGATAAAGTATCTACCTTCATTTCTTTTACATCTATTGGTATTTTTCCTATCGCTTGCACTGCATCACAGTGGAATGTTATGTTATTTTTCTTGGCTATTTCTCCGATTTCTTTAATAGGATAAATATTTCCGATTTCATTATTTGCCATCATAATTGCTATTAATAAAGTATCATCATTTATAGATTTTTTAAGTTCTTCTAAATCAATTCTTCCTCTATCATCAACTGATAAATATGTAACTGTATAGCCAATCTCTTCAAGGTATTTCATTGTTTCTAATATAGAAGCATGTTCTACACTTGTCGTTATGATATGCTTTTTGTTAGGATTGTTTTTTACTGCATTCATAATTGCAGTTACATTACTTTCACTTGCACAACTTGTAAAGATGATTTCTTTTTCATTTGCATTTAACAATTTTGCTACATGTTTTCTTGCTAAAGTTATTTTTTCTTTTACATCTTTTCCAAATTCATAAATGCTACTAGGATTTCCATAATCCTCTTTTAGAAATGGTAACATGGCATTTAGTACTTCTTCATCACATTTGGTTGTAGCATTATTATCAAAATAAATTTGTTTATTCATATAAATCACCTCTTATTATGAATAAAATTCTCTCTTCTATATAGTTGTTTTGATTTTATCATAAATATTCAAATATAGCAATGTAAAGAATATATCTTGACATTTTTTATTGACAATGAAAATTTCATAAGATTTGCATAAAATTCTTGATTTTTGCATAAAAATATATTATCATTTGATTAGTAGTAAATCTATTCAATTAGATGACCGAGAAGGCTTACTGAAGTAAGCAGTTATGATTTAGAATGTAGCTTATATAAAAAATGTAAGCTACAGTTTTTTATTTTAATATATAAATTTTATAATTCATTATTTAGTAGCTTTTTATAATTTCTTATACAAATTCAACAAAATTGATTTATTTTTTCTACATAGTCCTCGTCTTTTATTTTAGAAATAGCAAAACATTTTTTCCCTAAATCTTTTAAAGATGCACCTATATGATATAATTTTCTATTATCAATCAAAATAAATCTATCGTGAAATTTATTTGTTTTTATTATTTTTATAGTTGGATATTGTTTATTAAATTTATGAATATCTAATTTTATTAGATTACTGTTTTGAGAAGTTACTATAATAACATCTACATTTTTGTTTTTCTTTGATAACATTTTTAGAATATTATCATCTATATAATTATCTATGATTAATATTTTATTTTCAGCCGTTTTTATAATATCGATTATTAAACTATATGCATCGTAAATCTGTCCTTCAAAAAATAACTTTTGGTTAAATTCTTCTATCTTACTTCTTTGTAACTCATCAAAAACTTTTTCAAATTGTTTCTCATGTTTAGTCAATTCTTTGCCTTGCTCTATTAATTGATATTCTACATTTGTTAGTCTTTCAAAAACATGTCCATTTATGCATTTTTTTATTTTTTACAAAATAAAAAAATAAAAAAGGAAAATGGAGTTCATCCCCAAAATCCCTTTTTAAATTTATCTATTAGTAGTTGTATTTCTATTTCTATTCAATGGTGTCCATAATCCTAATGTTTCTTTTGGCACTTTTCTATGATTTGCACATTGTTGTGGAAGGTTATCTTCTGTAAAAATTTCTGTATATGTATTTGTACAATTTCTTGATGCTAAACAACCAGTAGTTCTACATACAGTTCTTTCCACAATACCTTCTGGTCTCACAAAAGTAGCGCTTGGTAAATCCTTATGTATATCTGTCATAACTGCATCCCAAATTTGTCCTGCTGGATTTCCACTAAAATATACGGTTTCACTATTATCATATCCATACCAAGTTGCAGCTGCATAATAAGGGGTAAAACCACAAAGCCATCTATCATAATCATTATCTGTTGTTCCTGTTTTTGCTGCCACATCCATTCCTGGAATAGCACAATATGTCGCCGTTCCTCCTGATTTGACTGGTTCTTGTATAATCGTTTTCATTATATATGCATTTTGTTTTGAAATGACTTGTCTTGTTTCTTGTTTTGGTGTTAAAACTGTTTCTCCATTAGCATCTGTAACACTTGTATAAAATGTTGGGCTGATATATACACCATCATTTGCAATTGTTCCATAGGCTGATGCCATTTCTAATGGGCTAACACCACTTGTCATTCCTCCTAATGCTAAACTTAATACATTGTCTGTAACAGGATTTAATGAACTGATTCCCATATTTTGCAAATATTCTAATGATTTTTTCGGTGTTAATTCTACCATGATTTTAACAGCTGGTATATTTTGTGAAGTTCTAATAAAACTCCTTATATTAATTAATCCTTTAAAGTTATTATAGTTTTTAGGTTCATAGTTTTTTCCAAATCTTGTACTACTATCATCATAAACAGTTGCAGCTGTTATAATCTTTTCTTGTAATGCTGGTGCTACATCTGCTAATGGTTTAATACTAGAACCTGTTTGCTTTTCCATTTGTGTTGCTCTATTCCAACCTGCACTTGTTTTTTCTCCAAAACCTCCAGCAACGGCTACTACATTTCCTGTTTTATAGTCAACAATTGCCATTCCTGATTGGCTATGTTCATTTAATAATGTTCCATCACTATTTTTTTCTCTTCCACTGATGATATATTTTTCTTTTTGATATTCTTCTTCTAATCGATTTTGAATATTCATATCAACTGTAGAATGAATCGTAAGTCCACTACTATATACATAGTTTTTCGCCATTTGCTCTGTCATATTTTTCTCTTCCATGACTTGTTCTACCACTTGAGAAATGACTGCATCTGTATGGTATGAAAATACACTTCCACCCATAATTTCTCCTGTACCAAACTGTAATCCACTTTGTACTTCTGTGACTGCATTTTGATATTCTTCTTCAGATATATATCCCAATTCTTTCATTTTATCTAAAACCGTTATGGTTCTATTTTTTATTTTTTCTGAATTATCTACAGTTATACTATATGGGTTATATGAATTTGGTGAATGATTAATTCCTGCCATAAAAGCACATTCTGCTAAAGATAAATCTTTTGCACTTTTGTCAAAATAATATTCAGCACCAAGCTCTACTCCATGTAAATTGTTTGCTCCAACAAATAATATGTTTAGATATAATTCTAATATTTGCTCTTTTGATATCATTCTTTCTACTTGATAAGCTCTTTGCCATTCTCTTATCTTTCTCTTAATCCCTTCAATTCCTGTGCTTTCATTATCATTTGTTATATTTTTCACCAATTGCTGTGTAATCGTACTTCCACCATAACTACTATTACCATTTAATAATGTATTGGCAATTGCCCCTGCTGTCCTTTTGAAATCAACACCACTATGGTTATAAAATCTCTCATCTTCTATTGCAATATAGGCATTTGGTAAATCATCTGCCATATCTTCTAATGTAATAATTTTTCTTTTTTCATCACCACTTAAATCTGCAAGTACTGTACCATTTTGATCCACTATGACAGAATTAGATACTTTTATTACTAAATCTTCTTTACGAATTTGTATATCTTCATTTCCATACCAACCTAATAATAGTCCTGCAAATCCCCACATTCCTGCAATTAATAGTAATAATAAAAGAATGATTAGTATTAGGAAAAATTTTAGAAAGAATTTTAAAATTTTATGTTTTTTACGTCTTTCTTCTTTTTTTGCCTTTTTCTCTTTCTTTGCTTGAAGTTTTTCTTCTTTTTTTTGTTTTTTATCTATTTTATACTTTTTATTTTTTTCTACTTTTCTCCACTCATCATTTTTCTCTTCAATAGTTTCTTTTTTAGATTGTTCTTTTTGATTATCTTGATTTCCTGTTTTCTTTATTCTTTCTTTATTCTTTCTTATATTTTTATCTTTGTTTTCTTTTTTATTAGATTTATTTTTCTTTAATGTTTGTTCTTCTTTTTCTTTATTTTCTTGTATTTTTGTTGGTCTTTCTTCCAATAAAACAGCTGTGTTTGGTTTTGTTTCACTTTTTACTTGTTCTTTTTTATCATTTTTTTCTTTTACATTAACAGTATTTTCTATCTCTTTATTTATTTTATTATTAGGCTCTTGTATTTTGCCCTTTTCTAAAATTTCTTTAGCATTATTTTGTTCAGCCTTCTGATTTATTTTCTTTGAAGTGCTATTTTTAGCTTTTTTATGCATTCTTTTTCTGTTTAGATTTTGTTTATTATGATTCTTGCTACTTCTCTTTTTTTTCTTTTTTTTCATGCACGATACCTCCTTTTGCTATATTTTATATTACTTTTAGCACCCCACTTATTATCACTTATCTTTAATCTTATTCTAAAAATGTATTTTATGAATATTACAACATTTTCCAAAAAAATGCAACTATATTTTAGCATATTTTAGGCTAAATTACTAGATTCATTTTGTTTTTTTAAGAATTTTTTATTTCTTTTATTTTAATTTTCTTGAATTAAATTCTACTTTTACAAAAAAGGCATACATTAACGAAATCAAAGATTTCAACGCACACATGTGAATACTGTTTTGCAATGTTTCACCAATATAATAAACTTAACCTTATTGTATATGAAAAACTCCACATAGGTGTCAAAATAAAAGTTGATTTTTCTATACAATAAAAAAAGACTACTAGAAATAGTAGTCCTAAAAATAAAAGGGGATGTTATTTTGTACCAAATGCTTTCTTTGGCTAATGGTACTTTTATTGTTAATGAGTGTATCACTTTAAGTCTACTCTAAGTCAATACTTTTTTTATATTTTTTATAAAATGTAAAACTGAAGCAAAATTCATCACTCCAGTCTTTGATTTCTCTAACTTTCACATTTCTTTATATTATTTTTCTAATACTTTACCTTTTAACAATTTCTTCGTACTTTCTACAATTCTTTCTTTTTCATTTTCAAAATTCTTTTTGGTTATTCCAATATAATCTACTACTTCTGTATGTAAAAACTTTGCCAAATTTTTCATAGAATGTAATGTATTTTCGGTTCCATCCCCACTGCCACCAGCACATGCAATACATAACATTTTTTTACCTTTTAATTTTGAATTTTCATTGAAAGATTGACATCTTTTTAATCTATCAAAAAATGTTTTTGCTGATTCGCTCATTTCATAAAAATACACAGGTGAAACAATAATAAAATTATCATATTCTCCCATTTCTTCTTGTAACTTATTAAAATCATCTTCCATTCTACAGATATGTTCTTCTAAACAGATTCCCCAACCTCTTTTACCACAAGCTTCACATTTTTTTATATTATATTGGTTTAACACAATCCATTTTGTCTCAATATTTAATTCTTGTAATGTTCTTATAGTAATATCTACACACGAATTTGTTAGTCCTATTTTATTAGGACTTGAACTAATAATCATTGTTTTCATCTATATCACTTCCTATTATTATGCATTCTCCTTTAGATAGGTATCTATTACTTTTTCCAATTCATCATATTTTCCAGTATAAGCATGGTCTGCATCTTTAATCACTTTAATTTCGCAATTTTTTAAATTGTTTTGTAAATAGTCTATAACTTCCTCTATTGGTTGAGTTAAAACACATTCGTCTTTATCTCCAAATGGAATAAACACAGGAATTTCTATTTTGTTTAAAATTGCACTTTTTCCTTCTCTTTCTCTATATCTAAAAAAGTCACATGTACAATTATATAATAAATCCATATAAAAGGTTTTTGCACTAATCTTACCATTGGCAAATACACAAAAATCAATTAATTCTTCTTCTTTTCCGTTATTGATACATTCTTTTGCCTTATCAATACAGCTTTGATAATCTTTTCCTGTATAATTTTCTACTTCTTTTGGAATATCACAAGGTGCTAATAATACAATCATTTTGACACTTTCATCTTGTTTTTGCGTATAATAATAAATTGCTTTGTTACAACCATAACTATGCCCTTCTAACACAATATGATTATATCCTCTTTCTTTTACCCAATTTACAATCCCTTCTATATCTAATACACAATCCTCAAAATGTTCATAACTACTACCTTTAATCACAAATTCATTTTCTTTATGCATTTCTGTAATATAGTTCATTCCTCTATTATTAAATGGTAAAAAGGCATAACCATTATTGGTATACACTCTTGCTAAGTTGTCATTGAATTCATCTTCATAAAAGTTTCCACTCATTCCATGAATATGAACAACAATTTTATTTGTTGGCACATTTGGTGTACGGTAATTGTATTCCATCTTTCGAATGTGGCCTTATTAATTCTTGATTCATAGAAAAACCCCCTTTTATATTAAATCATTTTTTCTGGTATCTTTATGTGAATCTTCTGTAAATGGTGGACTCATAATTTCAATCATTTTTAAGTTTCCTTTAAATGCAAATTCTGTTTGAATAGGAATTTCTATTGTATCACCTTTTTCAATAGAATATATTTCATTATTGATATTAGCTACTCCTGACCCTTCAATAATATAATAGAAATGGGTACATTTTGTCTCAATTTGATAAAATTCATGTCCTTTATGCATATCAATATAATCTACTTCCACTCCTAAAGTCTTTTCACTTAATGTATATCCTTCAAAATAACTTCCTTTTGAAAAAGTTGGTTTATTCGGAAATTTCTTTATATAATTTTCCATTCAAAAAACACTCCTTTACTTTCTATTTTCCTAAATATTCTGTATCATCAAAAATTTCTAGTGGAAATATTTTATTTTCTTCTAAAGCTTTCAAATGCGCTATGTTGATATCATAACTTCTTAACTCTTCTCTTGACATATGTTTTATTGTCTCCATGTCTATCCATTGCACATCTAAGATTTCCTTTGTATCAAATGTAATATTTTCCTCAATGACATCTGCTGTAAATTTTACCAATATTCTTGTTCCTTCTGGTTTATTAAATGAACATATTGGCAATACTCCTGTTAATTTCACTTTACATCCTGTTTCTTCAAATGTTTCTCTTATGGCTGCATCTGTTATTTTTTCTCCCTCTTCCATATGTCCTGCTGGATAGTTCCATTGTCCATAACATTTCTTTTTTGCTTCTTTTACCATAAGTATTTTGTTTCCTTTTCTTACAATACACCCCGCTATAACTACCATACGATTTTCCTCCGTTTCATTTTATTACCTTTACTATATCATATATCCTCTTTTTTCTCAATATACACAAAAAAATACCTGAAATTCTTCAGATATTTTTTATATTTCTATCCTTTGTCAGAATATCAAGTTATTTCGGATTTACGAAATAACTTTGATATTTTTTAAATATATTTCTTACTTTAGAATTTTTTATATGTTAAAAATATTATTTTATAATTTTAAAAAAATCATCAACTATTTATCTTTTATCACTATTTTTTACAAACATAATTTGTTGTTTTATTTTATCTTCTCTTTTTTCTTCAAATCTATATAATTCTTTAAAACCATACTTTTCATGTAAACGAATAGATGGTATATTATTTACATTGATGCAACTATATATTGTATAATTGTTAAATTTGTCTAATACATATGCTAATAACTTTTTAGCAATTCCTCTTCCCATAAATTCTTTTCTAGTAACCACTTCCCAAATATACACAACATTTTTTGTCATATTTTCTATTTTGTTTGGAAAGCCTTCTATCTCACAAAAATCATCTCCTTGATATACAGCAATATATCCGCGCTGGAACATTTTCTTCTAAATATACTATCTTCAATATTTTGTTATTTTTTAAAAGTGTGTTATTACTTTCTTCTGAAATATATCCACTATTATTTTCTTTCCATATTTTTTGAATATCTTCTAAATATTGATTTTCTACTATCATTTATTTCTCCTTATCAGATAAAATATGTAGATATATGATGCAATCTACATATTTATTTTTCACAATTTTTATTTTTATATGTGCTTATTTAATATATTTATTATTTATTGTTAAAAATTTGATTATGTAAAAAAGCTACTAATTTTCCAATCTCTCTATCAAAAATTTCTTTTGACACTTCTAATTTTAAAATATCTTTTCTCAATGTTGGTAATAATTCTAATATTTTTTCAAACCTACAACCATTTTTTATGCATTCTTTCCATCGATTGATTCTTACAAAATCAATCTTATCTGCATCTCTTACAATCATTCCTTCCAACGTTTCTGGTATTTCTTTCCAACTGTGTTTATAAATTGCTTGATAACATTCTTCTATAAATTCTGCGTCATAATTTTGTTTTTCCATTTCGGCTTTTAGTTCATTTGCACTAATTAATTCATGTCCTTCACTTTGTTGTATTCTTCCTACATCATGCCAATATGCTGCAATTATACATACTTCTTTATTTGCTTTATGTTCTGTTTCTAATATTTTTTTCGTATATTCTACAACATCTAAAACATGCACTAAATTGTGTTTTGGGTCTTGAGATAATTTCATCTTATCTTTAGCTATGTTTATTAGCTTTTCGTGTTTTCTTTCTATTTCTATGTATTGCTTTTCCATGTTTTTTCCTTTCCTTTAATTATTTATCCTTCATACTCTATTGGAAATCCAGTATTTTTTAATGCTTGAATTCCTTTTTCTAAAAGTTCTTCTTTTATCATAATATAATCTTTTGAAAAAGTCGAAACAATTAATATATTCATACCTTGATTAGCTATTACTTCAGCAATTTTAGCTAAAAATCCTACTGTTTGAAATGGTACAGCTGGTTTGAATTCAATCAATTTGTAATCTCCCACAATTTCTAAAGCATTTAATTTTTCTACATTTGCTTTTTCCGTTACAACTGTGATTTCATCTTTATCTTTTGAAACCATAAAATGAATATCTGGTTTTTCCAATTTATCTGTTTTTACATATACATAAATTCCTTTCATAACTGTTGCAATACTTTTAGGAATAGCTTCTTTTACATCCATAATACTTCTCCTTTAATTTTTTACTATATTCCATTATTCATAGCCATTTTACCATTTATTATAAAAAATGGCAATCATATATCATGTATCTGTTAATAAAAAAATACCAGCAGATATTTTTCATACCCACTGATAGATTTATTTTTATACTATTAATGTCTAAAATGTCTCATTCCTGTGAAAATCATTGTAATTCCATATTCATTACATTTATCAATAGAATCTTGGTCTCTTATAGAACCACCTGGTTGAATAATTGCTGTAATTCCAGCTTTATGTGCAGCTTCTACACAATCTGAGAATGGGAAAAACGCATCTGATGCAAGTACTGCTCCTTTTGTTACACCTTCTCCAATTAATTCTTCTGCATGTTCTACTGATTGCTCAGTAGCCCAAATTCTATTAACTTGTCCAGGTCCAATTCCGATTGATTGTTTATCTTTTCCAAGTGCAATTCCATTTGATTTTACATATTTTACAATCTTCCATGTAAATAACATATCTTCTAATTCTTTATCTGTTGGTTTTCTGTCTGTTACTACTTTGTAATCATCTAATAATTTTGAATCGATTGATTGTACAATTATTCCACCATTAATTTTCTTAATATCTAAAGCATTTTCTGGTTGTTTTACTGTAATAGATGGTAATTCTAATACTCTTACATTTTTCTTTGTTTGTAATATTTCTAAGGCTTCTGGTTCATATGATGGAGCAACAATTACTTCTAAGAATATTTCTTTCATTTCTTGTGCAATTGCTTTTGTAATTTCTCTGTTTGCTACAACAATTCCTCCAAAGATTGAAGTTTTATCAGCTTCAAAAGCTTTTTTCCATGCTTCATAAATATCACTACTACTTCCTACTCCACATGGGTTTCCATGTTTACATGCAACAACAGTTGGTTCATCAAATTCTTTTAATAATTCTAATGCACCATTTGTATCATTAATATTATTAAATGATAATTGTTTTCCATTTAATTGTTTTGCAATTGTTAGAGAACCTTCACATTTTCCAATTTCTTTATATAATGCACCAATTTGATGTGGGTTTTCTCCATAACGCATTTCTTCTACTTTTTCATATGTTAGGGTTAATTCTTGTGGTAATGAATTGTCTTTTCTTTCTTCTTTTAAGTATTTACATATCATTGCATCATAACTTGCTGTATGTTCAAATACTTTATTCATTAAATAGAATTTTGTATCTAATGATACTTGTCCGTTTTCTTTTAATTCTGTTAATACTTTTTCATAATCATTTGGATCTGTTACAACTGTAACATCTTGGTAATTTTTAGCAGCGCTTCTAAGCATAGTAGGTCCACCAATGTCAATATTTTCAATTGCTTCTTCTCTTTTTACACCTTCTTTTAATATGGTTTGTTTAAATGGATATAAGTTAACAACTACAAAGTCAATTGTGTCTACATTTAACTCATTTAATTGTTCCATATGATTTGGATTACTTCTCATGGCTAATATTCCTGCGTGTACTTTTGGATGAAGTGTTTTTACTCTTCCATCTAAACATTCTGGAAATCCTGTATAATCAGAAATTTCTGTTACTTTTACATCATTTTCTTTTAACTTTTTGTATGTTCCTCCTGTTGATATAATCTCGATTCCTAATTTTTCTAGTTCTTTTGCAAATTCTACTATTCCGCTTTTGTCTGAAACGCTAATTAATGCTTTCATAATTACCTCCTTAAATTCTATAATTTATATTCTATATTTTGGCTTAAATATTTACACTGCACTACTATTATATAGCATAAAAGTGCTTTGGTCAAACCATTTTGTATAATTTACATAATTTTTTGTTTTTTTATTAACCATATATCTCTTTAAAAATATATTCTGCATATGCTTTTGCTACATTCACCTCTCCTAATTTCTCAATAGCGATTAATGCTGGATCTGCATTTACTTCACAAATGATTGGATTATTATCTTCTGTTAAAAAGAAATCAACAGAACAATAATCTAAATTTAAAATTTTCGCTACTTTTTCTGCTATTTTCTTATATGCATCTGTAACTGCATATTTGATGGATTTTCCACCCAAAGAAATATTTGACCTAAAATCATTTTCATTTATTCTCATAATAGAGCCAACTAATTTTTTCCCTACTACCACAGTTCTGATATCTTTACCACTATTAACATCTATAAATTCTTGAAACATATATGGCGTGCCTTTTATTTTGTAGCAAACTTCTTCTAACATTTCTCTGTTATCAATTTTGTAAATATCTCGTCCACCTTTGCTATTTGACTTTTTCACAATTAATGGATATCCTAGTTTTTCCTCGACATAGTTTTTATAACTTTCTGGTATTTCTATTTTCTCTATATTTTCTACTCCTGTATTGGTCATTCCACAAATGGTTGTTGGCATTTTTATATCATTATCTGCCAATAAACAATATGTCATAAATTTATCATCACAATTTTCTGTTGCTTCATAGGTATTAAAACTTCTTATATGATGTTTTTGAAGTAATGCATCTATATATTTATCTTTTACAAGTTGAATACAAAAATCATATTTATCTAGTGTTACATTGCTTTTCCCGTTTTCTATTTCTAAAAACATTTCATCCACTTTTATTTTATCGATTTGTATTCCTAATGTCTGAAATTCTTCTACAATTCTATTGCATTGATAAATTTTAGCTTCGTTTTGGAATCCTGGATATACTAGCATAAGCCCTTGTTTAGAAAATGATTGTTTCATTTTAATTCCTTCTTTCTAGTTTACAAACTGTTTTATAATATTGATATCCTCATAGGTTGTAATTTTTATATTAGTGTAATCTCCTTCAATGATTTTTATTGGATACCCTTCTTTTTCCAATAACATACAATCATCTGTTACATCATCATTTTTATATTTTTCATGCATATTGAATAATATGTTTCTATCAAAACACTGTGGTGTTTGAATAATCCATGTATTCGCTCTTTTAGTTGTATTGACAACTACTTGATTTTCATCTGTAATTTTAATGGTATCTTTTGATTTTACACCAACTGTTACTCCTTTAAATTCTTTCATACTTTCTATACATTTATCAATATAGCTTGGTTTTATAGCAGGTCTTGCACCGTCATGAATAATTACAATATCTGCAGTTGTTTCTTTTAAACAATTATAAACAGATTCTTTTCTAGAATTCCCACCTACTACCATATGAATTGGTTTTTGAAAGTTTTCTTTTTGTATAATTTCTTTTACAGTTTCCATTTCATCTTGTTTTACTGCTACCACCATATTATCAACATATGTATTGGTATCAAATGCATTTAAACTATAAAATAATACTGGTTTTCCATTTACATCTTCAAAATTCTTATTTCTATTTTGTCCATATCTTGTACTATTTCCTGCGACTAAGATAATGGCTGTTACTGTTTTTCCTTCTATCAAAACATTTCCCCCTTTTTTACATTATATGATGTACAAATATATGTCTGGTAATTATCTTTTAATGCTATGTAGGCATCTTTTGCTGATTGTTTATCTTCAAATATTCCATAAACACAAGAACCTGTACCTGTCATTAATGCCTGTAATGCTCCATTTTTTATCAATTCTTTTTTTATATCTTGAATGATTTCTTTTTCTTGTATGACTTCTTCAAATACATTATATAAATTATTGGCCAATAAATGAATATCTTTGTTTTCTAATGCTTTTATAATATTCTCTGATGTATGCAATTGCTGTATACCTTCTTCAGTATCTAGTTTTTGAAACATTTCTTTTGTATTGCAAGCTATTTCAGGTTTAATGATTACCATATAATATTTAAAATAGGTATCAATATTTGTAATAATTTCTCCTATGCCTTCTGCTTTTACTGGTTTGTTATAAAAACAAGGAACAACATCTGCACCTAAACTTTTTCCTAAAGACTCTATCTCTTTCTTTGTTAACTTTAAATCAAATAGTTTATTCATGGCTATGATAAATGCAGCACAGTCTGTGCTTCCTCCAGCCATTCCTGCTTGCATAGGAATTTTTTTGTTTACTGTTACTTCAATTCCGTTAATGACTTTATACTGTTCTTTTAATTTCACATAAGCTTTATAAATGATATTTTCTTTTGTATTTAATTCCTTCACATTAATGTTTAATTTGAAATCATCTGTCTCTGTCTTCTTTATATAGATTTCATCATATAGATTGACTTTTTGAAATACAGATTCCAAATTATGATAATTGTCTTCTCTTTTCCCTAATATTTCTAAATTTAAATTTATTTTTGCTCTTGCTTTTATATATATTTCTTCCATATATAATCTTATTCCTTCCTAAGACACAAATCTCTAATTGGAAAAGAATGAAATTTTCCAACTTTTTCCCCTGCTTATTTTACTCTACTGTAAGGCAAGTAAAAACACTAATTCCGTTACCTTTTCCGAACTCTGTTAGTGCTTCTCCTGAAGTAGCTGTTATCCCAATACAATTTTCATTGATTCCTAATATTCTTCCTATATTTTTTCTCATTTCTTCTACTTTAGGACTTATTTTCGGTGTTTTACATTCTATAGAAATAGATAGATGTACAATTTGATTATCTAAATATTTTAAAGCTTCTTTTAGATATTCTTCACTATTGGTAATACCATTTTTACACATATCATCAGAAACCTTTCCAATTATATTTTTACATGTGATTCCTGAAATGGCGTTTGTAATGGCATGTAAAACAACATCTCCATCACTATTGGCTACGATTGAAAAATCTTCTTCAAATTCTACGCCTCCTAATACCACTTTTTTATCTGTATTTGTATAATCAATTCTATGACTATCTTGTCCAATGGCTACTTTCATTGATTTCCTCCTTCTTATTCTTTATCCTTTTCATTGTATCACACCCTATAGTTTTATACAATCTAATTCACTTTTTTTGTATAAAGAAATAAGAACCTATTCCTGACATAGCAGTCAAAGATTGTAGCCCTAGTCCCCAGAACCTTGTTCTCTTTGACAACAAAAAAGTTAAAACAATCATTGGCTTTGATTTGCTTTAACTTTTTCTATTTTTATGCTTATATTTCTTGTCCTATCCTTCTTTTTCTTTCTAGAGGATTTGTATATATTTCTCTCAATTCGCTTAATGCTTTGTCTGAATATCCTTTTCTTTCTAATCTGCTCAATTTAGCTTCTAGCCAATTACGATAATATTCTCTCAAGTCTGTTTTTTTCATAGTTTCGAGTTGTATTAATACTTCATAAACTTCATCTGTCCATATATGTTCTCCTTTATTGTAGAGTGGTATGTCTTTTTCCTTTGAATATTCATCTGGTTTATCTCTAAGACAAATTGTTCTTTTAAAAATAAGTAGTCTTTCTTGTTCTAATAGAGCACTAATTGCATTGTTAACTTTATTTTTTATAGTTTGCTTTTCACCAAGTGATAATCGAAAGTCAAATCGTCTATCATCTTCTTCAATAACATTTACAAATCTGTAGAGTTGCTGATATATTTCTATAGTACGTTTTCGTACTTCTTCTATTTTCTCTTCTGTAGAAGGGATTTGGTCACCGGTTTCAACTCTAGTGTAACTATTATTTAAATCTCTACATACTCTCTGAATGATTCCTTCCAAAACAGCATCTCTATTTTCTAATCCATAAAAAAAATATTTTTGAAAATACTTTTGATTTAATCTGGGTTTATTTAGTAAGATGTTCATTCTATCATTTTCTCGTTGCATGACTCCATATGTGTAATTTGTACTTTGCGTTAATTGTTCTCTATTGATTTTACCTAAATCATACAATTCTAATCCATCTTTTTTCCATTGCCCTATATCTTCTTGTTGTATATCTTGTAATAGATCGATATAAGATAGAATTATTCTTGGTCTTTCTCCTTTTACAGTTTCTAATCTAGCATATAGAAATGCACTTTTCCCTGCATTTTCTTTTCCTGTATGCTCTTTTACAACATTGCTTTCTTCTATTCTAAATTCTTTCATCTTCTTTGCATCATCCAAATTGCCTATGTACTGTTGAATATTGCTTAAATGTTTATCATCTTGTCTTTTTAACAACCATCTTCTATCTAATGTTAAAATATTATTTTCCACCACAATATCAAAATCTTCTACTGTTTGCGTTTCTTCTGACATTTTTTTTAATTTTTCTTTTAAACCTTCTGATATTTTTTTTAATTTTGCTTTTAAATCTTCTGCATCTTTTGGTTCGATTATATTTAATTCCATGTTAACTACCTCTTTTATTTTCTTCTCCGTTTATTTCTTCATCTATTTTTTTCTTTAGTAGTTAATTTAGATATATCATATGCCAAAAAAATTATCAATAGTTCCTTACTATATTTTTAATTTTATTTATTGCTTTGAATTTATTAATTTCATTATATGATTTTTTAACAAATTTTTATACTTCAAACCTAATATATGCTCTATCATCATAACTTTCTTGATTCTTATAAAATCCTCTCTCATATGCAAATTCTTTATAACAAAGTGGATCCACTTCTCTTATATAATTCAAATACTCTTCTGATTTTTTTAGTGTATGAAATGGTTTTCGATATCCATCTGTAACAAAAACAATTTCTTTTATATCTTGAGGCACATCAATACACTTTATTAACTTTTTATCTGGTTTATTAAATCCATCAATAACTACATAATCATATATACTGTTAAAGGTTTTATTCCTAATGTATGGTTGTCTTTTAGATAAAGGCTGAAAAAACATTTTGGTAACGTCATCTTCTAATAACTCTTTCTCTGTATATCCTGTTGCCAATAAATAATTAATTGTCATAACTCTCATTTTTGTATATAATTCGTCCGATTCTAATTTATTTTCAAGTATTGTATTACCATATAAAGCCATACAATCCCCAATTAACCATATTTGATGATGTTGTTTTGAATACATAATAACAGAAGCTGATGGTTGGTCTGCTGCATCATCTTTTATTTTTTCGTATATACCATGTTGTTTATAAAACGTAAGAATATATTCATTTAAAAAATCTATTGCTTCATAACAATTCCATTGCTTATCTAATTTTGGAATGGCTTCTAATAAGATATCACAAATAATTTTCCCTAGTTTTTTGTTATGATATGTAAATTGACTATGAGAAGTAACACCATCAATAACTGCTACAAAATCATCTGTCACACATATTCCATCTTCACATAGTTCTTCTTTATTAAACTTTCCTTTTAGAAATTGTTCTATGACCTTCATATATATTCTCCTATCTCTTTTTCTATTTATTTTATTACTTTACAATCTCTTTCTACTTTTTCTTTTCCATGTACTGAAATATATATTTGAAACATATCCTTTAAAATCTCATTTTCATTATCTTTGTGTGTAGAAATTGGAAGTACATAGATTGATAATATTAAAGTTTCAAACCATTTTAATTCAGAATTTAATTTTTCAAACCCTAAATTTTCATAGAACTTTGCTCTTCTTTCTCTTAATAGATTATCTTGCTTATCTTTTCCTAAACCTAGTTTTTCTATTTCCACAAATATTCCATCATATACTTCCATTTGTTTTTTTAATAATTGTATTGCTTTTGTTCCATATCCCTTATTTTGATATTTTTCTAAAATAGCAAAATAATCTAGTTGCACATATTGGCTATTTTTGATTGTATTGATGATAAAAAATCCGATAAATTGATTATGTTCACATATCTTGATAAGTTTTGTTATTTTTTTATCATAATTTTGTTCTATGGTTTTTAATTCTTTTCTTTCTTCTTTTGGAAATATTTTTATATATTCAGGATATATAATTTCTTTAAATTGTTTTATATCCACATTTACTAATTGCATTATTTTTGCTCCTTAAATAAATTATATTATTTTATTTTCATAATCACTTTCACTATTTAAGATTCCGTATGCCATGGCAATATCTGTTGGTATGATATATTTTGCTTCTATTGCTTCTGCCACTACTAATACAAAAGCACTCATTGCTCTTGTTGCATACCACCACTCTGGATCTTTTACTCTACTTCGTATCTCATCTAAAGATATAGATTTGTAGTATCTTTCTGTTTCACTCTCCCTGGTTTCTATATCCATCATAATAGGTGCTGCTATATCTTGATATAAAGTATTTTCTTCATATTTCATTCCTGAAATCCTAGCAACTTTTTCATGTCCTCCACCAGTTAATATTAATATATCTGCTTTTTCTTTGGGTAGTTTTAATCTTTTTTGTATATATGTTTTTACTGTTTTTAAATCACTTATTGCTATATCTTCTGCTAAATCCGGAAACTCTTGCATGACATCTATAACACCAATTTTTGTGTTAACACTTTCTTTAATTTCTTTGTCATATATCGTAATTTCTGTAGAACCTCCTCCACCAATAAATACACACACTTTATTATTAACAAATCTTGTAGCACCATAGGTTGTTAACTCATTTTCTTTTTCTTGAGAAATAATAGTAAAATCATATCCAGTTTCGTTTTTAAACTTACTTAGAAATTCCTTTCTTTCTTTTTCGTTCAAAGTTCTAAAAATACTTGTGCCACATACATATATCTGGGAAGAAATTGTCTTTAAGTTATTTATGCTTTTTATTAACTCTTCGACATCACTTTCTCTCAATTTTTTATCTTCATGATAATGCTTTTTAAATTGGATTGTTTTCCCTTCTAATCTTTCTATATTATTCCCATCAAACTTATCTACTTTTATACAAGTCGAACCCACTTCTACAATGATCTTATCCATCTTATTCTACCTTTCTTTTCTTAAATCCCATATAACATAACAACTTCCTTCAAATTATATATTGCTTACTTTTGTTTGTTTAAATACTTCTTTATATTATTTGCTAATTCTATATCCATTCTTTCAATTGCTTGTTGTGTTACGCCTGCTATATGTGGCGTTATGATTACATTATTTCTTTTCACACTCAGTATTTCTTTATAATTTTCTACATCAATATCTAATCCAACATTAAATGTTTCATTTTCATCTGCATATTTCACTAGTGCATTCATATCTACAATCTCAGCTCTTGATGTATTTATAAATGTCGCTGATTTCTTCATCAATCGAATCTTATCTTTCGAAATTAAATTCTCACTAGTTTCATTTAATGGAATATTTACTGTGATAATATCTGCATTAGCTAATAATTCATCTAAGTTTAAAAACTGTATATCTTGTTCTGATAAATCCTGATGTTTTTCTGGATGTAATGTATAACAAACAATTTTCATATTAAAAACTTTGGCTATTTTCATTACTTCTTCGGCTATTTTTCCAGCACCTATAATTCCTATTGTACTTCCAGATATATCCTGACTTGTTCTTGATAAATCTTTCTTTGTTCCACCCTTTATAGAAACATCATTTGCCTCTATTATTCTTTTCTTTAAACTTAATATCAAACTAAATATATGCTCTGCTACAGATATTACATTTGCTGTTGGGCAATTAATAACTTTAATATATTCAGATTCAAAGAAACTTTTATCTATATGGTCTAATCCAATTGATAAAGTTGCTACTATTTTCTTACAATTTATTTCTTTTAACATATCCTGTGTAAGTTTTTCTTTTACTCCAATGATTAGGATATCATAATTTTTTAGCAATTCTATCAATTCTTCTTTATTGGGTCTTTCTTCTTTTTTGGATAATGCTAATTCTACTCCTGCATTTGTGATGATTTCACATGCTTTTTGATCTAAGTCCTTAAATATACTATATGCTTTTAACATTGTTTCCTCCCAGTATATATATCTAATTTTTTGTTATATATTTTTGATTTTTTGTATTTGGTTTATCTGGTATTGTCATTTGTAGCTTTCCACTATCTAATAATGGTCTCATATATTTTAAATAAAAATTTCTTCTATCCCTTAATCCTAAATATGCCATTATTTCTTTTGTTGTTTTTGGTTCTTTACAAAATTCTAATATTTTATCTTGGTGGGTATCTTGGTGGGTATCTTGGTGGGTTATTGGTTGTTTTTTCATTTCATTCTCGAATCCATCATGCATAAATATTGTTGTAATAAAATAATCTCTTGTTTCATTTGTTTCAAACTCAGGTTCTTTTGAACCATTATTTTTTAATGCTCTTTTTATTTTTGGAATACCTGTATTTCTACCTTCTGTCAATTTTAATTCCTTTAAGAACTCTCCAATTCTACGATTTCTATACTTTCTTGCAATTATATTTTTATCTTCAATTGATTTTTCACTAATTGAACGGTCTGGTCCTGGATAGCTTACAATATGAATTCTATCTTCCATTATTCTGACTTCTACTGGTTCTCTTACATCATAGCCTCTGTGATAAACTGCATTTACCAAAGCTTCTTCTATTGCTTGATATGGATAATTAAAAAATCTTATTGCTTCTGCCTGTCCATCTACTTTTAAAATTTTTTCTTCAATTAATATATTACTGATATAAGTTAAAGCACTTTTTATCATACTATCTATTGGTCCTCTAAATATTCTTTCTGTCATATCATCACCTTCTGGACCATTTCTTAAATCTACTACTTCTATTTGTGAATATGGAAAAAATTTCTGTGGATCATCATTAAAAAACATCAATCCAACATTTAAAGGTTTCATATATTCTGGTGTTCCATCTACAATTCTCATACTTTTACATAAATCAATAAAGTCCATTTTTTCAGATTCTTCCAGTAAATCACTTTTTATTTCATATAAATAATTTTGAATAAGTGGTAATTTCAAATCCTGAATCTCTGCCTCATGATTCATTCTATCATCAAAAGGAATAGTCCTTGCCATGTCATATAATTCTTTTTGTTCTGTTTCTGTTGCCTTTACTGTACTTGACATTTTTCTTATATAATATGAATATCCTTTTGAAAAATCTTTATCCAATGTTGTTGGACATTTATATGGTCTTGTCTGTCCACCAAAACACCATACTACTAATATATTTTTATCTTTATATTGTGCTACATCTACGATTGGCGTATATGATGGTTGAATTAACTTGCATTTTGCTAATAATTCTTTTTGGATTTTATCTATTTCAGATAATTCAAGCCCTGCTATTGGCATTTTAGGTCTACCATTTTCTTCTTCAACACCAATTAAAATATATCCTCCGCCCCAATTATCTATATCGTTTGCAAAAGCACAAATTGTATGTAATATCGGCTCTGGATTCCAATTTTTCTTTAATTCTAATCTTGCATTTTCTACAATATTTTCATTTAATATATTTTCTATACTTGTAGGTAATTTCATTCTTTCACCTCATCCCTTTATGTGATTATTTTCATACTCTAAAAAAGCTAACAATGTTTTTATTGTTTTCTCACAAGAACTAATATACATCCTTTCATTTACAGTATGAAAATCTTCTATAATACTTCCAATAGAAATCATATCTAATCCTGTTATTCTTTGAGCAATACAACTACATTCTAGTCCTCCATGTGTAATTTCAAAATCAGGATACTCTCTATTTACTTGATAATACATATTTGTATAGGTTTCTTTTAACTTTGATTTTACATTAGGTATCCATGCTAAATCTTTGTAAACTTCTTCAGTTTTAAAACCATTATTTTTAGATATACACTTATTTGCATTATTTTGCTCTTGCAATTCACTCTCTTCTATACTTCTTAAAATTCCTGTTATCACTATTTTATTGTTTATGGTTTCTATCTTTCCTATATTTCCTGATGTAATGATATTGTTTTTATTTGTAATTAATCCTTGTTTTAAATTGATTATCTCTTCTACTATTTTTTTACTATCTTCTAAAGAAAATGCCATTTCACAATCCACTTCATCTATTTGTATATCTATATGTTTTTCCTCTATATTGTTCTTTATCTTATTTTCTATGTCTTTAATGTTTGTTTTTATAATACATTCACATGAAATTGCTATATCATTTTCTGAGTTACCTCCTGAAATTTGACAAATATATACATCCTCTTCGATTTGTAACATTTGTATTATCTTTGCCATTATGAAAATTGCATTTTTACTACTTCTCTCAATCTCCCATCCTGAATTTCCACCTTCTACACCACTGATTGTTATTTTATAAGATGGCATATTGGTAGTAATATGTTTCCCTTCAAATATATATTGATTACAGATATCTGCATCACATCCTATTACAATAGAATCATCTTTAGCATGATCTATATTAATTAATCTCTTTCCTTTCAATTTTGAATAATCAAAGTTTTCTGCACCGTGAAAAGTCGTTTCTTCTTCGGTTGTAAATAAACATTCTATATCTGGATGTTTTATTTTTCTACTTTCCAATATGAGTAACATGATAGCTAATCCAATTCCCTGGTCAGCTCCCAATGATGTATCTCTTGCTGATATCATATCACCATTTCTAACTATTTCAATTGGATCTGTATCAAAATCATGGTTGCTATTTTCTCTTTTTACACATACCATATCCATATGTGCTTGTAATATGATTGGCTCATTATCTTTCTTATTACCAGATTTTTTTATCAAAACATTGTTACTTTTATCTCTATAACATTCTAGATTATTTTCTTTCGCAAATGCCTCTAAAAAGTCAGCAAATCTTTTTTCTTTTCCTGATTCTCTTGGTATTTGTGATAATTTATAAAATAGTTCTAGAAATCTATTGGTTACTTCATTCATTTTTTACCTCACCTATATTTTTATTTATTTAATTATTTCTCAATACTTTATATTTTAACTGTATATATGAATCCTTTAGAACGTTACATTCTAATAATTCTAATGCTTTTAATTTATTTAACTCTTCTATTTTAGATATAGACTTTCCATCAATTAATGTACTTGTATTTGCTCCTCCAACTAAAATTGGCGCTATTACAATATTTACATAGTCAATTAAATTTTCCCTTAAAAATTCACCATTTAAGGTTCCTCCAGATTGAATCGTAATTTTTTCTACATCATAATCACTTTTTAAATCTTCCATCATCTTTGTTAAATCTATATTCTCATAATACAAAATTTTTAGGTTATCAAATTTGTCTAATAATTTGTATGCAGGATGATTTTTATTGTCTGTTACTAAAAATAAGTTGTCAACCCAATTGCATAAATATTCTATACCTTTTTCATTTAAATGTGGTTTTCTATCAATAATGATAAATCCACAATCTAGCTTTTGTGGTTTTTCTGTTCTTTCATTAACTCCTATTTTTGCCATTGTTCTTCCTGTATTTAAAGAATACCTATCTGTTGTTTGTTCAATTTCATAATATTGATGTAATCCTTCTTTCACACCATTGATTTTACACCAATCTCTATCAACATCTAATTCATCACTATCTCCACTATTAATTTTGCCATCTAATGACATTAACATAAATAAAGTATTAATTGGTCTGTTATTCATTTTATCTCCCTTCGAATTTTCTATTAAATTAATTCAAATTTTTTGATTTTCATTTTGAGTTGTTACTGTAATATTTAAACTCATATATATCACCTTTGATTTTTATATTCATAACTATTTTTTTGCAATATATTTTTCACTTACAATTTTATAAAGTTCTTTGGCACCATTACTTAATTCTCTTTCATCTACTTCACCAATTTTGTATCTTTCATATCCTAAACACTTGTCTGGTTCTGCTATTGTTAATTCACCACTTTTTAAAGTTCCTTTATATACCAAATATATCCAAGGCTGTTCTTTATCATATCTATTGTCAAATGTAGTAGCATATGTTGATGTAATAAATTCTCTTATTTCTATATTGGCTTCTGTTCCAACCTCTTCTACTATTTCTCTATTCAAGGCAGTTCTAAAGTCAATGTCATCTTCTTTTACTCTTCCACCAATTGTTTCTAATTTGAATCTTTCATCTCTACAACCTGGTCCTCTTCTTTGAAAAATAATTCTATTATCTTTATCAAAAGCATATACAATCACTGCCACTTTATAATCTTTTGATATGTTATTATTATCTTTTAGTATTTCTTTTAGCTCTTTCATATCTTTTACTTCTGGAATATATAATTGCATGTTAATCCTCCATATTCAATACACTATTTTTATATAGGTCTTATACTTCTCTTATCTGCACTTGAATTCTATCATATAAAGACAAAAAAAGGAAGTGTTCTTTATAAACACTCCTTCACAAATTTGCTAAATTATATATCTACTTATTATCGTATGTATCAAAATGTACAGTATCTTTGTAACTTCTTAATTCTTTATTTAGAATTTTCTCTCTATCATCTTTATATCCTAAAGATAATAATGCTACCAATTCTATATTATCTGGTAGGTTTAATATCTCTCTAGAAATTTTTTTATCTTCTACATGTTTTTCATGATATAGAAAACAACTTAAAACACAAGCACCAATACCAAAACTTTCAGCTGCTAATATCATATTCTCTATAGATAAAGCAGAGCTTAATATATATTCTTTATATTTAGGATCATTGTCCTTATTTGCTAATACCGCAATAATAGCGGGAGCATCTTTCATAAATTGTCTATCTTCATAATGTAGTGCCAGTTGTTCTTTAATCTTTTGATCCTCTATAACAATATATTCTGTTACTTGACAATCTGGTTTTGGTTTACCTCCAAATGGTGCATGTCTTCCACAATTTATGATTGTTTCTATTATATCTTTTGGTATCCTCTTATTTATATATTTTCTGTGACTTCTTCTGTTTATAATTAAATTGATTATTTCATTATTAGCTTGATTCATAAAATTTTCTCCTTTCGAAATTATTTATACAACTATTTTTTGTATCTGTTTCTCTGAATTTTCCATCCTTAACTTTCATTTTCAACTACACGATTTTTTCGTGCAGTTCACTTCTCTCATCTATGAATTTTTGTTTTAAGTCTCATCTCTCTTTATTTTTGATTACTCTTCAAACATTTCCGCTAATCTTATTCCTATAGTATATCCCTCTTTATAGAAGTCATCTAATGACATATTTAAATAATCATATCTATAGCATAACTCCAAAGTTACTGGTCCATTATAATTGCATTCTTTTAGTTTCTTTATAACATCTTTCCAATCGATTGTTCCATCAAATGGTAATAAGTGCAAATCATCTGATTTATCATTATCATGTAAATGTACTGCAAAAATTCTATCTTTAAAAAATTCAAAATTAAACTCATCATCAAAATGCACATGATAATGTCCTGCATCAAAACAAATTCCTACATTTTCATCTTTTATATTGTCTAACACATATTCTAAGTAACCTTTAATTTTTGTATTTTCAAATGCAACTTTCATGTTTAATTCTTTTGCATATTGTACAATTTTTTTAATTCTATTTAATCCAATTTCTCCATACATAGGTGCTTTTTTATGGCTCGTTAGATGCATGACTACCATTGGTATTCCATTATCATGACATTCTCTAATATCTTTTTTATATCTTTCTACTTGGTTATCTCCTTCATTTCCATCTTCCCAAATGGAATTGATATTTTGATATCCTAAGTGTGCAAATATAATATTTAGACCTAGCTCTTTGCATAATTTCACTTGTTCTTCTTGGTTATGTTCCCAATTTTCATCAAACCATTGAACAAATACATTTTTAAATTCTGCGTTTTTTATAGATTTTATTGTTTCTATAACACTTACTTTTTCATTTTCATTTTGAATTGCTACTGCAAGTTCTTTCATACTATGCCTCCATACTTGTATTTTTAGTAATTTTTGATACATTTTAAATATAAAGTATCTTTTCTCCGATATTTTTATCATTCTATTCAACCAATGTAATATAATTTCAACAAATTTAAGTATCTAATGAAATATCATACCAATCTTGCAATTCACTTACAAGCCATTCCAATCCTCTTCTTCTTTCTACAACAACACCTGGATTTAAATTCCCAATAGAGGTTTCTGGTTTGACTCTTTTTTCAACACAAGCCCAATGATATCTGTAATATAAATCTAACATATCAAGAATTTCATTTACATCTCTCAATTTACATTTACTTTTAAAATCTTCGTACGAATTACTTTCATTAAATAAATTTATAGCGTAATCACAATCACATATATTACTTGCATCTGATATATCATCTACTAAACCTAAAGCCCAAATTAAAGACCAATACGTTTCATATTCCCAATCTATATCGATTGCATCTTGCATTTCAAAAGTGCCATCTAATATTTTCTTTTCTTTTTTATTTAAACAATCAAAAACATTAAATTTTTTTAATAAATTTGAAATAATTTCAACTGATTCTTCATATTGCCCATTATTAATATCACAAGCAAGTTGTATTACTAAAAAACTAGCCATTGCCCTTTTACATATTTCATCAAGACTTTTTAGTTTTACCTCGTTACTTGATTCAATACAAGGAAGTGACTCATAACATGCAATTTTTTGCTTTTTTATTTTCGCATTTGAAACTGCTCTTCTTGTTACTTTTTCTGCCTCAATATTGTCAAACTTATTCTTATTAAATAATCCCATATTTTTAATCTCCTTTATCTTTCTTTATTTTTATTTTTTTATAATCAAATCTATACATACCAACAATTGTAGATATTGTCATTAACGAATCTGAAATTGCTGCTGTGTAAGCTTGACATACAATGTCATATATAATCCATAATACTATATTTACTAATGATATTCTTCTTATATTTTTTTCTTTATCTTGTATTATCGTTATCGTGTACAATATTGAGCATATTATAGGAAGAATATCTATCAGACTATTGAATGTAATTGCACCTAATATAATGGATATAACTATGTATATTCCAATTATTACCTTTGGTACTTGTTGTTGTTTCTTTTCGAATATTTTATTGATAAATGTTTGTATGATTGCAAACAAGCAAATTATAGCACCACTATAACTTTGTAACAAAATAAAATTTATTGCAGAGAACAGATTTGCTAAAATAAACATGAGAATGATTTGCTTCTTATTTTTCATTTGCATTGAAAGAACATTTGCTATGATAACTAATATTCCAAAAAACTGGGCAACTATAAACATTATTATTTACTCCTTTTCAATCTATCTTTTTCTTAATTTTTTTCTTATTTAATTTTCTTATATCTAATATATAAAATAAGGTATATTGCAGAGTTACACATCTACTATCTATCATTTTTATATATAGAAACTATTTTTTTAAGTAATAATACACAATCAGCATATTTTTTCATATCTGTTGTTAATTCAAGTTTTACATTTAAATTGCAATTTGTATTTATAGCAGGGAAATTTAACAAAATCCGTGCTACATTTTAACCATTTTTCTTATTTTTCACTAATTCTTCATGATAAAAATAGTTTATATATTTTACATTATTTATTTCACAATAATCTTTAATCTCTTTAGATAAATCATTCCAGTATTTTTTATTTCCTTTCATATAAATATCATTATATTCATTTATCAACTTGGGATACTTTTCTTGAATATACAATAATATTTTTGTTTTATAATCTCCTCTTAAATTCAAATTTTCAAACCAATATTCATCTATATATGCTTTACTAATTTCTATAATCTCCTTAAAATTTGTTATATATGGAAACATAGGTGACATGAACAAAACTGTATATATTCCGTTTTCGTGAAGTGTTCTTAAAGTACTTAATCTTTCTTTTATCGAACTTGCATTATCCATATCATTTTTAAAGTTTTCATCTAATGTATTAATAGACATTGATACCGTTAAGTTTTTCATCTGTTTTAGTAAATCTATATCTCTTAATATTAGTTTGGATTTTGTTGATATGTTTAAATTGCAATTAACATTTATTAATTCTTTTAAAATTCTTCTTGTTATTTTATATTTTTCTTCAAATTTATTATAACAATCAGTTACTGATGATAGAAATACCGTTTTATTTTCTAGTTTCTTTGTATTTATTTTCTTATCACATCTTTTTATATCAATGAAAGTTCCCCATTCCTCTTTATGTCCAGTAAATCTCTTCATAAAGCTTGCATAGCAGTATTTACATCCATGTGGGCAACCAACATAAGGATTTATGACATAGTCACTAGATGGTAAATTAGATTTAGTTAAGTAGTCTTTAACTTGTATTTCTTTTTCTATAATATTCATTTTTACTCCTATTTATTTTCTATTAAAAAAACTTTTTAAAGCTAAAATAATTTTGTTGTACCATTTTTCATTCAATAAAGTTATATTTGTATTTTTAATATTATTTCCAACCTCATTTAATTCCTTATTTTTAAATAAATTATCAGGATTATATAAACTTCTTTTTTTGTCTTCTACTTCTTTAAATGCTTCTACTTCTTTTTGCTTTAATACTTTTTTCTGCTCATCTGTTGCCCAATAATCTTCAAACAAAATTGTAAATATAGCTTTAGTTTCAGGCATCATATCTTGTTCAAAAAAACTTTTTGTTTCATCAATTTTATAACTATAGTTTTCATCTCTATATTTTAAAAAAACTTTCAATTTTGTCTCTGGTATCTTTTTTACTTGTTCAGTTGAAAAAAATTTTAATAATTCAAGTACCTCTGTATATGCTTTTGTGGTAGTCTTTTTCATATATTTTTAACCTTCCTTTGTTTATTTTTCAATGTTAGATCCTTTAAATTCTTTTTCTCCTGTTGATAATTCTTCTCTTTGCTCGGTTAATAGTTTAAATACATTAGAATTTAAAATCCACTCATATAAATCATCACTATTTATTCCTTCATTTGCAATCGTTTCAAAAAATTCCTTTGCTAAATCTTCTAATGGGATTCCCTGTTGCTTTGCTTCTTGTATTACTCCTTTTACGAAGTTTTTAGTTTCTTTTCCTTGTGCTTCTTCCCACATTTCAATAACCTCTTGGTAATTCTCCGGTGTTAAAAAGCTTTCATATTCTTCTAATTCTTGTCTATTCCATCTACTAAAATCTACATTAGCAAGAAAAGTCAATAAATCAATTTCTTCTATCATATATTTTATTGTTACATTTTCATTAAGCAATATTTTCGCCTCTTCAATGTATTCTGGTTTTCCATCTTCTTCTCCTATTCGTTCCAATGCACCTATATATGACATAATTTCCTTAGATATTTTTTTATCATAATTATTATTACTATTTCTATTATCATCTCTTAACTTTTTTAATCTTTCTATAATTATATATTCTAATCTTTCTCTTTTTTCTTGATCTTTTATATTTGAAATAATCGAAAAAACTCTTCCCATATTTAATGATAATACAGCTAATGATGATACATCCTTCCCAACATATCTATTAATAGCTCTAATTTTATTTTCTTCATCATTCAACATTTCTATAATTGACAAGATATCATCATGAGCCAAATGTCTTGCAGAAATATTTTTTTCTAAAAAAGCCATCATCTCTTCATCTTTTGGATTTTTACTTAAAAATTCTTGTGTTTCTTTAGTTAGCATATTGCCCTCCATTTTCTATTTAATAACGGTAATCTAATATTACCCCATCTAAATCTATTCTTATTTTCGTAATATTACACTCTTACACTATATCACAGATTTATATTTTCCTCAATATCAGATACTTTCAAATCATATTAAAATTTTTCTCCAATCTTCTTTCACAATATCTTTTGTTTTTAAGTTATTTTTTCTCATGTATTCTTTCACCTTCAAATATCCATACACATATCCTGTTCTTACTGGCATGTTAGGAATTTTCGTTTTTGCAAACATATAGAAAAAATCATACATCATATTATTTTTATCTAGTTCATTTTCAACAATTTTATCTATCGTTTCTTTATTATCTTTTACCCATTGGATTGTTGTATCAGGAACTATTGTATAATAGCCTTCTGACTTATTTGGAACTATTTCTTCTGAAAAAGCACATGCTATTCCTTCTGTAACAAATCTTTCTCCAATGCAGTTTTCAAATATATCATGGTTTATTTCTTTTTCTCTAATCCAATGTGTATATTCATGAGCAAGTAACACTTTAATATTTTCCTCTATTCCTAGAGTTGATTCTAATAATATAACAGTAACATCTTCATTCTGATACTTTGTAGAATATATTGTAGTAGTATTCATTCCTATAATGATATATACTTTTTTATCAATGTTTCTATAATCTAATATATTCCCCAGTTTATTTACTGTATTCTTTAAAACTATATCTAAATTAATGCTATTTAAATGCGTTATTGTATCTAACAATACTTTCTGATATTCTACACTATCTATAATTTCTCCTATTTTTTCTTGCTCCATTTTCTTGGGTTCAAAGTAAATGTCTTTCAAAATATCATAATTATTATGTATATAATTTATTATTGATGTTTTTATTTCTTCCGTACTTTTATATTGCTCAATGAAATCATTACATAAAAAATAATAATCCACTCTTATTATATCCCCCTAAAATTGATTTGGCAATTGATCTATTCTAATTCCATCTCCTACATTATCCCAATCTATTTTTATATTTTCAAATTCTTCATTGTTAAAATCATTTAACCTTTTATAATCATTTTCTTCCATTTCAAAATCTAAAGATTTTATATTTTCATCTATTCTATAACAGTTTGTACTCTTAATTAAAACATTAATTTTCTTTTCTTTCATTATCCAATTTAATATAATTTGATTTTGAGTTTTATTGTATTTTTGTGATAATTCTACTAATAATTCATAATTTTTTAATTGCGTTCGATTTCTTCTTAAAGGTTGATATGCAACAAATTCAATATCATTTTTCTTGCAATAATCCAATATTCCAATACTTTCATTCATTTTACATTCTAAATTATAAACACCTTCAAAGAAATCCAATTTAACATTTGTATTTATTTCTTTTAATTGTTCTAATGAGCAATTACTGATTCCTAAATATCTTGTTTTACCTATTTCTTGTAGTCTCTTCATTTCAAAATAAGTATCTAATAGGGGAAGTTTTGTAAATTTAGGTGAATGTAATTGTAAATTATCTACATAGTCCAAATTTAATATGTCTAAATATTCATTTAGTTGCTTTTCAATATCAGATTTTTCATTCACTGTTGGCTCTATATTAACACTTATAAATAAATTTTCTCTACCACACTTTTCAATAAAGCTTTTTAATGATTTTACAATATTACCATCTTCATATAACATATACAAAGATAAATAATTTTGTCCTAATTTATATGAATGAAATAAAGCTTCTATGTCTTTATTATCTTGATAATTGATTTTCCATGTGCCTATTCCTATTGGGAATATCTTCTCTTTATTAATCATAAAATCATTTACATTTTCCATTTGATAATGTGTTTCTGTTTCTCCATATATTTTAAATCCCAATTGTTCATATAATTTTTTAGCTGGATTATGTTTAAATACTTGTAAAATTGTTCTGATTCCTTTTTTATGATTTTCTTTTAATTGTTCTTCTAAAATTTTTCTTCCTATTCCTTTATTTTGATATTCTGCCAATATACTTATTTCATTTATAAATAAATCTCCATCTTCAGTTGTATGCACTACATATACTCCTATTGACTTATTATTAACCATGATAATTCTTTTATGAGATAGGTGCTCGTTTAAATCTTGTTGCAGTCTTTCTTTTTGATCATCATCTTTCCAACCCCAAATTTTATCAACATACCATTTAAAATTTTCTTTTTTCAGCTCAAACAAAAAATCAAAATCTTCTAATGTGCAATTTCTAAAGCTATATTCCATAATCTTATTCTCCAATCTTTGAATTACATTTGAAATTGTAATTATTTTCTCTTATATAACTATGTACTTTTCTCCAATTGTTCACTATATCTATATCAAATATAGTTCTTCATGTCTTTTTTATATCACAAATTAACAATTTTTCATAGTTTTTTGTTGATATTCATAGAATATATTGGAAATTAAAATTGCTTTTCAAAGGTTATATTATAATTTTTTAAATTTTAGTTATATAAATTTCCATAGGACAAATTTTTTGATTTTTTCGTAATATAAAAATCCATATTACGAATTTTTCGATTTTTTCGTAATATAAAAATCCATATTACGAATTTTTCGATTTTTTCGTAATATAAAAATCCATATTACGAATTTTTCGATTTTTTCGTAATATAGATTCTATCTTTTAAATTTCTATTTCAAGAATAAATCTATATATTTTTGAAATGCAAAAACTTGATTTCTACTATATCCAGTTGTTTCTATCAATATCTGTTTTTCTTGAAATGCATTTATTACTCCTACTAACGTTGTAAATTTTATTCCCGTTTTTTCAATTATTTTCTTTCTTGAAACAATTGGTTCATCATACAATACATCTAATACCTTTTTTGCATTTTCTGGTTTTACTGGTAAATCCATGATAATTTTATCCATTTCCATTGTAAGTTCAACTACATTTCTAAATTTTTCTTTTGCTGTTTTTGATGTTTCTATAATCGCTTCTAGGAAAAATTTAATCCAAGCTATTATATCATTATGAGTTCTTACTCTTGTTAGTAAATCATAATATGTATCTTTATTTCTTTCAATGTAATCAGAAATATATAAGCATGATTTTTCAAGCATACCTTTACTTTGAATATATAATGGTATGAGTAGTCTTCCTATTCTTCCATTCCCATCTAAAAATGGATGTATTGATTCAAACTGGTAATGTAAAATAGCAATTTTTATTAAGTCTGGTGTATCTATTTCTTCATTGTTTATAAATTTTTCAAAATCAGTCAAACATTCTGCGATTTTTGTATGTGGTGGTGGAACATATACTGCATTACTTGGCATACTTCCTTCAATCCAGTTTTGTGATGTTCTAAATTCTCCTGGTGTTTTATGTTCTCCTCGAACTCCTTGCATTAATATTTTATGAAGTTCTCTTATCAATCTAGTACATACTGGAAAGCCTTCTTTTATTCTTTCTACACCATAGTTTGTAGCCTTTACATAGTTTTGTACTTCTTCCCAATCATCTCTTTTTTCTGGGTTAATATCTGTTACATCTAATAAATCTTCTTCTACGGTCGTTCTTGTTCCTTCAATTCTACTTGATTTATTGGCCTCAATTTTTACGTGCATTTTGATATATAAATCTACATTTGGTATTAATAATGAATATGCATTTAACTCTCCAATTTGTCTGTTGGCTTCTGCCAATAGTTTGTCCAATTTGGTGTCATCCCATCCCCAGTTATAGTTTATTTTACTGGGAATAAATGCTTTGTAATCGTTCATTTTTACATATTCGCCTGATTTATAATCTTCTAACTTCATTTATATCGCCTCCTACAAATTAAATTTTGGCTATTTTCTTATTTTGATACGAACATTTGTATTGTATCATGTTTCTTTTATGTATTCAATCCTTTTTACAAAATTTGTAAAATATTTTCATTTATTATTTGGGGGCATATAATATTTATCGCACAGATTTTAATAAACCTGTGCGATTTAAAAACATATATAATTATCTAGTTCGTCACCCAGTTGCTTCATTTTAGCTTTAGCAAATTCAAACATTTTTGAATTTGTTACAACCTTGTCTATAACTGTTCTTTCTTGTTTGGCAATTTGCATAACATAATTTAATTCATCTGCATTTAACATATCCACAAATTCTTTTTGCTCTTCTGCTAAATATAAAAAAGCAGTTTTGGTAAATAGCATAACTCCATCGTTTCTTGTCTCTTCATTCCCATTTAACATCAATGCTTTTATATACTTAAATTTGATTAATATATCCTTTACTCCAATAATACATTTTGCATTTTGGGAATTATTATGATTACAATGTCTCATAACTTCTCTTAGTTCATATATTTTATCCATTATTCTCATAGCTTCTCCAGCTGTCTCTGGAGTGAGTGATAAATCTTTTCCTGTTTGCACTTTATAAATATCATTTGCAATCTGATATAAGTCATGTTCTATAGAATCAAAATAGCTTAATGCCTCTTCAGTGACATAAGTTTGATTTGACTTATCAATAGAAAATTCTAAAATAGTTAAATCATTCATAATAATATCTTCTCCTAATATTTTTAAAATATATAATTCTTATAAATTACAGGATTTATTTTAGACATAGCACTGCTACACACTCCACGTGATTTGTAAATGGAAACATATCCACCGGCTTTATGCCTTTTATATCATAGCTTTCCTCCAACTCTTTTAAATCTCTTACTAGAGTTGCTGGGTTACAACTAATATAGACAAGCTTCTTCGGTTTTATCTTTAATATATTTTGAATACTTGTCTTATCAAGACCTCTTCTTGGAGGATCTACCATAATGATATCTGGAATAATCTTCTTGTTATTGATTAAATCATCTAATACCTCTTCCACATCTCCTGCAATAAATTCTGTATTATGGATATCATTTATTTTTGCATTTTCTATGGCATCTTCTACTGCTTGTTTTACAATTTCAATACCATATACTTTTTTTGCATATTTTGCCATAAATAAAGAAATCGTTCCAATTCCACAATATAAGTCAAAGACAGTATTTTCTTTTGTGATGTTAGCTGATTGAACACCTATCCTATATAACTTTTCTGCTTGTACTGGATTTACTTGATAAAAAGATAATGGTGAAATTTTAAATGTTAATTCTCCTAATTTGTCTGTTATATATCCCTCTCCATATATCGTTATATTTTTCTCTCCCAATATGACATTTGTATTTTTCTCATTTATGTTTTTGACAATTGTTTTAACATTTGGAAATTTGCTTATTAGTGTTTCTGCAAATTGCTTCTCTTTTGGAAATTCTTTTCCATTGATAACAAGTATGACCATAATTTCGCCAGTTCTTTTTCCTATTTTTGTAACAATATGTCTTATCAATCCTTTTCTGGTTTTTTCATTATATATAGAAATATGATTTTCTGTAATATAATTTACAATATATTTTGCAATCTCTTCTGTTTTTTCATCTTGAATAAGACAATTTTCTATGGGAATAATCTCATGTGTTCGATTAGCAAAAACGCCAATGACTGGTTTTCCTTCTTTATCTATGCCTACTGGATATTGTGCTTTATTTCTATAATGATATGGATGTTCCATTCCTAAAGTTTCTTCTACTTCAATCTTTGTCTCTAATGTTTTATTGACTAAACTTTGAACAGCATTTCTTTTCATGTTTAGTGTTTCAGCATATTGAATATGTCTTAAATTACAACCTCCACATCTTTTATATGTACCACAATCACTTTCTGTTCGACTATCTGCTTTTTTTAAGATTTCTATTACTTTCCCAAAAGCATGAGAAGATAACACCTTCACAATTAATACTTTTACCTTTTCTCCTTTAATACTATTCGGAATAAATATGGTAAAATTATCAATCTTGGTGATACCTTCTCCTTCAAATCCATTATCTATAATATCTACAATATATTCTTGATTCTTTTTTACTGGTATTTCCATTTCAACTCCTATACCCATTATATTTCTGTCTTTACTTTTTCTTCTATTTCATCTTCAGATGCTTTCATTGCTTGTAATGTTTTATCTAATAAAGTGTCTAATTCCCAACCTAATTGTTCTGCACCTGTTCTAATAATATCTCTTGAACAACCAGCTGCAAATTTTTTATCTTTAAATTTCTTTTTCAAACTTGAAAGTTCCATATCTTTTGTACTTTTAGATGGTCTCATCTTTGCAGCAGCCCAGATAATTCCTGTTAACTCATCTGTTGCAAATAAGATTTTTTCCATTTCATGTTCTGGCTTTACATCTGAACAAATACCATATCCATGACTACAAATAGCATGTACTAATTCTTCACTTGCATTGATTTCTTTCAATAACTCTGGTGCTTTTTTACAATGTTCTTCTGGATATTGTTCAAAATCAACATCATGTAATAATCCTGCTATTCCCCAAAAGTCTTCATCATATCCATTTTCTTTAGCAAAATATCTCATAACACTTTCTACTGTTAATGCATGTCTTAAATGGAATTCCTCCTTATTATATTTTTTCAATAATTGCATTGCATCTTTTCTTTCCATCTCTATTCCTCCAATTTTTACAAGATTTTTATTTTCATGTTCATATAAACTTTAACTTACAATGTTTCATAAAATTAACATCAAGAACAATATTTCCAGTGAAAGATATGTAAATTTTTTAATGTACAAAATCTTTCTGATATCTCTATAAAATTCTATACTATTTTTATAAATTTCTCTCTCATTTCTATAAATCTTCTTTTTCAGTTATTGCTTCCTTCATTTCAAAGGCTACTTTTTCTTTTAATTCTTCTATTTGTTGTCTTATATATTTATCACTATCAGAATAAATTGGTTTTAATATTTTTAATGTCACATCTTTTTTTCTCTTAAATATTTTTCTCATTCCAGTTGGTTCTCTAAAAGTAAATACACAAGGTACAACAGGCACTTGATTTCTAACTGCTATATCAAATGCACCATTTTTAAAATTTCGTATTTTTTGACAATATGGCCATAAAGAAGCTTCTGGATAAATATGTACAATGTTTTCTTCTTCTAATAACTTACTGATTGCTTTTAAGAAATGTTTCCTATTTTCTATACTTTTTGGTATTGGAATTGCTCTTAACAATTTTATTAATTTTCTGACAAAAGGAATTTTAAAACTTTCTTCCTGAGTGGTATAATAGATTTTTTTGTCTTTAAATGCTAAACCTATCATCGCACAATCTAAAAATAATACATGATTTGATACACTAATCGCTCCATCTTCTAAATTTTCTATATTTTCTTGTCCCTCAATTTTAAAGTCATAGATGATTTTTGTAAGTACTTTTAGTATTGGATAGGCAATACCATAATATAAAAAATCTGAACATATAGAAAATATGGAATCTTCTTTTGGCACATATTCATAATTCTCATCAATGTTAAGTTCACATGGAGTCCATAAGTCAATAATATTGGCATTTTCATTTTGTTCTAAATTTTCTAATTCTTCTATGCTCTCTACGTTTTCTATAACACCTTTCATTTTCATCCATCCTTTTTACTATATCATAAGGTTGCACAGAAAATTGCTATACATTTTTATGTTGCCCTTTATTTTTTCTGCATTTCTCTTATGACAATATCTGCTATTTTATCACATGTATCTTTTCGAATATATTTTTCTTGATTTTCAACCATTTGATTTTGTAATGTTTCATCTTTTAAAAGTTTTTTGGTATTTTCTATTACCTCTTCTATTGTATCACATTTGATTGCCATTTTTCTTTTATCAAAAAAGTTTGCATTATAATTTTCACAACCTGGTATTGGCATTGTATGAATAAAAGGTTTTCGTAATGTTGCAATCTCTGTTGTTGTCAATCCTCCTGGCTTACTAAGAATCATGTCACTTGCTTTCATATAATGACTGATTTTATCTGTATATGGTAATATGATTATATTTTTACTATCTTTATATTCCTCTTTCAATGTGTTAAATAGTTCTTCATTATGCCCACAAGAAACTATAAAATTCACCTGTTTCATATCTTCATATAATTTTTTAATCATATCTGTTACATTTCCAAATCCCATACTGCCTGTTAAAATTAACACATATTTTTCATTAACATCAAATTTTAATTTTTCCTTATAATCTTTTTTATCATATGGTTGTCTATATGTTTTAGCTGTCGGAATTCCAAAAGGTAATAATTTCTTTTCTGGTATTCCTTTATTTTTAAAATCTTCTTTCAAATCTTCACTTGGTATCACAAAGTCATCTGGATTGGTTTCTTCCCAAAATGGAATACATACATAATCTGTTGCCACTGCCATAAATTTTATAGGATGCTCTTTTTTGATAGCTGTTAAAGATTGTGCAGCAAATAAATGTGTTGTGATGATATATTGATAATTATTATCTATAATGTATTTATACAATCTTTTCTTGTTTAAAAAGTTCAAAGCATATACTGGCGATTTTAAATTTGTTTTTTGATAAATTTCACCTAATTTATATACCACTTTAAATACTTTTCCGTTTTCTCTTGTAGAATGAATATATAGTTTATTTACATTATTTCTAACTCTTTGATTGACAATATCTAAATATTCAATAAAATCTGTATCGATTCCTTTACTAATTAAATCTTCTTGAATCGCTTTAGCTGCTGAGTTATGTCCTCCTCCCGTTCCACAAGATAATATCAATACTTTTTCTTTTGCATGTTTTCGTATCATTTTTTCTATTTTATGATAAAAACAATCTAATCTTCCTATATATTGCTTATTCCATGGTTTGTTTCTACCAAAATAATGAATAATAACTGTGTTCCTACAAATCCATCGTAATCCGATTTGATTTTTTGGATGATTGATATTATATGTATTTAATGTTCTTTCCCCTAAGTTATATTTTAAACTATCCACTAATTTAATTTTATCTCCAAATATGGATACAAGTATATCTTGGTCTGGCAATAATAATTTCTTTTCATTTTTTTCTATAAATGCTTTTACTTCTTTTTCTATATTAACCTTTCTTAATTCTTTTAAATTCATTAAGAGAACACCTGTATTAATATATGGCTCATCTTCTTTTATATTTAATCGAATTTCATTTAGTTTATGCAACACTTTTTTGACATGTGTTGCCGCAACATAATCGTTATCCTCAAAATCTGTTTCATATAGTTCCTTTAATGAATTTATCACAATCGTGTCTGCATCTAAGTAAAGAATTCTTTCTAAATCTTGTGGCAGATATTTGTTAGCAAAAATTCTAAAATACACTTCTACAGGATATCGCTTTTCATGTACAGGAAATTTTTGAATTTCCTTTTCTGCTATTTTTATTAGATGAATTTGAAATCGTTTCAAATCTAAATTATTGTTGATTATCTTTAAGTCAGATTCTTCTAAATCTCTATGTAATACATATATATTAAAATTTTCTTTTGCATTAGAATACTGAATAGAATTTAATAATATATTTACTTGTTTTACATATTTTTTATTAATGGTTATTAAAATATTCATAAATATCTATTATTTTACCTCTCATTGTATTTGGGTATGATCTTGTTGTGCTTTTGCTATATTTTTCCAATTGCTTTGTATGTATACTTCATCTTGTAAATCTTCTATATCTCTATATTTTCTTGTTAAAGATTCTGCTTGCTCTTGTGAAACCAATCCTTCTTCTTTCAATAATTGTAAAAACTCAGAATCATTTAATGATGCAATGTATTTACCTGCCATCAATTTTGCCACTCTTGTTCTCATATCTTCATGATATTTAGATAGTTTCCCTGAAAGCACATTTTTATATATTTTTTCTATATCGTTTCTTCTATTTTCTTCACTATATCCACCAATCATCTTTCCTTTATTTTGTTGTCCCATATAATAAGATATATAAGATTTCATTCTTGCATTTTTATTTCTATAGTCTAAACCTAATTCTTCCTTGTCTTGATATATTCTTTGTTTTGATACATGTTCTCTGGCAAAATCTAATTCTTCTACAATAGATTCCCTTAAAGCTATTTGGGCAGCTCTACTTGTGAATTGTAAATCTCTTGTATCTGATTTTAATACATATCTGATAAATTTTTCATCATTTTCACTATATTCTGATGGTGTTTCTACTTTTTCCTCGTCCTCTGTTTTCATTTCTTCTTGTGAAAGCTTTAAAGTTGCTTCTAAAAGTTTATTACATTCTCTTTTTCCTTGATGTTGACTATCTTCTTCACTTCTTTGTTTAATTTTTTCATCCAAATTTTCTTCTAAAAAGATTTTTGCATATTTATCTCTTAATATACGAATTGCTGATGGATAGGTCTCTTGGTCTTCTTTTAATATAACATTGTCTACTGCTTTTTGATTATTCAAGTTTCTCAATTCATTCATTAATGTCATTACTCTTGGAGACATGGTAATTTTTCCTTTTGTACTATTCGCTATAACATCATTTACAAAAATTTCTTTTAATCTTTCTGCTATTTTTGAATAAGATTTTTCTTTATTCGCTATATCAATTTCTGTTTTGGCAATACCTAAAGCTGTTAATACGCGAATATAATCCTCATCTAATGTATCTACAATATTTCCGTCTTTATCTCTTACTAATCCTTCTCTTAGTCCATCTACCATATCTAGTGGGATATATGAAATTTGGTCTGCTAATCTCATTAAACAAGCTTCTGCTGTTGCTGGTTTAATAGTTCTGTCATATCTTTTTACACCATAACATTTTAAGATTTCTGACTCGAATTCTCTTTCCGTTTTACTGATGTTTGGTATATATTCCTTTTCTGCTGTTTCTCCATTATGTGTATTAATACCATCCATAATAAGCCATAAAGATTCTTTTATTTTTTCTGATTCTTTAGGACCGATTTCTGGATTATGTACTTTTATTTTCTCTATCATCTGATCATATATATGCTCTGTAAAAACAAGTTCCCTTGCACCTACTGCATTATGGCATACCAATCCTAATCCGTCATCTTCTTGAATATTAGATATCCACCATTCTCCGCTATGACCTAAAAAAGTATGTCCAATATCATGATGTTTTGCCATAATTCCTACGATTTGTTCATTTAGTCCTAATTTCTTAGCAATTTCCTTTGTGATTTTTTCTACATCCTCTTGATGTGTTTTTCTAACTGTCGTTTCTCCTGATGATTTTCTAAGCCCTTTTATCATCATGGTTTCATCACAACTTTTTTTGTTGTATAATGTTAATACCATATCAATTTCATTTGCATATTTTTCTAATCTTTTTAATTCAATTTGTCTTTTAAATCTTTTTGTTTTATCAATTATTTTTCCTTGAAATTCTTTTATTGTATTTTTTATTTTCATAATTTTCTCCCTTTTCTTATCTTTTCAAATTCACAACTATTAAAATTATACCACAAATCTTGAATTTTGTACATATATCGCATTTTTACACTTTTATTGTAAAATTATGTAAATTTTCTGAATATTTTGCTGTTTTATCCCAGAAATACTTGTATATTTTGCTTTTTTATAATATAATTTCCAATGGGAGGAATGGATTATGTCTAAATTATTTATATCTCATGGAGATATTATATTAGATAATATCTATAATGGAGATTTAGAATTAATCAAACAAGATGGTGGTGGTAGTAACTGGAACACATTATATAACTTATCTTATCTAGGTGAAACCTGTTATGCTGTTGGTACTTGTGGTAAAGATAAAGAAGGTGATATTGCCCTTTCTTCTTTAAAAGCAGGTAATGTGAATATTGACCTTGTTCGCCATGATGATATTTCAACTTCTATCATGAATATTATCATTCCAAATCAAAGTGAATTAGGAGACAATAGTATTATCCATAGTTGGTATTCTCCAATTACTAACAAACGCACTCTATTTTTTAGGGATAATCTTCCAATAGAATTACCAAAAGATATGTTGGAAAATGATATTTATGTTTTGTTAGATAAATTTGAAACCATTAATTTTGATTTTATTTCAAATCTTCAAAAGAAAAAAGTTTGTTTAGATATTGGACATGTTCGTTTTATTGAACATTTTACAAAACAATATTTAACGATGTTTTTTAAAACTGCAAATTTAATTCAATTAAATGAAACTGTTAAACCTTTATTGTTTGAACGTTTACAAATTCAAAATGAATTTGAATTTTTTAATTTACTTGATTTAGATTTGTTAGTTGTTACAAAAGGAAAAAAAGGTGCTACCTTCATTTTTAAAGAAAACAATGAATTAAAAACAATTGATAAAGAACCTGAAGTCATTGCAAAAGTAATTGATTCTTCAGGGGCTGGAGATGCTTTCTTTGCTTCAGTTATTCAAGGATATGCCTATACAGACACTATTAATTCAGATTTTATTAATAAGATATTTTCTACTGCCAATAAGGCTTCTAGAGAAGTTATTAGTCAACTTGGTAGTCGAAGAACATCTTAATATAACAATAAAATAAATAAAAAATTAAAGGAGGAGAAAATGAAAAATTTTGATGTTGCCATTATTATGGGAAGTGATTCTGATTTATCTATTATGAAAGATGCAGCTAAATTTTTAGAAGATATGGGAATTTCTTATGAAATGAAAATTCTTTCTGTACACAGAACACCTGAAAAAGCTATGGAATATGCTAATAGCTTAAAAGAAAATGGTGTAAAAGTTGTTATCGCTGGTGCTGGAGGTGCTGCACATTTACCTGGTGTATTTGCTGCTATGTTACCAACTGTTCCAGTCATTGGTATTCCAATTCATACAAAAACATTAGGAGGCGTTGATTCTTTATATTCAATCGTTCAAATGCCTTCAGGAATTCCAGTTGCAACAGTTGCAATCAATGGTGCTAAAAATGCTGGTATTCTAGCAACTTCTATCTTAGCTGTTGGAGATGAAAGCATTAAAGAAAAATTAGCAGCTTATAAAAATTCTTTAAAAGATGCTGTTTCTAAAAAAGATGAAAAACTTCAAGAAATGGGATATGCAAATTATTTAGAAAATATGAATAAATAATCAAATTTGTCCAATTGGGGACGTTTCCTTTTGGACATTTTGAAAGAAAAAACAATAAAAATTGAAAGGAATGTGAAAACAATGAAAAAAATTAGTAGTGGTAAAGTTCGTGAAATTTATGAAGTAGATGATGACAAATTATTACTTGTTGTATCTGACAGAATTTCTGCATTTGATTATATCTTACCAAATTTAATTCCTGATAAAGGAAAAATATTAAACCAAATCTCAAAATTCTGGTTTGATTATACAAAAAATATCATACCAAATCATGTTATTTCAACTGATTTAAAAGATTTTCCTGAAGAATTCCAAACACCTGAATTTGAAGGAAGAAGTATGTTAGTTAAAAAATTAAAAATGATACCAGTAGAATGTATTGTAAGAGGATATATCACAGGTTCTGGTTGGAAAAGTTACTTAAATGATGGAACTGTATGTGGTATTAAACTTCCTGAAGGATTACAAGAAGCACAAAAATTACCTGAACCAATCTTTACTCCAACAACTAAAGCAAAAGAAGGTCATGATGAGAATATTTCTTTTGAAGAAGTTTGTGATTTAATTGGAAAAGATTTAGCAGAAAAACTTAGAGCAAAAACAATTGAAGTATATACAAAATGTTCTGAATATGCTGCAACAAAAGGTGTGCTTATTGCTGATACAAAATTTGAGTTTGGACTTGATGAAAATGGTGAACTAGTTCTTGGAGATGAAGTATTAACTCCTGATTCTAGTAGATTCTGGGTTGCAAAAGACTATCAAGTTGGAACAAATCCAAAAAGTTTTGATAAACAATATCTTCGTGATTGGATAAAATCTAGCGGATATAATCCTGAAGGTGATACTCCAATTCCAGAAGATGTTATTATGACAACAAGACAAAGATATATTGAGGCTTATGAAATGTTAACAGGTAAAAAATATGAATAATTCTAGAAAGGGGATTTTGGGGACAGACTCATTTTTCCCTTTTTTTAATTTGAGATACAAAAAAATATAGAATATAAAACCATTACACAATTTTGTATAAGCCAAATTTTCATAGAAATTCTAAAATAAATCTGTGATTTTCTTTCATTGTTGCTTTATTTATAAAAAGCAAAATGCAAGAGAATCACAGGTTTATTAATAATTTCTAAATTCAAATTTAGATACGCAAAATCGTTTCATTTTTTTATATTCTATATTTTTTTACTCATTTATTTTTAAAAAGGGAAAAATGAGTCTGTCCCCAAAATCCCCTTTCTTTTATTAAAATTTAATTTTTTCAAAACGATCTTTTTCAAGAGTTTCAGGAACTTCAATTGGATATGTTCCTGTGAAACATCCATAACAAAAATCATTTATTTTACAACCTTTTGCAATTTCTTTTAAGCTATCCATACTTAGATATTCTAAAGAATCTGCTCCGATTTTTTTCTCAATCTCTTCTTTTGACATTTGATTTGCAATTAAGGCTTCTTTTTTGTCAACATCTGTTCCAAAATAACATACGCCTACAAAAGCTGGTGATGCTACTCTGATATGTACCTCTTTTGCTCCCGCCTCTTTTAATGTTCTGATAATTCTTGTAATGGTTGTTCCTCTTACAATGGAATCATCCACTAAAACAATTCTTTTTCCTTTTACCGTTTCTCTTAAAGGATTTAATTTTAATGCAACTAAATCTTTTCTTTTACTTTGTGCATTTTGGATAAAGGTTCTTCCTATATATTTACTTTTGGTAAATACCATATCATAAGGGATTTTAGATTCTTTTGAATATCCTAAAGCAGCATCTAATCCAGAATCTGGAACTCCTGCTACAATATCTGCATCTACTGGAGCTTGCTTTGCCAAATATCTTCCAGCATTTTCTCTGAAAATATGTACATTGATACCATCTATTACAGAATCTGGTCTTGCAAAATAGATATATTCAAAAATACACATTCCTTTTCTTTCATTTGGCATATATTTTTCACTTTGCACTTGATTATCTGTAACAACGACAATTTCTCCTGGTTCTATATCTCTTTCGAATTTAGCACCTGTAATATCTAATGCACAACTTTCTGAAGCAAATACGATGTCATCTCCTAGATGACCCATACATAATGGTCTAAATCCTTGAGGATCTCTTACAGCAATTAACTTTTGTGGTGACATAATTAATAAAGAATATGCTCCCTTTATAATTTTCATTGTATTTTTAACTGCTTGTTCTATTGAATCTGTTTTAATTCTTTCTCTAACAATAATATGACAAATAACTTCTGTATCGCTTGTTGTTGTAAAAATTGCTCCTTGGTCTTCCAATTCTCTTTTTAATTCTAATGCATTTGTAATATTTCCATTGTGAACAACTGCCAAATTTCCTTTTTTATGTCTTACAACCATTGGTTGTGCATTTTCTTTTCTACTTTCCCCTGTTGTTGAATACCTAACATGTCCAATTGCCATTTTACCTGTTGGTAATGAATTTTGGATATGTTTTGTAAATACATCAGATACTAATCCTAAATCTTTATGAAAATGAATCACACCATCTTCATTTACTGCAATTCCACAACTTTCTTCTCCTCTATGTTGAAGTCCTGATAGTCCAACACATACAGGTGTTACTACATCTTCATGATTTTCAATTCCATAAATTCCATAGATTCCACATTCTTCTTTTATTTTTTCTCCAAACATTTTTCCACTACTCTCTTTCTATTTTTGTTTGGAACGATAGGGACGTGTCAAATAGTTCCACCTTTTTTATCCTCTTTTTCTTCTCTTCTGGAACGATTTGACACGTCCCTATCGTTCCGAATTTGACATTTAACTGTGTTTTTGCTACAATGCAATCAAATGTACAAATTAATATAAATTATATAAGGAGTTGTTTATATGTATAATTTAGTTGTTTTTGCTTCTGGTAATGGCTCTACTTTACAGGCAATTATTGATGCAATTCATAATAAAATTTTAAATTCTAAAATCGTATTGGTAGTTTCAAATAATCCTGATGCTTTTGCATTAGAAAGAGCCAAAAAAGCAGGCATTCCTACTTATATCATAAAAAATAAGAATTATCAAGATATTGATAATGAGTTATATGAAGTATTATCTCATTATGACATTAATCTAATTGTTTTAGCAGGTTATTTAAAATTAATTGGTGATAAATTACTTTCTAACTATACAATCATCAACACACATCCTTCTTTACTTCCTAAATATGGCGGTAAAGGAATGCATGGTATGCATGTTCATAAAGCTGTTATCGATGCTAAAGAAAAACAAAGTGGTGTAACTGTTCACTATATCAATAACGAATATGACAAAGGTAATATCATTAGCCAAACTGTTGTTGATGTTTTAGAAACAGATACTCCAGAATCTTTAGCAAGTAAAGTACAAGCTGTTGAAAAAATTCAATTAGTTAATGTGATTAAGAAATTTGAAACAGGTGAACTTTAAGGTCAATTGAGCAATTTGGGGAAATTAGGGACGTTTCTTTTTGGACACTTTATAGTATAATTTAGATTTATTATTTTAGCTATTTATATTATTCATTTTTTACGTAAAATTTGTCATTTTAAAAATGTCCAAAAAGAAACGTCCCTAATTGTCCCAAATTTGTCATTTTTAATGCTCGTAAATTTCTCCAATATCTTTTCTATAATCTAAATTATCACTAATATTTCCTTCTAGTGCTTTATATGCTTTTTCTTTTGCTTCTTCTAATGTATTTCCTATTGTTGTTATACCAAATAATCTTGAAGTTCCCACAGCCTCATAAGTATTTCCTTCTACTGGTTTTGTACTTGCAAAATATATTTTAACACCACTTTCTTCAATTGCTTTTTTATTAACTGTAAATACACATGGTTCTTTGCTTTTTTGTATTGCATAATCTGGGCTAACTACATAAATGGTAAATGTATAATTCTTTTTAAATTTACAATTTTCTGTACTTAATTTTTTATTGAATATATTTTCTAATACTTCTGTAAATGGTGTTTCTAAAGAGTTTAATACATTTAATGCTTCTGGATCTCCAAATCTTGCATTAAATTCTATAAATTTAATACCATCTTTACATTTGAAAAATCCACCATAGATAACACCTGTAAATTCTAAACTATCTTTATTGACATATTGAATCGTGTCTTTTATTAATTTACTACATACATCTACATCTTTTTGCTCTAAGAATGGTAATAATCCATTTTCAAAGCTAAGGCAACCCATTCCACCAGTTCCTGGTCCCTTGTCTTCATCAAAACGATATGGATAATCAAAAGTAATTGGTGTTACGACGATATTTTCTCCATCTGTTAATGCCATAACAGTAAATTCTCTACCTTCTACTTTATCTTGTACAATAACACTTCCATCAGATTCTAAACAAGATTTAGCATAATCATATCCTTCTTGTTTTCCTTTAAAATGAATGCCTCCTACTTTAACACCTTTTCCTCCTGTTAACCCTTCTGGTTTTACAACAAAACTGTCATCATTGTAGTTTTTCATAACTTCGTCTAATTCTTCAATAGTTTTTACACTTTCATTTTTGATAATCATTTCAGGTGCTAATTGTTTTACAATATCTAAAGCATATGTTTTACTCCATTCTACTTTTGCTCCTTTTGATGTTGGTCCAAAGGTTTGTAATCCAAGTTTTCTTGCTAAATCAATTAATCCTTCTTGTAGCAAATTATCTTGACTAACCACTGCTGCTTCAATTTCTTCTTCTTTTACAAATTTTTCTACAAGTGTTTTATCAAATGGATCTCCTATGATATATTTTCCATTTGATTTTTCTACTTGCTCTACAATTGATGGATTCGCATATGGTAATATGGCATATAGCGCATATCCTTTTGCAATTTGTTCAGCAAGTACAGCTTCTCTTCCACCATTTCCTAGTAATAGACATTTTTTCATATATCTACCTCTCCTTTATATTTATTTTATCATTATAATAAATGATACTCTGAAGATAATGTTTTCCTTAATTGTTCTGCATTTTCAAATACAATTCCATGAATTCCTACTGCTTCTGCATTTTTTATATTTTTTTCATAGTCATCTATAAATAATGTTTCACCTGCTACAATTCCTGCTTGTTCTAATACAAGCTTAAAAGTTTTCTCATCCGATTTGACAGCTCCTATATCATAAGAAAATATCTTTTTGTCAAAAATCTTTAAATCTTTATTCTTTTCTTCGATATATTCCATCCATTCTCTGGCATGGTCTGATAATAATATCAACTG
>CASEIX010000059.1 GCA_949288095.1 uncultured Eubacteriales bacterium
ATATTTATTTATATAATCTTGAAATTTCTTCAGAAGTTAAAATATCTTGAATTTTTAATCTTGTCATTTTACCAGATAATGGAGAATGAATAGCTCCTTTTGGTGTTAAATAAACTAGATAATTATAAGAAGATAGGAATAATTCTACATTTCCATTATCATTTGTATCATATCCATATCCGAATTCAATAAATTGATTATCTGGATTTAGTGTTAAAAAAGTTACATATGGTCTAAAATAATTATCTTTATCCGCAATTTCATAAGTTACTAAAAAGACTTCACTAAATGAAACACCTTCTAATTCAAAACTTTTAATATATTTAATATCTAATAAATTTAAAAGTCTTGCTTCATCAGATAGATAGGTGTATTCTGCTAAATCTTTGACAGGTTTTAGATCTTTTGTAGTTAAAAAATAAGGATTTATCGTATTACCAGTTATTGCATCAACATAAGATTTCATATCTAACATTCCCCATAAAGCTAATATATGTTTATCTATTCTATGCTTAAAATCTCTTTTTAATAAATCGTTCGTATTTAATAATTGTAAATCTTCTAATGAAAATTCTTTATTTTCACTTCTTGCTTGTCTATACATTTCAATTACATTAGAACGCCCAATTCTTTTAGAAGCTTTTGTTTTTAATAAAGAACTAAAATCATTCATATCTAAAAATCCTCCTTTGTATGTCTTTTTATATATTATACCATTAAAAAAGGAATTAAAAAAGATTTTACCGACAAATTTCTTGCAAAAATCGCGAAAATATAATAAAATATGCAGATGATGGAGGTATAAGTGTGGATACAATAAAAGAAGTTAAAAAACAAGAAGAATATATAGAAAAAGTGAAACAATTACATCAAGGAAAAGGATTAAAATATCATATTTTAACAATGGGTTGTCAACTAAATGAAAATGATTCAGAAAAACTTTGTGGTATGCTAGAAGAGATGGGATATACAAGAACAGATGAATTTCAAGATGCTGATTTGAATCTATTTAATACCTGTTGTGTAAGAGAAAATGCAGAAGATAAGCTATTTGGAAAATTAGGAGAATTGAAACGTGTAAAAGAAGAAAGAGGAACCATTATTGCCATTGGTGGCTGTATGATGCAAGAAAAACATATAACTGATAAAATCAAAGAAAGTTATCCTTTTGTTGATATCATATTTGGAACACATACATTGTATCGTTTTCCAGAAGATTTATACAAAGCGTTAATCGAAAAGAAAAAACAAGAAGATATTTTAGATATTGATGGAGAAATCTATGAAGGACTACCAATTAAAAGAGATAGCAATATCAAAGCATCTGTTACCATTATGAATGGTTGTAATAATTTTTGCACTTATTGTATTGTACCTTATGTAAGAGGAAGAGAAAGAAGTAGAGAACCAAAAGAAATTATCAAAGAAGTACAAGAATTAGCAAAACAAGGATATAAAGAAATTACTTTATTAGGGCAAAATGTCAATTCCTATTTACGAGTAGAAAAAGAAAAGGGAATGCCATTTGAGGAATATGAAGGGGTTCATTCTTTTGCTACATTACTAAAAGCAATTAATAAAATAGAAGGAATTGAAAGGATTCGATTTGTTTCGCCACATCCAAAAGATTTTACAAATGATGTCATTGAAGCAATTGCTAGCTGTGATAAAGTATGTAAATTAATACATTTACCATTACAATCTGGAAATACAAAAGTATTAAAAGAAATGAATCGTAAATATACAAAAGAACAATATCTAAATCTAGTAGATAAGATGAAGGCAAAAATACCAAATCTAACATTATCAACAGATATTATTGTAGGATTCCCAGGAGAAACAGAAGAAGAATTTGAAGATACATTAGATGTTGTGAGAAGAGTAAAATTCGAACAAGTATACATGTTTATTTATTCAAGAAGAGTAGGAACACCAGGAGATAAAATGGAAAATCAAATTCCAGAGGAAATTAAGCACAAACGTTTTGATAGATTAAAAGCATTGGTGGAAAGCCAAATCGAAGAAAACAATCAAAAATATGTAGGAACTGTCCAAAAAGTATTAGTAGAAGGGACAAGTAAGAATAATGAAAAAATGCTAACAGGAAGAACAGATAGCAATAAAGTGGTTATCTTTGAAGGAGACAAAAATTTGATTAATCAAATGATAGATTTAAAAATTGTGTCAGAACATATGTGGTATTTAAAAGGAATTGTTGTAGAAAAATAAAAGTTAAATTTAAAGGAAGTTTATATGGATAAATTAATATTAGAAAAAAGTTTTTTAATAGATTGTAAAAATAAAATTATGCAAGGGCAATCCATTCGTTCATTAGCAGAGGAAGTTCATATTGATAGAAAAACATTGAGAAAAAATATTTTAGCTATTTTGTCAGATGAAGAAAAAGAAGAATTTCAGAAAGTATTAAGTAATAATTTTAGAAAAAATAGAAAAAGTGCAAAAACAATAAAAAAAGAGCAAAGGGAAGAAAACTATAAAGAAGCAATAGAAAAATTAATACAATTAGGAATAAGGAAAGAAGATATTGAAACCATATTTGAAAATATAAATATTAATCAACATACAACAATGGCAAAAGATACATTTGCTATAAAATTAGTAGAAATATTTGATTTTATAGATAAAAGAAATGAAGGAATGAATCCAAGTGATAAGGGCTATATCACAAAACAAGATGTTATCCATATGATTTTAAGAGATTCGAGATTTATGACAAATGATGTGGAAAGAAAATTGAAACCCATGTGTGAAATATTTGATAATTGGTCTCCCAATATATCCAAAGATCAAGTAAATAGATATATAGTGAAATACCCAAGGATTTTTAAAAATTCTATCAAAAAACTAAAAATGCATTTGATTATTGGGGATAATTTTCTAGTTAAGGTAGGAAACCGATATATGTCATTATCAGAATATATTCTTACAGAAAATCCATTTCTGATTTCAGAAAATAGCCAAAGATTTTTAGAAGGTGTGTGTAATTTGAGAGATGCACACATGTCTGGGGTTATTCCTGCTGAAGAATTAGAAAAAAGAATAGAACCTAGTGATTGGGCATGGCAAAAGTATAAGCTACCAGAATACACAGATGATGATTCTTTTAGAAGGGAAATAAAAGATATTATTAATGGAATAGATAAGGAAAACGAAAGAAAGAAAGGAGAAGAAATATAAATGTCAGAAAATAAAAATAAAGAATTTTCGCCTATGATGCAACGATATCTTGAAACCAAAGAACAATACAAGGATTGTATCTTATTTTATAGATTAGGTGACTTTTATGAAATGTTTTTTGATGATGCCATTACTGCAGCAAGAGAACTAGAAATTACCTTAACTGGAAAAGATTGTGGACAAGAAGAAAGAGCACCAATGGCAGGTGTACCACATCATGCTGCTGAAATGTATATTTCCAGATTAATTGCAAAGGGATATAAAGTTGCCATATGTGAGCAATTAGAGGATCCTAAAAGTGCAAAAGGAATTGTCAAAAGAGGCGTTATTAGAGTTGTTACACCAGGTACCATTGTAGAGAGTAACATGCTTGAAGAAAGAAAAAATAACTATATCATGTCTATTTTTAAATCAGGAATCTATTTTGGTATTAGTGTATGTGATATTTCAACAGGAGAATTTTATGCAGCAGAAATTAAAGATAATCACAATTTCCCACAATTGTTAGATGAAATTGCAAGATATTCACCATCAGAATTGGTAATCAATTCTAATTTGGCAGATTGCACAGAAGAAATGAGTAAAATTAGAGAACGTTTTAGTACATATATTACAAGATTCCAAGACAAATTTTTTGATAGTAAACCAGATATTATCAAATTACGATTTAATCTAGTAGATACCAATCAAAAACCAATTGAAAATATAGAAGAAAGAAGTTTTGCAGTAGCAAGTATTAATGCTCTAATTGAATACATAGAACAAACACAAATGACTAGCTTAGACCATATCAATAAAATTACAGTTTATCAAATATCAAAATATATGTCATTAGATATTAATGCTAGAAGAAATCTAGAAATCACAGAAAAGATGAGAGATAAATCTAAAAAAGGAACCTTATTATGGGTATTAGATAAAACATCAACTTCTATGGGAGGAAGACATTTAAGAAGATGGTTAAATGATCCACTAATTGACACATTAGAAATTAATAGAAGATTAGAAGCTGTTAAAGAATTAAAGGAAAATGTCATGCTCAGAGGAGATATTATTGATAATTTAAAAAAAGTCTATGATATTGAAAGACTAGCAGGAAAAATGGCTTATGGTAATGCCAATGCAAGAGATATGATTACATTAAAAAATTCTTTAGCAAGATTACCAGAGGTTAGGAAAGTATTAGAAAATTGTGAATCTCCTATGTTAAAAGATATTTATGAAAATTTGGATGAATTACAAGATATCTACGAATTGATTGAAAAATCAATTGTAGAAGATCCACCAATGACCGTAAAAGATGGTGGCATTATCAAATTAGGATATAATGAAGAGGTGGATAAACTAAAAACAGCAACAACAGAGGGAAAGAATTGGATTATCCAATTAGAGGCTGAGGAAAGAGAAAAAACAGGTATTAAAAACTTAAAAGTAGGATTTAATAAAGTATTCGGCTATTTTATTGAGGTTACGAAATCTAATTTAGACCAAGTTCCAGAAAGATATGTGAGAAAACAAACCTTAACAAATGCAGAAAGATATATTACAGAGGAATTAAAAAATCTAGAAAATCAAATTTTAGGTGCAGAGGAAAAAGTTGTTAGCTTAGAATATGATTTATTTACAAAAATAAGAGAAGATATTGCCAAAAATGTTGTCAGATTACAAAAAACGGCGACACTTGTATCTACATTAGATGTGTTAGCATCATTTGCACAAGTGGCAGAAGATATGAATTATTGTATGCCAAAAGTTGATAATTCTGGAGTTGTTGATATTAAGGGAGGAAGGCATCCTGTCATTGAAAAAATGCTAGGTGCAGGAGAGTTTGTAGAAAATGATACATATTTAGATAAAGATGAAAACAGATTATCTATCATAACAGGACCCAATATGGCTGGTAAATCTACCTATATGAGACAGGTTGCTTTAATTACCTTAATGGCACAAGTGGGAAGTTTTGTACCAGCAGAGGAGGCTAAAATTGGTGTTGTCGATAAAATTTTTACAAGAGTAGGTGCATCTGATGATTTAAGTATGGGACAAAGTACCTTTATGGTGGAAATGATGGAGGTAGCCACTATTTTAAAAGAAGCAACGCCAAACAGTTTAGTGATCTTAGATGAAATTGGAAGAGGAACCTCTACATATGATGGACTATCTATTGCCTGGGCGGTAGCGGAATACATTGCAAACAAAGAAAAATGTGGAGCAAAAACGTTATTTGCAACACACTATCATGAATTAACAGAGTTAGAAGAGAAAATTGAAGGTGTTAAAAATTATTCGATTGCTGTTAAAGAAAAAGGAGAAGATATTATCTTTTTAAGGAAGATTGTCAGAGGCGGAACAGATGAAAGTTATGGTATTCATGTAGCGAGATTAGCAGGTGTTCCAAAACTAGTGACAGAAGAGGCAAATAAGATTTTAAAATCTTTAGAAAGAAAAAATATTTTAACAGGCAAAAAGGAAGAAAAGAAAGATAAAAAACAAGTAGAAGGACAATTTGATATGTATAATTTCAAACTAGCGGAAATTGCTCATGAAATTGATAAAATTAATTTAAATGAATTAACACCAATTGATGCATTAAATACATTGGTAAAAATAAAGGAAAAAATGAAATAGTATGGCATAAACCTATCCAAGTGAGGATAGGTTTATATGCTACAACTTGCTTTTGTTGATATTTAGGGGAAAATATATATTTAACAACAGAATTAAATGGGGAGGAGTATGCAAATAAGATTGCTGCTCAAAAACGGATAGAAAATCCAGGTTCTACTGTAACAGTAGAACACGGACAGATTCCCCAGTGGGGGTCTGCTATCCCGACCTCGTCAACATACGGGAAAACGGAGTTAGGATACCGTATTATTGTAGAAAAATAATGCCATTTAGAGAAAATCACCTCGTGAGAGGTGGTTTTCTCATTAAAAAGATTAAAAAAGATAATATAAAAGACAGATTAATTCTTTTATTGTAAAGATTAAGCTGTTTTTTTGTATGTAATAAAAACATTGATGCAAATGATTGCTATAAAAGTATTTTATTGATATAATAGTAAAAAAGAAATTAGAAAATAAAGAAGGTTTATATGGATAAAGAAATATTAAAAATAGAGGAATTTATAAAATCATATGTTCTAGAGGATGAACGTGTACTAATTTTAGTATCAGGAGGAATTGATTCAGATGTTGTTGCAAGATTATGCTATAGAGCATTAGGAAAAGATAGAATAAAACTAGTATTTGTTAAAGAAACAGAAACAGAAGCAAAATTTGTAAAAAATGTTAAAAATTTGGCAGAAGATTTAGAGGTACCACTTACGATTCTTCCATTTGAAGGAAAAAGTATGGAGTTTATAAAGATATTAGAACAAGCAGAAAATGAACCTATTTTTAATTCTAAATTAATATTGGATCCAGCAAAAGCAAAATGTTCTATGAGATCAGCAATTATATCCTCTTATCAAGATAAAGGCTTTATCATTGCAGGTTGTACTAATCTTACGGAATACGAATTAGGATTTTTTATGACATTTGGAGATAATTTGGCTCATTTTAAACCAATTGAACATTTATATAAAACTGAAGTTATACAATTAGCAAAAGAAATCGGAACAAGAAGAGAAGTAATTGAGCAACCAGCTACATCGGGATTCTGGAGAAAACAAGAGGATTTAGAAGATATTGCTTTTTGGATATTTAATCAAGGTCCAATTATGAAGGCAAGAAAATTTAGTAAAGAAGAAAAAGATGAAATTTTTAAAATAAAAGAAGAATTAAGTTGGGAGAAAATCGATAATTGTTTGAAACTTTTAAAGATGAAGAAAACAAAAGAAGAAATGTCAGAAGAAATAGGATTAACTATAAAGGTAATTGAAGGGATTATTGAAATTACGAAAAAAGCAAAGCAATATAGAAATCGAGAGATTATGGTTTCAATGAGAAATGAAAGATAAGGAAGAAAGAAAATGAAGATATTGATTTTAAATGGTTCACCACATAAAGATGGAAATACAGCATATATGGTAAATAAGATAAAGGAAAAGATGGATGGAGAAATTGAAGAAATTTATCTGTATGATGAAAATATAAAGCCTTGTATAGATTGTAAATACTGTTGGAAACATGAAGGATGTAGTATCAAAGATAACATGGAAAAATTATATAAGGACGACTATGATATTCTTATACTAGCCTCTCCTGTATATATGTATAATGTGACACCACTCATGTTTAATATGGTAACAAGATTAAATTGGATTTGGAGTAATCGATATTTTTTAAAGAAAAAAATTGAGTTTAAGAAAAAAAAAGGTATCTTAGTTTTGGCTGGTGGAGGAACAGGAGAACCAAAACATGCATTAGATACTGCAAAATTAGTTTTTAAATTTCTGAATGTAGATTTTGATATACAAAAAGATTATATCTATTCATTACACACAAATGAAATCCCTGCAAAAGAAGATAAACAAATTGAAGAAATGATAAAAAAATTATAGGAGGAATTTATATATGAAAAAAATATCTATTTTTGGTTCAACAGGTTCTATTGGAACGACAACATTAAGAATTGTGGAGGAAAATCCTGATTTGTTTCAAGCAATTACATTAGTTGCAGGAAGAAATATTGAAAGATTGATAGAACAAATTCACAAATTTCAACCAAAACATGTGTATATTACAGCAAAAGAAAATGCAGATAGGTTAAAAGAGGAATTTCCTGGTTTAGATGTTTACTATGGAGAAGAAGGACTAAGAGAAATTTCTAAATTAGAAGATGCAGATATTGCTGTATCAGCTTTAGTTGGAATTTCAGGATTAGAGCCTACTTATAACATGATAAAACATACGAAACAAGTTGCATTAGCTAATAAAGAAGTGTTGGTAACAGGTGGTTCTTTGATTATGAATTTAGCAAAAGAATGCAAAACAGAGTTACTTACCGTAGATAGTGAACATAGTGCCATTATGCAATGTCTAAGAGGAGAAGAAACAAATCCAATTGACAAGATATTATTAACTGCGTCAGGAGGACCATTTTTCGATAAACCAATTACAGATGATATTACACCAGAACAAGCTTTAAATCATCCAACATGGAAAATGGGACCAAAAGTCACTATTGATTCATCTACAATGATGAATAAAGGATTTGAAGTTATAGAGGCTAGATGGTTATTTGATGTAGATCCATCAAATATTCAAGTGGTTGTACATAGACAAAGTTTAGTACATTCTATGGTACAATTTAAAGACGGAACCATTATGGCCAATATTGGACCAAAAGATATGCAAATTCCAATAGCTTATGCATTAAATTATCCAACGAGATTAGAAAATAGAATTGAAAAATTAGATTTATTTGAAGTACAAATACTAAAATTTGAAAAGCCAGACTTAGAAAAGTTTAAATGTTTAAAATTAGCTTTTAGAGCAATAGAAATGGGACATAGTGCACAAGTCGTTTTAAATGCTGCAAATGAGATAGCAGTAAAGAAATTTTTAGATAAAGAAATTACCTATACAGAGATACCAAGAATGATTGAAAAAGCTTTAGATAATCATAAAGTAACACCATTAACATCTGTTGAAGAGATTTTAGCATTAGATAAAAAAGTGAGAGATGAACTTATGGAAGAATATAAATGATATATAGAAAAAATGTATAGAGGTCACAAATTGTGGCCTCTAAAATATTTGTCTAAAGTTCGCCAATAATTTCCATAGGAAAAAGTAAAAAGACATGCTAAGATAGTATTAGAGGTGAAATATATATATGAGATTACTAAAGAAATATGGAGATACATTATTGTTAAAAGAATTAAAAGCAAGTTATCATTTCTTCATAAAAGAAGCAAATATAGATTTGAATAGCAAAGGATATGGGTTAATAAAAGATAAGGATATGTATGCAGATGAAATTGCAAGTATTGCATCTGTTGGATATGGATTAGCAGCTTTAGTGATTGGAGCTAACAGAAACTGGATTTCTTATCCAGAGGCTTATAAAAGAGCAAGTAAAACATTAGATACATTTTTAAATTATGTAGAAGGAGAAAATGGATTTTATTATCATTTTGTCAATATGCATACAGGAAAGAGAGAATGGAATTGTGAAATATCAATCATTGACACAGCTATTTTTATATGTGGAGCAATATTAGCAGGAGAATATTTTCGAGGAAAGATAAAGCAAAAAGCAGAAGAACTATATAAAAGAGTGAATTGGGAATGGTATCGAAATAAAGAAAGTAATTATTTTTATATGGGATATAAACCAGAAACGGGATTTTGGGGACATTGGGATATGTATGCTGAACAGTTGATGCTGTATGTTTTAGGGGTAGCTTCTCCAACATATCCAATTCAAAAAACAATGTATGATGATATGAAAAAAGAAACATGTACTTATGAAGGAATAGAAGATATTATTTATACATATTGTGGAACATTATTTACCTATCAATTTTCTCATGCATGGATAGATTTCAGAGATAGAAAAGATGAAAACGGAATTGATTGGTTTGAAAATTCAATAAAAGCAACCATAGCTAATAGGACATATTGTATTAAAAATAAAGATAGATTTAAAACGTTTGGTGAAAATTCATGGGGATTAACAGCATGTTTAGGACCTAATGGATATTCTGGAGAATATGGAGCAATGCCAGCTTTAGCAGATGTAGATAAACTAAATGATGGAACGGTTAGCCCATGTGGATCAGCAGGTTCCATTGTATTTACACCAGAATTAAGTATGAAAGCATTAGAAAATTTTTACAATCATTATCCTAAACTATGGGGAAGATATGGATTTATTGATGGATATAACTTAGAAAATGGACAATGGTATTCAAAAGAAGTCATTGGAATTGACAAAGGTATATCTATGATGATGATAGAAAATTATTTATCACAATTACTATGGAAGCATTTTATGAAAAATGAATACATACAAAAAGGATTAGAAATCTTAAATATTAGCAAGGAAAATATACATACAAAAACGAAAGAAGTGCCTGTGTAAGCTCAAATGGAGGTGTCTATGAAACACGAGCAAATACTAGAATTATTAAATGAAATGACAATAGAAGAAAAAATAGGTCAAATGGTACAAATTACAGGAGATGTATTTCTATCAGAAGATACAAACAGTGTATTAACAGGTCCATTAAAGGATTTACATCTATCTAAGAAAACAGTATATCATGTAGGCTCTGTTTTAAATATTATAGGAGCAGAAAAGGTTAAAAAGGTACAAGATGAATATTTATCCAAAAGTAGATTAAAAATACCTCTTCTATTTATGGATGACATTATTAATGGATATAAGATTGCATTTCCTATACCAATTGCACAAGGATGTTCATGGAATACCAAAGTTGTAAAAGAGATGACAGAAATATCTAGCATGGAATCTAGTATTGCAGGTGCGAATGTGAATTTTTCACCAATGGTAGACTTATTTAGAGATGCTAGATGGGGAAGGGTGATGGAATCCATTGGAGGGGAAGATCCTCTTCTAGGAGAAATTTATGCCAAAACAATGGTAAAAGCGTATCAAGGAAAAAATTTTTCAGAAATAGGAAAAATAGCATCTTGTGTGAAACATATAGCAGCATATGGAGCAGTAGAAGCTGGAAGAGAATATAACACAGTAGATATGTCAGAAAGAGAATTTAGACAATATTATTTACCAGCATATAAGGCAGCGATAGAAGCAGGAGCAGAAATGTTAATGACATCATTTAATATATTAAATGGAATTCCTTCAACAGTAAATCAATGGCTAATTCAAGAGGTAATCAGGAAAGAATTAGGATTTAAAGGAATTGTCATTTCAGACTATGGGGCAATTGAAGAAACTATAGTACATGGGTATTCTGCAAATGAAACAGAAGCAGCAAGAAATGCTATTAATGCAGGTGTTGACATTGATATGATGTCTAGCATATATGCAAATCACTTAAAAGACTTGTGCTTAGAAAATCAAGAAATAGAAAAGAAAGTAAATGAAAGTGTCTTAAGAATATTGACATTAAAAAACAAATTGGGATTATTTGAAAATCCATATGGAAATACAAATGAGGATAAAGAAAAGACATATTTAATGAATCCGACAAATCTAGAAAAAGCAAAAAAATTAACACAAGAAACATTTGTCTTATTAAAAAATAAAAACCATGTGTTACCATTAGAAAAGAATAAAAAGATTGCCCTAATTGGACCATATATAGATAATATTGGAATTACTGGTTCATGGTCTATGTTTTCTGATAGAACAAAAAATGGTACTATTTTAGATATATTTAAAGAAAAAATGGGAAGTCAGGTATTATATGCAAAAGGATGTGAGATTTTAAGACAAGAAGAAATTAATAAAATATTATCAGCAGATGGATTACCTACTGTGCATGTAGAAAATGAAAGCCAAAAAGAACAAGATATGATTGCTTCAGCCATACAAATTGCCAAAAAAGCAGACATTATTCTTTTAGCGTTAGGAGAGCATTATAAACAAACAGGAGAAGCATGTTCACGTTCTAATATTGCTTTACCAGAAAATCAAATACAATTAATTAATGCATTATATACATTGTCAAAACCAATGGTGCTAATTTTATTTAATGGTAGGCCAATTGAACTTAATACAATAGAACAAAAATTAGATGCTATTTTAGAAGTATGGTTTCCAGGAACAACAGGAGCAAAAGCAATTGTAGAAATGCTATTTGGAGAAGAAAATCCATCAGGAAAATTAACCATGAGCTTTCCACAAAATGTAGGACAATGTCCAGTATATTATAACCATTACCATACAGGTAGACCACATTATGACAATCTTCGATATGTATCTAGATATCAAGATATTCCAACAGAAAGTTTTTATCCATTTGGATATGGTTTGTCATATTGTGATTTTCAATATACAGAGTTATATCTAAACAAACATAAAATGAATAAAAATGAAAAGATTACAATAACTGTAAAAATAGAAAATCAAAGTGATTATGCAGGATATGAAGTGATACAGTTATATATACAAGATTTATATGGAAGTGTGGTAAGACCAGTAAAAGAATTGAAAGCGTTTAAAAAAGAATATTTTAAGCCACATGAAATAAAATATATACATTTTAATATAGATATGCATATGTTAAAATTCTGGAATGAGAAACTAGAATTTGTAGCAGAAAGTGGAGAGTTTAAAGTTTTTGTTGGTGGGGATTCTGTAAATGTTTTAGAGGATAGATTTGAATTATGAATATAGTGTTGAAAGGCAGCTTTGGGCTGCTTTTTATATTTTATTAAATACAATAATAAATATTAAATGGAATAAAAAAAACTATTGACAATACAAAACATATGTTCTATAATGTAAGCGATTGAAATATGAATTTGTAATCATTTTATAATTAATAGATGAAGGTGAAAAATATGGAAAGATTTAAATTAGTAACTTCTGTACATTTAATACTAATAAAAGAAGGAAAAGTATTATTACTTAGAAGATATCATACTGGATATGAAGATGGAAATTATAGTGTTGTTGCAGGACATATAGATGGCAATGAAAGTGTAATAAGGGCAATGCAGAGAGAGGCAATGGAAGAAGCAGGAATAAAAATTCAAGAAACGGATTTAAAAATAGTACATGTCATGCATAGGAAATCTGAGGATAGAGAAAATATAGACTATTTTTTCGAATGTAAAAATTATGAAGGAACCATTAAAATTATGGAAAAAGATAAATGCGATGAATTACAATTTTATGATATTAATAAACTACCAAGTAATACAATACCATATATTAGAAAAGCATTTGATTTTTATCAAAAAGGAGAACCTTTTTCTATATATGGATGGTAATCTAAATATTTATAGAGGTGATTTTTATGGAATTTGAAAAATCAAAACTAATAGAATTAAAAGAAAAATTTGATTCTATTATTAACACAGAAGAAAAAGACAAAATAGAATTTTGGTATGCAAGGGATTTACAGATTCAATTAGGATACAAAAGGTGGGAAAATTTTATTGAAACAATAAAAAAAGCAATAAAATCTTGTGAAAACGCTGGTATAGAAGTTGATAACCATTTTCGTGAGGTCACGAAAATGGTACAAATAGGATCAGGTGCAAGAAGAAATTTACAAGACTATATGTTAACAAGATATGCTTGCTATTTAATAGCTCAAAATGGAGATTCTAAAAAAGAAGAAATCGCATTTGCTCAAACATATTTTGCAGTACAAACTAGAAAACAAGAAATAATTGAGGACAGAATAAAACTAATGAATCGATTGGAAGCAAGAGAAAAACTAAAAGAATCTGAAAAACAACTATCTAAAAATATTTATGAAAGAGGAGTAGATGATTTAGGTTTTGCAAGAATACGTTCAAAAGGTGATTCAGCATTATTTGGTGGATTAAATACAATGCAGATGAAAGCAAAATACGGAGTAAAAGAAAATAGACCTTTAGCAGATTTTTTACCGACATTAACAATTGCAGCAAAAAATCTAGCAACAGAAATGACAAATTACAATGTAACTGAAAAAGATATGTATGGTGAAGAAAGTATAACTGATGAGCATGTAGATAATAATTTGAGTGTAAGAAATATGTTAAATAAAAGAGGCATTAAACCAGAAAATTTAAAACCAGCAGAAGATTTGAAGAAATTAGAAAGAAGAGTTAAGTCAGAAAGTAAGAAAATAGCTGATAGTAATAAATTGCCAAAAGAAAATTATAAAGAATTGTAAAACCTGAGGTTGCAAATTGCGACCTCAAGTTAAAAATTATAATTCAATTTTAGGCTGATACTTCTCAAGCCACATATTTACTTGGCAAAGATAAGCCATAAGCTGTGGACCTGTCATTAATTGACCAAACCAAGGTCTGGTAAAACTAGAACCATTTGTATCTAAGATTTCTAGAATATATTTTCTATTTAATAAATCATTAATTGGTGCATTTGGATTTTGCATAATATTTGTCAGCATATCTTTTACTTTAGCTAAATACGTAGGATTATGTGTCTTAGGATATGGTGATTTTTTTCTATCGACAATTTCAGCAGGTAAAAAGTCTTTACAAATATAACGAAGTAATCCTTTTTCTCTACCATTTAAAGCCTTCATTTCCCAAGGAATATTCCATACATATTGTGCTAATCTGTAATCACAGAAAGGAACACGAAGTTCAAATCCGTTATACATAGCCATTCTATCAGAACGGTCTAACAATGTTTGCATAAACCAATTTAAAGTCAGATAAGAAATTTTTCGTTTTTCAGCAGTTTCCTTAGAATCTGTATCTAATATTTCAACCTCTCCTAAACTTTCGTTATAACGATAATCAATATATTCTCTTAAATGTACTTTTTTACTTAAATCTGGATGTAATAAGGTTTGCCTTTCGTTAATAGCAATTGACCAAGGAAATGTACCACTGTTTAAAGCATCTTCTCTAAAGAACCATGGATAGCCACCAAAGATTTCATCAGCACATTCACCTGTTAGAGCAACCGTTTGCTCTGGTTTTACATTCTTGCAAAACAATAATAAGGAAGAATCAATATCAGCCATACCAGGCATATCTCTTGCAATCATACTATCATATAGATAAGAAGCAAGTTCTGGTGTGTCAATTACAATGTTATGATGTTTGGTATGCAAATTTTTACACATTAAGTTTATATAATAATTATCTGAATTCGGCTGAAAATCACTTTTAACAAAATTTTTATCATTATCTACATAATCAATCGAATAGGTATCTAAAGGTGGTAATTTTTCTTTTTCGTAATAATCAACAGCAAATTTTGTGATGATACTAGAATCTAAACCACCAGATAGGAATGTACATAAAGGCACATCTGAAACTAATTGACGTTCTATGGAATCCTTTAACAAGTAACGAACATGATTACAAGTTTGTGCTAAATTATCTATATGTTCTTCTGAATGTAACTTCCAATATCGTTTTATCTTTAAGCCATATTTATTGAATACAGCAAAATGAGCAGGTTTTAACTCATAGATATTTTTAAAAATTGTTGTGCCAGGTGTATGACTAGGACCAATACCTAATAATTCAGATATACCTTGGCTATCTAAAATTTTTTCAATTCCAGGATATTGAAATATCGCTTTTATTTCTGAACCAAATACTAGGGTATTATGAAGTACAGAATAAAATAATGGTTTTACACCCAAATGGTCTCTTGCCATAAATAATTCCTTATCTTTGGTATTCCAAATGGCAAAAGCAAAGATACCATTTAGATGATGGACAATTTCTTTTCCAAAATGAATATATCCTTTTAAGATGACTTCTGTATCACAATGTCCTTTAAAAGTAAACCCATTTTGGATTAAGATATCTCTAAGTTCTTTTATGTTATATATCTGCCCATTATAACAAATAATATAATCTCCATATGATGTATGTTCTATCATTGGTTGTCTACCACCATTAGGGTCAATCACAATTAATCGTTTATGTGCTAAATAGGCATTATCTGAAACAAAATAACCATCTTCATCAGGACCTCTTTTTGATAATGTACCATTCATATTCTCCAAAATTATTTTAGAATCTTGATTTAATTTTTCTTTTATATTCACAAATCCAGCAAAACCACACATGTATTTTATACCTCCAATCTATATATCATATGCAAAAAAAGAAATAAAATTTATTGATTTTAGAAAAAAAGTATAGTAGACTTAACTTAGAAAAATAAACGTATGCTTTTAGAAGGGAATAAAGGATGAAACGAAAAATAAAATTCAAAAATATAGTAAAGCATTTTATACTCATTACCAAACATAGATGGTTAGTGTTTAAATTATGTTGTAGACTTAGATTATTTTGGAGAGGATTGGTACATGATTTATCGAAATATTCTCCAACAGAATTTTTAGAAAGTGTTCGATATTATGAAGGGAATCGTTCACCAATTGTAAGTACCAAGCAAGACAAAGGATATTCTGAAGCATGGTTGCACCATAAAGGAAGAAATAAGCATCATAGTGAGTATTGGGTGGATAGGAATGCACCAGAACAGACACCGATTATGCCATATGTATATACAGCAGAAATGATATGTGATAAATTAGCAGCAGGAATTACCTATCAAGGAAAAAATTGGAATAAAGAGTATCCTCTAACATATTGGAAAAAAGAAAGAGAAAAATTACTAATCAATGAAAAATTAAAAGATATGTTAACAGATTTTTTTACACAAGTCAGTATAGATGGGATAAACAAGGTATTAACAAAGAAAAATGTGCAAGAATTATATAAAAAATATTGTGGCAACAGTTGACAAAAAATGAAAATACTTGTATAATCTTATAGTGACTAAAATATCGATAAAATAAACAATAGATATATACATATATCTTAAGCAAGGAGGGATTTAGATGGCACAACCAAAAAGAAGATGGTCTAAAGCAAGAACACATGCTAAAAGATCAACATGGAAAAAAGAACAACCAGCATATACAACTTGTCCACATTGTCATGAACCAGTAATGCCACATAGAGTATGCAAAAACTGCGGATATTATGATGGAAAAGAAGTAATTGCTAAAAAAGAAAATAAAGATGCATAATGAAGGGGAAAGTAGTGCTTTATAGAAGTACTATTTTTTGTTATCTAATAATGTATATGGAGGTGTATGATGCCAAAATCTACGTTTTACAATTTAAATGAAGAAAAAAGAGAAAAAATAAAAAGAGCATTAAAAAAGGAATTTACAAAACATACTTTTGAAAAAGCATCTATTAGCAATATGATAGAAGAGGCAAACATACCAAGAGGGAGTTTTTATCAGTATTTTGAAGATAAAGAAGATGCCTTAAAATATATCATTGAAGATTTTTTAAATGACGAAAAAGAAAAGATTAAAGAATTACTCATACAAAATGAGGGAGATATATTTTCAACAACGATAGACTTATATTCTTACTTTGTAGAAAAAAATTATCATGAGGCAGAAGTAAAATTATTTCAAAATATTATTAACAAATTAAGAAATGAAAATGTAAATATCTATAAAAATATAAGGTTAAAAAAATTTACAGATTTAAAAGATATGGATAAAAACAATTGTTATATTGATACAAGCCTGTTATCTATTGAAAGTGATGAAGATATAGAATATATGTTAAGAATATTAACTTGTATTTTAAGAGCAGAGGTTATTGATGTTATGCATAAGAAAGTATCAAAAGAAAAACGGAAAAGAAGAATTGTCTAAGCAAATAGAAATTTTAAAAAAAGGAATGACAAAATAATACAAAAATTTTAAAAAAATATGTACATTTTTTTTATTTTATGATATGATTCTAAAGAAAATACAAAAGAAAGAGAGGAGATACAAATGTCTGAAAAATTTTTAAAGAGAACAAACTGGACAGATATCGTAATATCTATACTATTTGTGATATTAGGAGCATTATTAATTATAAGACCTACTGAAATGGTGTCTGTTATATCTATACTTTTAGGAATGGTACTATTCATTATGGGATTCCTAAAATTGGTAGATTATTTTACATCTAAAGATAAAGAAGACTATTTATTAACATTTGCATTAGTAGCAGCAGTGTTAGGTGTAATTGTTTTATCTTGTTCAGATGTAATCACAGGAATCTTTAGAGTAATATTAGGAATATGGATCATTGTTTCAGGAATTAGAAATTTCCAAACATCTTTAGTATGGAAAGAGGTAAAATCAGGACTTTGGACAATAACTGTATTATGTGCATTACTAATGATTATTGCAGGAATTGTTATATTAGTAAGTTCAACTCTAGCAATTAGAATTGTTGGTATTACGATTGTAATTTATGCTGTATTAGATATTATAGCAAGATTAATATTCATGAAAAAAGTCCAAGATTATTTAGATAAATAAGATAAAGAAAACACTTCCAGTAGGAAGTGTTTTTTATTGAATAAAAAACTATTTTTCCTACTCAACCAAAATAACATTGTACACAAAAAAATTTAGTTAATAAAATAATTTAATAAACTTGACATATACCCATATGGGGTATATAATTTTCTGAGAGGTGAAGAAAAATGAAAGAAAATTGTTGTACTTCTGAAAAGAAGACATATAGAGATGAAGAAGAAAAGAAACAATTAACGAAAAGACTAAATATTATTGAAGGACAGATTAGAGGGATTAAACAAATGATACAAGATGACCGATATTGTGATGATGTTTTGACACAAATGCTAGCTGTAAATAAAGCTCTAGAAAGTCTAGAAAATGTCATTTTAGAAAAACATTTAGAGAGATGTATAGCTAAACAAATAAAAGAGGGGCATACAGAAGTAACAGAAGAAATTATGAATCTGTTCAAAAAGATGAGATAAAAAGTAATTTATTTTTTCTTTTAAAAATAAAAATGTCTATATTCATAGCAAAGAAAGAAAAGGTGTTAAATATGAAAAAGGTGGAAATTAAAATTGAAGGAATGCATTGTGAAGGATGTTCCAAACGATTAACAAAAGTATTAAGCAATGTTGAAGGTGCAAATACAGTGGAAGTTAGTTTAGAAAATAAATTAGCTGATATAGAATATGATGAAACAATTGCAAAATTAGAAGATTTTTACGAAGCAATTGAAGATGCTGGATTTAAAGTTGTAAAATAAGAAAAGCGTGCGTTAACGAAATCAAAGATTTCGACGCACAGATGTGAAGACTGCTACTCAGTACTTCACAAATATAAGAAGCTTAACCTTGTTGTATACGGAAAAATCTTATATAGAGTCAAGATAAAAGCAGATTTTTCCTATACAATAAAAATACAATCAGAAATATAAGCAAAAATAATAAAGAGGGAGGAACATAGTTTGAAAAAAGTTTTCTTAAAAATAGATGGAATGACATGTAGTGCTTGTTCCAATGGATTAGAAAAATATTTAAACAAACAAGAAGGAATCAAACAAGCATCTGTCAATCTAGTTATGAATAATGCGAGTATTGAATATGATGAGAAATTATTAGATATCCCACAAATAGAAAAATTTGTCGAAAAAGCAGGATTTGAAAGTTTAGGGATTGATAAATTAGAAAAAGAAAAAAAGAAAGCATCAAATGAAAAATATAAATTAATAAGTTTAACTATCTTAGCCATTTTAATTTTATATATTTCTATGGGTCAAATGATAGGATTACCTATTTTTGAAATTTTGAATATGCATCATCATCCGATTTACTTTTCCATTGTGCAATTTATCTTATCGATTATTGCTATCTTTTTAGGAAAAGATATTATACGAAATGGATATAAAAATTTAGTGCATAAAACACCTAATATGGATACATTAGTCGGATTAGGTGTTATTAGTAGTTTATTATATAGTATGTATAATACCTATCAAATTTTTATAGGAAATGAGGAGGCAGTTCATCATTTATATTATGAATCAATTGTCATTATCCTCTTCTTTATCAAAATCGGAAAATATGTAGAAGGAAGAAATAAAGATAAAACCAAAGAAGCCATACAAAATTTAATGATGATAACACCAAATTTAGCGACTATTGAAAAAGACGGAAAACAAAAGCAAGTAACCTTAGATGAAATTCAAAAAGGAGATATAGTGATTTGTAAACCAGGAGAAAAAATAGCGGTAGATGGTGAAATTATAGAAGGTATAACACATATTGATGAATCTTTTATCACAGGAGAAAGTGTTCCTGTAAAGAAAGCAATAGGAGATAAAGTCATTGCTGGAAGTATGAATTATGATGGTATGATAAAATACAAAGCAGAAAAAATTGGAAAAGAATCTACTGTATCAGAAATTGTCAGAATGGTTGTAGAAGCAACCAATACCAAAGCACTGATTGCAAAAATTGCAGATACCATTAGTGGATATTTTGTTCCTGCTATTATCTTAATTGCTATTATAGCAAGTATTGTGTGGGCAATCTTAGGAAAAGATATTGGCTTTATCATTAATATCTTTATTACTGTATTAGTAGTAGCTTGTCCTTGTAGTTTAGGCTTAGCAACACCACTTGCGATTGTGATGGCTTCAGGATTAGCAAGTAGAAAAGGAATATTAGTAAAATCAAGTGAAGCCTTAGAAAATGCACATAAAATAAAAACAATTGTATTTGATAAAACAGGAACTTTAACAAAAGGACATTTAAGTATATCTCAAATATTTAACTATTCTGACTTAAAAGAGGATGAAATCATAGAAGCAGTAGCCAATATAGAAAATCATTCAGAACATCCAATTGCAAGAGGAATTGTAAAATATGCAGAAGAAAAAAATATATCCATGGACTCAAAAAAAGTTACAGATTTTAAAAATATTTCTGGATATGGAATACAAGCAAAATATAACGGAGTAAATTATCTTATAGGAAATAAAAAACTAATGTTAGAGAACAATGTTAATATTGATAAAACAATAAAAGAAAATGAAATCAATGATGATGAAATATTAGAAAATGATGGAAATAGTATCTTATTTGTAGCAAAAGAGCAGACTTTAATGGCTTTAATTGGTGTGAAAGATATTATAAAAGAAAATGCAAAAGAAGTGATTGATAAATTAAAACAACAAAACATATCTCCTGTTATGCTAACAGGAGATAATGAAAAAACAGCAAAAGCAATCGGAGAGACAATTGGAATTGAAAAGGTCATTGCAGGTGTTGTACCAAAACAAAAGGCAGAAGAAATAACAAAACTAAAGGAAAATGGATTCGTCATGATGTGTGGAGATGGCATTAATGATAGCATTAGTTTAGTAAAAGCTGATATTGGTGTTTCTGTTGGAAGTGGTACAGATATTGCCATGGATAGTAGTGACGTTGTTTTAATGAAGGATAATTTAGATAAAATTAATGACTTGATACAAATTAGCAAAAAGACAATGCGTATTATTAAACAAAACCTATTTTGGGCATTTTTCTATAATATTTGTATGATACCAATTGCAACAGGAGTATTAATTCCATTAGGGATAACCATGAATCCTATGTTTGCAGCTTTTAGTATGACGATTAGTAGTGTTACAGTTACATTAAATAGCTTACGATTAAAGAAAATATAAAAGATAAGACCTCTTCTAAAAGAGGTCTTAAAACGTCTTAAAACGAAATAATTACATTTAATATATAAAATTAAATGTAATGATAGTATATGTAGAATAAAGATAATTATACACAAAACTAATAAAATTTATGAAAAACTAAATACATATTACAAAATACATGATATACTGTTATAAGATAAAATAAAGGAGAAATATCATGCAAAAGATATATATAGCTTTAACACACACAGGAACACTACTTTCAAGGATTATCAGAAAATGGACAAAAGATGAATTTACACATGTTTCGATTGCCTTAGATGAGGATTTAAATCAAATGTATAGTTTTGGAAGACTAAATCCATATAATCCTTTTTGGGGAGGATTTGTACAAGAAGGAATTCATACAGGAACATTTAAGAGATTTAAAAAAACAGAGGCATTTATTTATTCTTTAGATATAACACAAGAACAATATATCATGGTAAAAAACGAAATTAAAAGAATAGAAGAACATAAAACAGAATATTATTTTAATGTATTAGGATTATTGGCTGTGGGATTTCATAAAAAAATTCAACCAAATCATTCTTTTTATTGTGCTGAATTTGTAAAATATATTTTAGAATCAGCAGAAATACCAATTAATTTACCAACAATTGTAAGACCTGAGGATTTTAAATTCATAAAAGATTATACAATTATATATAGTGGGAAACTGAAAAAATACAATAAGGAGAAAAAAAGAGAATATATTATGAAATGTATAGAAATGTGTACCAAAAAGAAGAAAGAAGCAATATAGTTAGATTGCAGTATAGTTATCTTATTGATAAACTAATAACATATTTGAAAATAGGGGGAATTAAATATGAAAAAAGCAATTATTGGAGTCATTATAGCCATTGTATTAGTGGCTGTTGTAGGCATTGGAATTTTAGTAGTAAATGATTTTAGACAAGAGGATATTTTAAGACAAGAAATGTTAGAATTTGAAAATCTAACACGTGCAGAAAATATTGACTTAGATCAAATAGACCAAAAAATACGAGAGATTAAAACAACAGGAGATTATGGTGTTTTAGAAAAGGCAATGAAGGACTATTTAGCAGATGTTGTAAATGCTTCTGTTAGTATTGCAAATGTATTAAATGATGAAAGAATCATAAATGCATTAACACCTGAAAATTATGTAGAAGATGGACCAGATTTCGTTCAAACGAAACAATTTTTAGAAGAAGCGAAAGGAGAGATTGAACAATATAAAGAAGAAGTACTAACATTATTAACAAATGAAGGTGCTATGACATATATTGAAGATAAAAATTTAGATCAATATTATATTGACTTATATAAAGAAATTGCTTTATCAGAAGATACTGCAATAGAAGAAAATAATGCAGAATTAGAAAATTCTTTAGATGAAGCAATGAGAATATTAGATGCAGAAACACAAATCATTAATTTCCTTTCAGAAAATAAAGATGGTTGGGAAATGCAAGGAGAAAATATTGTATTTAGTAGTGAAGAACTACAAAATCAATATAATGAATACATTAGCCAAATATAATGATTGATATGAGACAGTACCTTTAACAGGTACTGTCTTTTCTATACTACAAAAAAATAATGTTATACAGAAAAAATATTTTATAAAGCTTATTATTATTCTTTAACCAAAAAACAACATTGCATTTCATTTATAATTTTGATATGATTATCCATAATAAAAGTAGGAAAATCAAAAAGGAGGAAATTATGACAGAAAAAGAAAAGAGAGACAAAGGAGAACTATATAATTTAGCTAATGATGAAGAACTTATATTAGAAATAAGAAACTGTAAAAAATTGTGTTATGAATATAACCATATAAGTCCAGATAAAATGGAAGAAAGAAAAGAATTTATTAAAAAAATATTGGGAAGTACAGGAGATAATTTGCAAGTAGAATCTAATTTCTATTGTGATTATGGATATAATACACATGTAGGAGAGAACTTCTATGTCAACCATAATTGCGTGATATTAGATGTTGAAAAAGTAGAATTTGGAGATAATGTATTTATTGGACCGAATTGTGGATTTTATACAGCAGGACATCCATTAGATATAGAAACAAGAAATCAAGGATTAGAATTCGGAAAACCAATTAAAGTAGGAAATAATGTATGGATTGGTGGAAATGTGGTTGTATTACCAGGCGTGACCATAGGAGATAATGTAACAATAGGAGCAGGAAGTGTTGTTACAAAAGATATTCCATCAAACACAGTGGCACATGGGAATCCATGTAGAGTAATTAAAAATATATAAAAAAATAAAATTTAAAATGTAAAATCACTGATAAATTCAGTGATTTTATTTTACAATCCATAAAAAACGATATATAATGAAAACAGAAAAAGGAGGCAGGCGCTATGAAAGAAAGAAAAGTTTCTACCATTTATAAACTGCTTGTTATTTTAAGCCTTCTTACGGGAATATTTCTAAATCTTGCAAATACAACGTCAGTAACTGCTATGCTATCATATTACACATTACAAAGTAATATTATCTGCTTGGTGATGTTTGTAGGGATAATGGTTACAATTGTCCTACATAAAGATTATCGGACAAGCAGTATATACTATTTGTTAAAAGGTGGTATAGTAGTTTCCATATTAGTAACGGCAATCACTTATCAAGTTGCTTTGGTTCCCAATAATTTTAATATGGATGTAGCATATACAACAAATACAGACAGAATCTGGGCAAATTTGTTTGTACATGTGATTTCTCCAGCTATGGTTGTAGGGGATTACATCTTGTTTGACACAAAGGGAAATTTCAAATATTACTATCCATTCATTTGGTTATTTATTCCTTTAAATTATGTGTTGTATGTGTATACATATAGCGCGAGAGGAGGAAGATTTTATGGGATAGGTGGTTCGAGAGAATTTGCCTATATTTTCTTAGATTATAACCAGATAGGATATGGAGGTGTCTTGAAAGCAATGGGAGTGATTGTCCTTGCTATTTTGCTAGTTTCATATTTATTAGTATTTCTGGATAGAAAAAAACACAAGTAGTTTGATAAGGAGAACGGGTAAGGAGAGTTTCTTGCCTGTTTTTCTTTTTACTGGAACGAGAGATTTACATAAAGCATTTGACAAACAAAAGATACTATGATAAAATAATAAAACATTAAGAGCATACCTAGAGGAAACTTGAGCGGTATGAAGTAACCAATAGGTTATTACACAGAAAGCAGGAAATTTACCTTGCTGGAGGAGTCTTAATACAAAGATTTCTTTAGCAAGGTTTTTTGTATATTAAAATAAAGGGGAAATATTTATGGAAAATGTAGATAAAATATTAAAAACATATTATAATCAGTATGAAGAAGAAAACAGATTCAAAAAATCAAATCATAATAGATTAGAATTTATTACAACAACGAAAAATACAAATACGATTTGTTTACATGAAGTAGCAACAGATGGTATTGCGCAAGCGATGCAAATGTATATTGACCATTTATCAGAAGAAGAATTTGAAGAATGGATTAAATATCATTTAGCAACATGTGAAAGAAAGGATTTAATGGGATATAGTACTCATGTATTACATATATGCCAAAAGAAATAAATATATAAAGGAGGAATTTTTTATGAAAAAAATCATACCAGAAAAATTAAAGAAAGGTGATGAAATTCGAGTGATTGCACCTTCTAGAAGTATGAAAATTTTAGGAAAAGACTGTATAGAACTTGCAACAAAACGTTTAGAAGAGGAAGGATTTAAGGTTACATTTGCAGAACATGTGATGGATTCTTTTGATGATGAATATAATTGTGCAAAAATAGAAGATAGAGTAAAAGATTTAGAAGAAGCTTTTAAAGACAAAAATGTAAAAGCTATATTAACCGTAATTGGTGGATATAATTCTAATCAATTATTAAAATATATAGACTATGATGTAATAAAAGAAAATCCTAAAATCTTGTGTGGATATTCAGATATTACTGCTTTATTAGATTCCATCTATGCCAAAACAGGATTGGTAACCTATTATGGACCACATTATTCAAGCTTTGGTATGAAAAAAGGATTTGAATATACTTTAGAATATTTTAGAAAAATGTTCATAGAAGAAAATGAAGAAATTGATGTATTACCATCTAAAGAATGGAGTGATGATGCTTGGTTTATTGACCAAGAAAATAGAGGATTTTTTGAAAACAAAGGTTATTTAACTATTAATGAAGGAAAAGCAGAAGGAGAAATTGTTGGTGGTAACCTATGCACATTAAATCTATTACAAGGTACAGAATATATGCCAGATGTAGAAAATAAAATATTATTTTTAGAAGATGATGGAATGGCAGGTAATACTTTTTTAATGGAATTTGATAGAAATTTACAATCTTTATTACATACATTAAAAACTGTAAAAGGAATTGTAATTGGAAGAGCACAGAAAAACTGCAACATGACAGATGAAAAATGGATAAAATTAATCAAAAATAAAGCAGAATTAAATGGTATACCTGTGATAGCTAATGTAGATTTTGGACATACAACACCAATTTGCACATTTCCAATTGGAGGATATGCAAAAATAGAAGCTAAAGATGGAAAAGCAAGTATACAAATACGAAATCAAAAATAAAGTAGGTGAGAGAATGAAATATTTTAAAAAAATAGTAGGAGATACCATATATTTATCACCAAGAAATAGTGAAGATGTAGAAACATTTACCAAATGGCTAAATGATTTTCAGGTAACAGATGGATTAGGAAGAAGTGGATTAATCGTAACATTAAATGGCGAAAAGGAATATTTAGAAAATGTTCATGATAATGATAATACAAGATACTATTTTGTTATTGTAACACTAGAAAATGACGAAATGATAGGAACCATTAGTCTAGAAAATATTAACTATATCAATAGGTCAGCAAAACTTGGTATTTTTATTGGAGAGGAAAAACATCGAGGAAAAGGTATTGGAAAAGAAGCTATCCAATTAATATTAGATTATGGTTTTCATTATTTAAATCTAAATAGCATACAATTAAGTGTTTTTGCATTTAATGAAAGAGCGATTGCTTGTTACAAAAAATGTGGATTTAAAGAAGTGGGAAGACTAAGAGAAGCATATTACTTAAATGGAAAGTATTATGACAAAATTTTAATGGATATTTTAAAAAGTGAATTTAATGAAACATATATTAGAAATAAATATATTGAGTAGGTGATAACATGGATAATATCATCATAGGAAAAATGAAAGAAGAGGATATAGAACAGGTTGCTAAAATTCTTGTAGACTCATGGAAAATTGCATATAAAGATATCATTGATAAGACATTTTTGAAAAATTTAAGTCTAGAAGAAAAAATACAAACATTAAATGAAGAATATAAAACTAGAACGCATACAGTGGCAAGAAACAAAGAAACGGATGAAGTTGTAGGTGTTACTAGGTTTGGAAAAAGATTAGATGAACTAAATAGGTTTACTGAATATGATGGAGAAATATATGGATTATATGTAAAACCAGGATTATTAAGAAAAAAGATAGGAAGTAGATTATTGTTACATGCGAAAGAAAAATTAAAAGAACAAGGAAACCATAAAATGATTATTTGGTGTTTAAAAGAAAATGAACCTTCAAGAAAGTTTTATGAAAGCATGGGAGGTATTTTACTAGGAGAAAAAATGCGTAATATAGGCGGAAAAGATTATCTATTAGTTGGTTATGGATATGAAATTTAATTAATTGTGTTTTAAAAAAGATTTTAGTAGTAAGTTATAGTTACAAATAACAGAGAGATAGTGGTAGGTGAAAACTATTAGTATATAATATTATGAATTACAGTCTTTATAGCAATTACACTAAAGTTTGTGAAGAAACTTAAAATGAGGCAACTTTCAAAAGTTGTAAAAAAAGGTGGTACCACGGGCTAAACTCGTCCTTTTAATAGGATTGGTTTAGCTCTTTTTATATAATTAAAAATTTATCTAAGGGGAGGAATTTATATGAAAGGCTTAGAAATAATCAAAAGAAATGCAGTTCAAATTATATCAGAAGAGGAATTAAATAAAAAAATGGAGAATGGTAAAAAACTAAAAATTAAATTAGGAGCTGATCCAAGTAGACCAGATTTACATTTAGGACATACAGTTGTACTAAGAGCATTAAAAGAATTTCAGAAGATGGGACATGAAGTTATTTTTGTAATTGGAGATTATACAGGAATGATAGGAGATCCAAGTGGTAAAAATAAAACAAGACCAGCATTAACTTTTGAAGAAACCAGAAAATCTGGAGAAACCTACTTTAAGCAAGTTACCAAAATATTGGATAAAGAAAAAACAAGAATTGCATATAATTCAGAATGGTTATCAAAATTAAATTTAAAAGAAGTGATAGAATTAACAAGCAAATATACTGTGGCTAGAATATTAGAAAGGGAAGATTTTAAAAATCGATATGAAAATAATCTACCACTTTCTATTCACGAATTATTATATCCATTAATGCAAGGATATGATAGTGTTGCTTTAAAAGCAGATATAGAAATTGGAGGAACAGACCAAACATTTAATTTGTTAGTAGGAAGAGAATTACAAAAAGAATTCTCTCAAGAACCACAAATTGTTATCACATTTCCTTTACTTGTTGGATTAGATGGTAAAAATAAGATGAGTAAATCTTTAGATAATTATATTGGAATCGACGAGAAACCAGAAATTATGTATGAAAAAGCAATGAAAATACCAGATGAATGTTTATTACAATATTATCAATTAACAACAGATATGGATTTAGAAAAAGTAAAAACACTTATAGAAGAAGATATCTTATTAGCACATAGAAAATATGCAAGAGAAATTATAAAGATATATCATGGAGAAGAATATGTTAAAGATGCAGAAAACAGATATGATACAGTTGCTAAAGGAGGTATACCTGAAGATATAAAGGAAATCTTTTTTAAAAGAAAAAGAAATCAATATATGTGATTTATTAGTAAAAGTAGAATTTGCGACATCAAAAAGTGAAGCAAAAAGATTAATAATGGGAAATGGTGTTAAGTTAGATAACAAAACAGTTGAGAATATTCATTTTATCGTAAATATAGAAGAGGAAAAAATTTTGCGTGTAGGGAAGAGTAAATTTGTAAAAGTGAAAAATGAATAAATATAGTGTTTTATATACAATAAAAATGGAGAAAATCAGTATTTAGATTTTCTCCTGTATTAATGATTAACATAGCTAAAAGCTATGGACACTAATGTAATAATAATATATGAAAAATTATTAATTATATACATAAAAAACGATAGCCTTTTAGGGCTATCGGATTATAATGATTTTCATTCTTTTCAGAATGGACACTAATGTTTACTAATTTAATTATAAATGATACTGTAGAAAAAAGTCAAGTAAAATTAGAAAATTCATATATTTTTCAATGGTCTTAATCTATACAAATTTTCAAGCTGTAAATTTATTTTATTCCAGTCGTTTGGTGAAATGGAAACTAATTGTCCCTTCTTTCTATAAGGATTTGTAACCCTTAACTTGCTAACCACTTTTAATTGCTCAATTAAAATAGTAGAATCAATTTCTTCTAAATCAATGTGAAACCAAAAATAATCATTTAATCTTTTAGTTGTTAATGGAAGTATTGCACATATAGGAGAATTTTTAGAGGTTTTTAATATCAAAACAGGTCTTAGTTTGTTTTGCTCACTTCCAATATTTATTCCAAGATTACACCAATAAATAAAATTATTATATATTGGAAATTTAGGTAATTGACCATTATATCTTAAATTTGCTTTTTCTTTAGTCCATTTTGAAAAATCAATAGTATCGGTATTATTAATGCTATTTAACAAAATTTCAGTGGAATTAATGTTATTGTGAATTTCATTATTCATAGATAATCACCTCGTTTTTATAGTATAACATAATTAAGCAAATAAGTAAACAAAAGTTCGCAATATTTTTTTAATTTTATATTTAATAATAATATATAGTTTAATATAATATGGTAACCTTTTCTAAAAAAATGGTAATATACAAATAGATAAAAATGGAAAATACTGTCGTTGTGAATAGATATAACTTCATGTTAAAATATAACTAAGAAAAATATACATAATAGACAAATAAAAGAAAAGGAAAAAGTATATGAGAAAAATAGAAGGGAATGGAATAAGAAATATCATACATACGAATATTTGTATTATATTAATGATACTGGTTGTATTGATTCTTACCATTGCATATAAATATATTACATATAAAAGAGAAGTACAAGCTTCATTAGAAACAAGTGTAAATGTAGAAGAATTATATAATACAACGAATAAGGAAGAAGCCAATATAAAAGAAGAGGAAAATAAGAAAGAAAAAGATATAGATAGTTCCACATCTGATTGGGAATTATTATTAGTAAACAAAAATCATAAAATCCCAGAAGGATATACAGTAGAATTAGAAGAAATAGAAACTGTTCATCAAGTAGATAAAAGAATAGTAGAACCTTTGAAACAAATGTTAGCTGATGCTAGAAAAGAAGGATTGTCACCTCTTATTTGTTCAAGTTATCGAACAAATGCCAAGCAACAAAAGTTATATAATAACAAAGTCAGAGAATATGAGAGATGGGGATGTGGTTCTGAAGAGGCAAAAGAATTTGCATCTTATTGGGTAGCAATCCCAGGAACAGGAGAACATGAAACAGGGTTGGCAGTTGATATTGTATCTAAAGATTATCAAATATTAGATGAAAAACAAGAACAGACAGATGTACAAAGATGGTTAATAGATAATTCATATAAATATGGATTTGCTTTAAGGTATCCAACAGATAAAAAGGATATTACGATGATAAACTATGAACCATGGCATTATCGATATGTTGGAGTCAACAATGCAACATATATGAAAGAACAGGATATGTGTTTAGAAGAATATATTGATTATTTAAAAGAATTTGAAGAAGAGGAATATAAAGAAATTATTTTATAGAGAGAAGTACAATAATCTAATTTTATTGTACTTTTTTTGTTGTAATATGGTAAGTGTTATGATAGAATTTTTGTGAAATAAAACAAATAAGATAATTTTAAATGGAAAGGTAGAAAATATGTATCGAATTATTTTTATTGACATAGATGGAACATTAAGAAATGATAAGAAAGAAATAACAGAAAGAACAAAAAAAGCAATTTGTGAAGCTAAGAAAAAAGGAATATATATAGTTATCTGTTCAGGAAGACCGGGAAAATATGTAGAAGAGGTAAGCAAAGCATCTTCAGCTAGTAATTATGTAATTGCTTGTAATGGTGGAGAAATCTACGATTATGAAAAAAAGAAAACAATATATGTAAATCCTTTAAAAGCAGAAGAAGTCATGACGTTATGGTATTTAGCAGAAAGATATGATACACAACTTATCATGATTTCTAATGGAAAAAGAATTGTAAGGAAACAAACAAATGATGGTACAGATATTATATTAGAAGAACCAATAGAAAATTTTGTAAGTCATAATCCAGTTACACAATGTGTTTTTTCAAGTTTGAAATTAGAAAAAATACAACAAATTAAAGAAGAAATAGATATGGTAAAAGATATGGAAATTGTAAATTTATCAGGGTGCTTAGTAAATGATAATCTTCCAAAAGAAAAGCCTTTTTTCTTAGATATTACATGTAGAGGTACGAGTAAAGGAAATGCAATTAAAAAATTGTGTGAATATTTAAAAATAGATTTAAAAGATAGTGTAGCATTAGGAGATAGTTATAATGATTTAAGCATGTTTGAAGTTGTAGGACATTCTGTAGCTATGGGAAATGCGCCAGAGGATATAAAGAAAATGGTTGATGAGGTAACAGATACTAATAATAAAGATGGAGTAGCAAAATTCGTAGAAAATTTGAATAAGGAAGTGTTATAAAATGGAAATAGAATTACATAAAAGATTAGAAATTATAAGAGATAAGAAAAATGTAGAATTACCCAAAGATATAGTAGAAAAAATAAAAATTTTTTGGCAAAAACAAGTAGAAGAAAATCCTCATTTATTTAATGGAGAAGTATGGAGTGTTACGAAATTTGAAGAATTAAAAGATAGGTTAAGATTAACTGTTCAAAAAACAAATTATGCACATTATTTATATGATGAACGAGTAGGATTAGAAGGAAATTTAGCCTGCTATAATTTAAATGGAGGTATATTGTTAGAAACACTTGATAAAAAATATATTGTTGGTGAAATGGATGAAACTACTTCGTACCCAAGAGGCTTACAAATTCCAGGAGGAAATTTAGATCAAAATGACATAAAAGAAGATGGAACAGTTGATTTAATTGGGAATATAGCAAGAGAGTTACAAGAAGAATTGAATTTGGATTTATTTGATAAATCTATGATACCATCATATAAAATGCAATACATGGAGTTGCCAGAAGGCAGAAGACATGCTTATTCTCCAAAATTGAAAGGCTTTTTAAAAATGACATCAGAAGAAATGAAAGAATATTATGAAAAATATAAAACATATTTAAAGGAAAATAACCAAGAAGTAGAATTTGCAAAGATACATTTTATAGATAAAGAAAATGTATTGGAAGAATTAGATAGTCTAGACAATCCTAAAAGGCCATATTTAAGAGATTTATTGTATATGGATAGTATGGTTTAGTGAAAGGATAAGGTAAGATAAAGGAGAAAAAATAATGTTAAATATAGAATATATAGAAAATGCAGATAAAGAATTATATATGTTGATGGGAAATGAATTTAATAAATTTGCTATTAAGAATGGTATAACATGTAATTATAAATCATTTAATTTTATAGCAAAAGAAGAGGAAAAGATTGTAGGAATTATAATGGGACATTCATATTATAAAGAAGTTTGTATAGAGGATCTTATCATATTAGAAGAGTATAGAAATAAACATATAGGAACAAAGCTTATAGAAACAGTAGAAAATTATTTTAAAAATAAAGGATTTGAAAATATTAATTTGACAACATATAAATTTCAAGCACCAGAATTTTATAAAAAATGTGGTTTTGAAATAGAATTTATAAGAGAAAATAAAGAAAATCCTAAACTTAATAAATATTACTTAGTTAAATATTTCTAGATATTATAAAGAAAAGCTTCATTTCACTTTGAAAGAGAAGAAAATTACAATAAAAATAATGAAAATGAAGTAATAAAATAAACATAAAAGGAGAATTTTGATATGAAACTAGTTGTAAAAAATTTAAAGAAAAGTTTTGAAAAAAAAGAAGTACTAAAAGATATTAATTTTGAATTTGAAAAAGGGAAAATATATGGATTATTAGGAAGAAATGGAGCTGGTAAGACAACATTTTTTAATTGCTTAAATGAAGATATAGATATAAATGAAGGAGAATTCTATATCGAAGATAATGATAACAAAAGAAAGATGGAAGCGGAAGATATAGGTTATGTTTTATCTACACCAAATGTTCCAGAATTTTTAACAGCAAGAGAATTTCTAAAATTTTTTATAGACATTAATAAAAAAAGAATTAAAGATTTAAAAACAATAGATGAATATTTTGATTTTATGAAAATTGAAGAAGAGGATAGAGATAGACTATTAAAAGACTATTCACATGGTATGAAAAACAAAATGCAAATGTTAGTAAATATTATTGCAAATCCAAATGTATTACTTTTAGATGAACCTTTAACATCATTTGATGTAGTCGTTGCAGAAGAAATGAAACAAATGTTAAGAGAAATCAAACAGAATCATATTATTATATTCTCAACACATATTATGGAACTTGCACTAGACTTGTGTGATGAAATCGTTATCTTAAATAAAGGTGTTTTAGAAGAGATAGATAAAAACAACTTAGATAATGAACAATTCAAAAATAAAATTATAGAAGCATTAAAGGAGGAATAAAACATGATAGAAACATTTATCACTTCCTTTAAATTACAAAACACATATAGAACCAATAGTATTATTTATTCTTTAAAACAATTACCAATAATCAAAAAAATATTGCCAAATAGTTTATACCAAAATAGAGGATTAAAAATATTTGCAAATATCATTAGTATATTAATGGAAATCATTAATATATTTATTGGTAAAATCATATATATTGCAGCAATGATATTTATGGCATTATCTTGGTATAAAACAAATCATGCAGATACATTTATACATCTATTTACATTTTTAACATTTGCAGGTGGTGTATTAAATACATATATGTTAAATCCTACAAAAGATAAATATTATGCAATTATTCTAATGAATATAGATGCTAGAAAATATGGACTTTCTAATTATTATTATCAATTAATAAAAGTAATTATTGGATTTCTACCATTTACAATTCTTTTTGGAATGATGGTAGGTGTTCCATTATGGATTCAAATAGCAATACCATTCTTTGTAGTGGCAATAAAATTAATGGTTATGAATTATATGATATATAAATTTAAAAAGACAAATAAAGCAACAAGTGAGAATTTACCAACAAAAATTGTGTGGAGCTTTGTCTGTGTATGTTTATTACTTGCTTATGGATTACCAGCAATCAATGTTGTAATAAATCAAACCATTTTCTTATGTGTATTCATCATTGCCATCATATTAGGATTATATAGTTTAGTGAAAATACATAATTTTAAAGATTATAGAAAAATGTATAAGAAGGTATTAACAGAATCAAATGTATACATACAAGAAAGAAATACTGGTACACAAGTATTGAAGGATGCAAGTTTAAAACAAATCGAGTTAGATAAAAATTATACAAGTAATAAATCTGGATTTGCCTATTTTCATGATTTGTTCGTAAAAAGACATAGTAAAATATTAACAAAAGCAGTAAAAAAACAATCAGTTATTATATTGGCAATATTTGTAGCAATGATTATCGGAATAACTGTAAATAGTGATTTTAAAAGTAAAACAAATGAAATATTGATGGTATATTTACCATACTTTGTATTTATCATGTATTGCATTAATAGAAGTTCATCAGTTACACAAGCAATGTTTATGAATTGCGATCATAGTATGCTAACATATAGGATATATCGAACACCAAAAGTTATTTTGGGAATATTTAAAGAAAGATTAAAAACTTTAATTACAATTAATTTATTACCTGCACTACTTATAGGTGGAGGATTAGCATTATTACTATACTTATCTGGAGGAACAGATAATCTTCTGAATTATGCAATATTATTTGTATCAATTATTGCAATGAGTATTTTCTTTTCAGTTCATTATTTGGTAATGTATTATTTATTACAACCTTACAATGTGAGTACAGAAATGAAGAGTAGTATATATACAATAGTTCAAGGATTAACATATATCGTATGCTGGTATATGATACAAATTCGATTGCCAATATTTTCTTTTGGAATTGCAACAATCGTTTTCTGTGTAGCATATTGCTTAATTTCATTATTTTTGGCATATAAGTATGCACCTAAAACATTTAAATTAAGAGTTTAATACAGATAATATAAATATAAATTATAAATATGATGACGAAATGATATTGGAGGAATGTATGAATATAGGAATAGATATAGATGGAGTATTAACAAATGATGATGATTATACTATGGATGCAACTTCAAAATATGTATTTGAACATAATTTAGAAGGATTTGAAGATCCATACAAATATGAAGACCATAAATTTAATTGGACAAAAGAAATTTTAGATGATTATAGAAAAGAATATTTTTGGAACTATATAGAAAATGAACCTGCAAGAAAATATGCAAGTGAAATAATAAGAAAATTAAAGGAAGAAGGAAATCATATATATATTATTACTTCAAGGCATAATACAACGAAAAATACAGAAGAAGGAGAAAAAACTAGAAAAATAACTAAGGAATGGTTGAAAGAAAATAATATTTTATATGATGAAGTTTATTTTTCACCAGATAAAACAAAACAAATTGACTCTTTAAGAATTGATATTATGATAGAAGATAGCCCAGAAACCATACCAACATTTGTAAATCATACACATGTATTTTGCTATGATTGCAGATATAATAGAGATATGAAATTAGATAATATGACAAGAGTGTTTAGTTGGTATGATATATATATGAAAATACAGAAATTTAGAAATATGTAAAAAGAATGGAGTATTATAGATATGAGAGACCAAGATAAAATTATTATATTTGATTGGGGAGGCGTTATAGAAAGCCATAAAGAAGGGGAATATTCCATAAACAGAGCTATCATAAATCTTATAAAACATTTTAATAGTGAAGAAGATGAAAATACAATAGTAGAAAGATACCATGCACAATCAGTAGAAGATATAACTTATCATATTTATTTAGAAAATGATAAATGGTTTCAAAAAATAAAGAATGAGTTTAATCTAAAATGTACTACAAAGGAATTTTATGATTATTACATAAAAGAATTTGATAAAATTGAATATTACAAAGAGGTAGTAGAATATGCTCACAGTTTAAAAGATAAATGTAAAATTGGAATTTTATCAAATCTTGGATCATTAGATAAACAAAGATTAGATAAACAAGTAGATTTAAAACAATTTGATTATGTATGGCTTTCATTTGAATTAAATTGTAGAAAACCTAGAGAAAAAATTTATGAGATAGTAGAAAATGATTGTAAAATAAAGCCTAGAAATATCTTATTCATTGATGATAGTAAAGAAAATATAGAAGCAGCACAAAAAAGAGGATGGAATACTTGTTTAGCAACAGGACATGAACTAGATAAAATAAAAGAAAAGATAAATGATTTTTTTAAGAAAAGATATGATGAGATTTAAGGATAGAGTCTAATAAGATTGTAAAAAACAGGAGGGCAAACTATTGAATGTAATTTTTCTAGATATAGATGGTGTTTTAAATAGTTCAAATTATACCAAAAGATATAAAGAAATCCAAACAAAAAAAGAAAGAACATATAAAAATATTGATGATAGTGCACTTAATTATCTTCAAAAGCTTCAAAATAAATATAATGCTAAAATCGTTTTAATTTCCACTTGGCGTAAGTGGGGAAAATCTATATCAATAGATAAATTTAAAAAATCTATCAAAGAGAACCCAATTACAGAAGAGGAAAGAACAGAAGATTATGCAAATTTAAGAACACTATATGAAAAATTAAGAATAGAATATGATTTAGATTTAGATGATATGACTGATGATTTGCAAAATAGAATGTTAGAAATACAATTATACTTATTACTTCATAAAGAAATAGAAAAATTTGTCATTTTAGATGATGATGATGAAAATTTTACAGAAATGTTTGAAGAACAATTTATTCAATGCTGTACAGAAGGAGATTCGTTTGGAGAAAAAGAATTTGAACAAGCTTGTACCAGTTTTGAACAGCAAGAAAGATATATTCCAAAAACAGAAGGCTTAAAAGAATTACAAGACTATTTTGATAAATTAACACAAGCTTATAAGGTTAAGGCAGAATCAGTTTATGCTTCGATTTTAAAAGAAGAGTTTAAAGGCTTTACATTTGATATATCAGGTACACAATATAAAAGGTTATATTATTATTTACCAGATGAAATCAAAAATCAAGTAGATATAGACTCTTGGAAAAAAGGAAGAATTATAACCAATAATCAAAGAACATTTGAGCAAGCTGTTATCAGTAATGAAGATTATTTTTCTGGTTTAATGTTATTGGAAGCTGGTTCAGATTCTTTACCATTATATAGCATTGTATTAGAACAAATAGAAATAGACGAAAAAGAAGAAATGCAAATGATGCAAGATTTAATTTCTAAACTATCTGAAGAGCAAAAAATGAAATTATTACAATCAGCTAGACAAAAATATGAAGTGCTACAAGAAAACAATTTACATGGCTCTATAAAGAACATGAGAGAGGTTATTCAATATTTGTTTCATGCAGATATTTCAAAAATACAAATAGAAAAAGAGAGTGACTCAGATTATGAACTAAAATAAAAGATTAGTTTAAGGAGAAAAAGATGTTAAAAGCATATAGTATTATAAAAAATTTAGATAAAAAAGCATGCGAAATAATTAGGAACAATGGAATACAATTAGATATTTCAAATTCAGACAAAAGACCGGATAAACAAGGTTTAATCAAGTTATTAGATAAATATGATATCCTTATAATTGGAATAGAAGATAAGTTTACAAAAGATATGTTGCCAATAATAACAAAGAAAAAGGTAATAGCAACATTATCTGTTGGATTAGATCATATAGATAGAGCATTTCTAGAAAATGACAATTTCAAAATAATTAACTGCCAAAATTCAAATGTCCTATCAGTTGCAGAGCATATATTGGCATTAATACTAGCATTAAAGAAAAGAATAATAGAAGCTAATGATATTTCATTAAGAGGTGAAAATAGAAGAAATTTATCTATGAGAAGTAACGATATAACTGCTAGTATATTTGGAATTATTGGAGCTGGTAAAATTTCTAGAGAAGTCATAAGAATTTCTAAAGTATTTGATATGAAAATCATTTGCAATACATTAAATCCAGAAAAACATCAAGACTTAATTAAGCAAGGAGTCAAATTTGTATCTTTAGATGAAGTATTATCAAACGCTGATATTATCACAATTAACATACCTTTAACTGAAGAAAATAGAAATATTATATCTAAAGAAAAAATTAGATTAATGAAAAAAACAGCAACATTTATAAATACATCAAGAGGAGAACTTGTAGATATAAATGAATTAATAAATTATGCTGATGAAAATAAGACATTCAATGTCGGATTAGATATAGATGTTGAAAATTATAAAGATATTTTAAATAAAAAAAGAAATAATGTAATAGTAACACCACATATAGCTGGAGTAACAAAGGAAGCAGTAGAAAGAATGGATGTTGAAGTGGCAAACAGATTAGTTGAATACATTAAAAATATAAAATAGAATTTCAATTCATATTTATCTGTGAAAAAATATTATAAATAATGTTTATAGGAGAAATATATATGAGATTAGATGTTAAACAACTTATCAATATAGATGAAAAGACATTAGATAATATAACAAAATGGATGTATGACTGGTGGGGAAAGAGTGATGGATATAGTTATGATGAAACAGAATGTTATATGAAACACAGTATGCAAAAAGACAAATTACCTAAAACATATGGAATGTTCTTAAATAATGAAATTATAGGATTGTATCAGTTTACAAATGTGAACTTGATTGTTAGACCAGATATTTATCCATGGCTGGCAAATGTATATATTAATGAAAAGTATAGACATAAAGGATATGGAAGAAAATTATTAGAAACGGTTAAAGAAACAGCTAAAGATATAAAAGACTGTAAAGAGATATTTTTATGGACTGAATTTAAAGGATTTTATGAAAAGTTTGGTTGGACATTCATTTCTGATATTGATACATATAGTGAAGAGTCTAGAATACAAAGATTATATAAATTAAGTTTATAAAAAGAAAAAAATGAGAATAAAGGAGAGAAATCAGATTGAATAAAAATTTAAGCACAGGAATGATAAGAAAATTAACAGAAGAAAACATAGCATTAAAAATTGCTAAAATGAGTGATCTAGAAGATATTATAGAATTATATAAAGAAAGAATACAATGGTTCAAAGATAATGAGATTGATCAATGGAGTCGATATTTAAAAAATCATCCTAAAAGTGAATTTATAGAAGCAATAGAAAAAGAAAATTATTTTATGCTTATAAAAGACAATCAATTAATTGCAGCTTTTGAACTATCTGAAAGAACTAGTTTTTGGGAAGATAAAACTACAAAAGCATATTATGTATATAAATTGGTAACAAAAGTAGGATTTAAAAATTTAGGGGAAATTATTTTTGATATATGTAAAGAATTAGCAAAACAAAATGATAAAAATTATTTACGTTTGGAATGTTTAAGTACCAATGAAAAGTTGAATCAGATATATGAAGATTATCATTTTAAATTAATAAGACAAGGTATTGGATATTATCCATATAATTTAAGGGAGTGTGAATTATAATGAGTAAAGTTATCATCGGAATTGTAGCAAAACATAAAGAAGATAGACAAACAAAAATCGATTCTTTGATTCGTGATGAAGTAAAACAAGCCATATTTGATAATAATGGAATAGCTATTGGAATTTTATCACCAAATGAGAATATTTTATATACAGGAAACGATTGGAAAGATTATGAAGACAAAATAAGAAAAGATGAAATTACTGCTCAATTAAATTTGTGTGATGGTATTATTTTACAAGGTGGAACTACTTGTGAGGCATATGAAAGTTGGGTTGCAAAATATTGCTATGATAATAACATTCCCATACTTGGAATATGTGCAGGACAAAATAGCATAGCTAGAGGACTAGGTGGTACAACTTTTAGAATCAATAATCCAGAAAAACATGATAAAAGTTTTGATGAATATGTACATAGTATAAGAATTGATAAAAACTCAAAATTTTATTCCATTATACAAAAGGATAAAATTATGGTAAATTCAAGGCATAAGAATTCTATAAAAGATTGTCCAGGATTAAATAAAGTAGCTTTTTGTGAAGATGGATATCCAGATGTTATTGAGGATTCTAACAAGAGTTTCTATATAGGTGTAAGATTTCATCCAGAAAGTCTGTATAAAAAAGATGAAAATATGAATAATATTTTTAAAGCTTTTCTAGAAGCATGTAAAGAAAATAAATAAACTTAATTTAGCAGTAACCAAACAAAACCATAATCCATAAAATATATAAAAATGAAAGGAGACTATATTTTATGGATTATGAGTTAATGATGAATGGAAATGTCAAAATAGGACAACGAGCCCCAGAGTTTGAAGCCAATACAACAATGGGAAAAGTATCCTTAAATAATTATGCAGGAAAATGGCTAATTTTATTTTCTCATCCAGGAGATTTTACCCCAGTATGTACAACAGAAATGATAGCTTTTACAAAAGCACATACATATTTTAAACAATTGAATACAGAATTGTTAGGTTTAAGTGTAGACAGTAATTCTTCACACTTAGCATGGGTATATGATATATACTGCAGAACAGGTATAAAAATATCTTTCCCAATCATTGCTGATAGAAATGGAGAAATTGCCAGAAGATATGGGATGATTTCAAATGATATTAGTAACACAGAAACCGTCAGAAATGTCTATATTATAGATGACAAAGGAACTATTAGAACAATTTTAATTTATCCAATGAATGTAGGAAGGTTTATACCAGAAATTATTAGAATTGTGCAGGCATTACAAATGGCAGATTGTGCACAAGGTTCAACGGCAGCCAATTGGATTCCTAATCAACCAGTCATTGTTTCACCACCAAAAACCTATGAAGAACTTGTAGAACGTGTAAGTGAAATAGAGAATAACAGAAATGGAATTAGTTGGTACTTAAGCTTTAAAGAATCACCTAAAAATTGTATAAATGATAACTGTAATAGCGAATAGGCCTAGGTTGTTATTTAATTATATAAAAATAGATAATTTATAATTAGAATACATAATGGAATATAAGGAGAAAATTAAATGAACCAATTATTAGTATTAGATTTAGATGGAACATTATTAAGAAATGATAAAACTGTATCAGAAGAAACAATAGATAGCCTAATAGAATTCAAAAATAGAGATAATAGAATCTTATTTGCAACCGCAAGACCACCAAGAGATGCTTATAAATATGTACCTCAAAAATTAAGAGACAATCCCATTATTTGTTACAACGGTGCCTGTATGATTGATGGTAAAGAAATATTATATAAAAAAGAAATGTCAAAAGATACAGTGCATCAAATAATCAAGCAATCAGAAAAATCTGGGTATCACCAAATTTGTTTTGAGATTAATGATAAATTATATTCGAATTTTGATACTTCTGATTTTTTTGGGAAGGTCCCAACAGAAATTGTAGATTTAACAAAATTAGATATGAAGACAGTATATAAAGTCATCATTTGTAATAAAATGCCTATTTCTCAAGATTTTCTTGCTATTTTGCCAGATACTTGTAAAGGAGTAGTTACAGATAATGGACAGTTATGTCAAATCATGGATCAAGAAGTATCTAAATGGAATAGTATACAATCATTAATGAAAACATGGAATATAAAAGACGAAAATATTATTGCATTTGGAGATGATTACAATGATTTAGATATGATAAAACATGCAGGTATTGGAGTAGCTATGGGAAATGCAGAAAAAGTTGTGAAAGAATCTGCTAATTTTGTAACAGATACGAATATGAATGATGGTGTTGCCAAATATTTAAAAAAATATATTCTCCAAAAATAGAATACAAATAAAAAACTTTCACATAATAATAGTATGAACAAAAAATGATGTTCATATACAAATTTTTGGAGGTAACAAAATGGAAGGAAATCAAAAGATACACTGTACTGTAGGTACTTGTAAATATAATGAAAAAAATCAAAATTTATGTAAGTTACAAGCAATCCAAGTAGAACCAACTAAAAATTGTAATACAAAACAAGCAGATGAATCTATGTGCTCAAGTTATATTTATGGGAAGGAATAATTTTTCTTCTCATTTTTTCTTGACATATCTGTAATTTAGAAATAAAATAACCTTAGCAAAATTAATAGGGGAAAACCCAAAAAGGAGGAAAAGATATGTTAGTTACGACAAAGGAAATGTTTGAAAAATCAATGAAAGAAGGATTTGCAGTAGGTGCATTCAATGTAAATAATATGGAAATTGTACAAGCAATTACAGATGCAGCACATGAAACACAATCACCAGTTATTTTACAAGCATCAGCAAGTGCAATAAAATATGCAAGAATAGGATATTTAATGAAAATGGTAGAAGCAGCTGTAGAAGAATATCCAGAAGTACCAATTGCTATTCACTTAGATCATGGACCAGATTTTGAAACAGCAAAAATGTGTATTGATAATGGATTTACATCTGTTATGATAGATGGTTCAAAATATGATTTTGAAGAAAATGTAGCTTTAACAAAACAAGTAGTAGATTATGCACATTCTAAAGGTGTAGTCGTTGAAGCTGAACTTGGAAAATTAGCAGGTATAGAAGATGATGTAAATGTAGATGCATCTGATGCTATGTATACAGACCCAGCACAAGCAGAAGAATTTGTAAAAAGAACAGGTTGTGATTCTTTAGCAATTGCCATAGGAACAAGTCATGGAGCATATAAATTTAAAGGAGAAGCAAAATTAAGATTTGATATCTTAAAAGAAATCAAAGAAAGAATACCAAATACACCAATTGTATTACATGGAGCTTCAACAGTTGTACCAGAATTGGTTGAAATGTGTAATCAATATGGAGGAAATATACCTGGAGCAAAAGGTGTACCAGATGAAATGTTACATGAAGCAAGTATATCTGGTGTTTCTAAAATTAATGTAGATACAGATTTAAGATTAGCTATGACAGCAGGAATAAGAAAAGTATTTGTAGAAGATCCAAGTGCTTTTGATCCTAGAAAATACTTAACACCAGCAAGAGAATTAATAAAAGAAACTGTTGCTCATAAAATGAGAGATGTTTTTGGTTCAGCTGGTAAAATATAATATAGGAGAAAGACTATGCCTAAATTAAGTAAACAAGAAATTATAAAATTATATAAAAAACCATTTTCTATGGACCCCACGGAAATTTGGAAACAAGGTGATTATTTTAATTCTATTATTACAATAAGAAAATATATAAAAGAAGCAAAGGTGTCAGGCGAAATTACAGAAGAAGATGAAGAAGTTTTTAGAAAAAAGGAAGAAAGAAAGGAAATTGAAAAAAGGGAGAAAAATGAAAAATTAAAATCTCTTGTATTACATAAAATTTTAAAAGCTGAGACAAGAGAAGACATTGTAAAAGAAATAAAAGATGAAGCAAACATAAAAACAAACACAACAGAAATAGGAAATTTGATAGAACAATTAATTCAAGAAGGAATACTGACACAAGAGGAATATCAAAAAATATTGAAGACAATAAGAGAAAATGCTGGTAAAAAAATGCGTTTAATGAATCAGAAAAGAAGAGAATCTAGAAGAAATGAAACAAATAGAGAACTAGAGATATAATCTAGTTCTTTTTATGTTTATATTATAATTGTTTATTTTTTAGATTGATAGCAATTTGTTTTTGAGCATCTTTTTTTGCAATATCTTGACGTTTATCATATAATTTTTTCCCTTTTCCAATACCCAATTCCAGTTTAACAAAATTTCCTTTAAAATAGATACTGATAGGAATTAAAGCATATCCTTTCTGTTTCGTAAGTCCAATTAATCGATTAATTTCTCTTTTATTTAATAAAAGTTTTCTATCTCTTAAAGGATTCTTATTAAAAATATTTCCATGTTCATAAGGGCTAATGTGCATGCCAGATATGTAAACTTCACCATTTTTAATATTCGCATAGCTATCTTTTAAATTGACTTTACCAGCTCGAATCGATTTTATTTCTGTTCCAAATAATACAATTCCAGCTTCTATTTTATCTTCAATAGAATAATTATGATATGCTGTTGGATTTTTTGCAATTAACTTTGTATTCATATAATTACCTCTTCATTTTTTGAATATTATACCATAGATTATTCAATAATAAAATAGAACAGATAGAAATCTTCTAAAATTTCTATCTGTTCGAGATGAATCTTGCTTTACGAAAATTTTTTTGATTTTAAATGTAATTATACATTTTGGAATCTCGAAAAACATAAAGATTAATCTCTTCTTGAGTGATGATTTTCAGAAGTAATTTGCATTGAGTAATACCAAACAACGGCGATAATAGCAATTGCAGCAATACCTAAAATTAACCAAGTCCAAGCAGTTGCATTCATTCCCATAAAAGTCGCATCTCCATTAGTTGATGTTCTTGTAGCAGTATAAGTATCATCGTTTCTATCAGTATCTCTAGATGTTGAATCATTCATGTCTGTTCCTATGGCATTACCAGTATTCTCAATTGCATTTTCGGCATTTCCCATTGTATTTTCTGTTTTATCCATGGAGTCTTGCATAGCATCACCAGCAGTATTCATAGCACCTTGAACAGCATTACCAGCATTTTGCATAGTATCTTCTACTGCATTACCAGCATTTGTAACGGTATCTTTTACAGCATTTGTTGCATCTGTTAACATATCTGCTGCAAAGCATATAGAAAATGAAAATACGATAACTATCATGATTGCAAATGTTGCAAATAATTTCTTTTGCATATCTAATCCTCCTTTAAAAAATATAATGAAAAGAATATTAGACAATATATTCTCATTAATATTATCTAAAAAATATTAGAGAATTATACATGAAAAAATTGAAAATAAAGATAAGAAAGGCGTGCGTTAACGAAATCAAAGATTTCGACGCACGCAGTACTTCACAAATATAGGAAGCCTAACCTTGTTGTATACGGAAAAATCCACATAAGATTAAGATAAAAGTCGATTTTTCCTATACAATAAAAAAAGATTTTAACTAAGAAAAGTTAAAATCTAAAATTTCATTATTTATTATTTACCAAGTCTGATTAAGATAGCGATTGCTAACAATATTAATAATACACCAATTGCAATCAATATAATTGATAAAATGTTTGATATTCCTAAATCACTCTCAGGCAAGCTACTTTGTACTGTTGTTGTATTTGTGGTAGGAACTGAACTACCTGTTGAAGCAGTATTAGTAGAAGTATTTGTTCTAGAAGAATTTGTTGTTGCGTTTGAATTGTTTGATGTATTAGATGTATCAGTAGTGTTTGATGTATTAGATGTATTTGATGTATTTGATGTTGTATTTTCACTATTTGTTTCATTGATATCCATATCTACTGCAAAAACAGTTGTAGTAAAAGACAATAACATTAATAATATTGCTATTATAGAAAATATTTTTAAATTCTTAATCATATTTTATACCTCCATTAAAATCAAAAAATTTATCTTAAGTTCTTTACTATGATATCACAAATATGGAAAACATGTCCAGTATTTTTCAAAAAATGTAAAAAATATATATATTTTTTGAAACTTATGATATGATATAAATCAAAGGAGGGGAATGATGAAAAAATTTTTGAAAAAAATATTGATAATGGTCATTATATCAGCCGTTGTTTCTATATTTTTTGTTATGGCAATGACAGGGGATAGCGAAAATGAAAAAGTACAATATTTAAATCATTTGGATTATAATGTATCATTAAATCAAGATGGGAGTATTAATGTTGTAGAAACATGGGATGTATATGTAGAAAATACAGGAACTTTATTTAAGAACTTTTCACTTTCTAGTTCTTTATATGGAAATATTACAGATGTAAAAGTAAAAGACTTAGAGAACAATTTAGAATTAACAGAAATTTATCAAGAAGAATATCATGTTGGAAACAATTTATTTTATGCATTAGATATTGGAGGAAATGTGTTTGAAATTGCTTGGGGAACTGGTATGAGTAATCTTTCAGGAAATCGAAAATATCAAGTTTCTTATAAAATTGAAGATGTTATTACTAGTTATTATGATTGCCAAGAATTTTATTGGAAATTCATTGAAGAAGGAAAAAATGCAATTCCAGTAAAATCTTTAACAGGAAAAATTACATTACCACAAGGTGTTCAGAATATAGAGAATTTAAAAGTATGGGGACATGGTCAAGTTAATGGAAATATTGAAAGAACCTCTGATGACACAGTAGAATTTGAGATTAATAGCCTTAGACCAGGTGCGATGTTAGAAGTAAGAGTAGTAACAACAGAAGATATATTTAATGTATCAGAAAATAAAGAGAGACAATACCATAATATAGATAGAATTATAGAAGAAGAAACACAATGGTCAAATGAAACCAATAGGCAATCAATGATAGTAAGAAGTATTATCATAGTAATTTATGCAATTATATTGATTATGTATATTATAAAAACTGTAAAATATAGAAGAATTAATAAAAAAGAAAATGATGGTATTATTAAAAAAGAATTAAAATATTATAGAGAAATTCCTAGAGAAGGAGATTCAACACCTAATGAAGCTGTTTACCTTTATCATTTTGAAAAAGAAAAATTAGAAACATCAACTGTACAGTCAGAAATGGTAGCTTCTACTATATTAAACTTATGTTTAAAAAAGATAATTACATTAGAAACAGAAGGAGAAAATATCTATATTTCTTTAATAGGTGATGGAAACACCTTGAAAAAAGAAGAATATGAAGTATATAAATTATTATCAGAAGCAAGCAAAGGCAAAGAAAGATTAGAAATTAAAGAATTAAATGATTATGCAAAAGAACATTATTCAAATTATAGTGTATATATTAATCACATGGTAAATGAAACTAGAAATGAATTATATAATATGCAATATATAGATAAAAAAGAAGAAAATACATACAGACAGTCTAAATCAGCAAGTATGTTTTTCAATGGAATTTTATGTATTTATATTTTCTTATTAACTTTTTCAGCAATTATTCATATTCCAAGTTTCCAAATGCCTGTTGATATTTCTTTAGCTGTCGGTTGGAGGGAAAGTTTAACAGCATTTATAATTGGAATATTACCATTAATGATTGTTATCTTATGTTCTTTACACTTAAAATCTAAAATAGAAAATAAGATAGCCGTTATCACACAAAAAGGTTATGATGAAAAAATACAATGGATAGCACTAAAAAGATTTTTGGAAGATTATTCTTTATTAGATGAAAAAGACTTACCACACTTAGCTGTTTGGGAAAAATATCTAGTTTATGCAACTGCTTTTGGAATAGCTAATAAAGTAATTGACCAAATGAAAGCAAAATATCCAACCGTATTTCTTGAAGATACTTGGGATGAAGAAATGAAAAAGAATTATCCAATTATCTATTTCTCAGCAAATCCGATTTATTATTCAACACATCCAATTGCCATATCAACCATATCTATGTTAGATCAAGGTGTATCTAGAGCATATTCAACATCAGTTGCGCAAATTGCAATTCATAGTGCATCTAGTGGTTCTGGAGGAGGTGGAGGCTTCTCTGGAGGCGGCGGACGGTGGAGGAGGCCGGAGGCCGGAATGGGTGGAAGATAATAAAAAAATGAAACTGTTCGATTTAAAATTGAGCAGTTTTTTTATTATATATTTACATAAAGGTTGATAAAATGATAAAAATACATTATAATATACATCGAAGAAAGAAGGTAAAACATTGGAAAAATATTTGGATTTAAAAAATACAACAGATTATTCGAAATTAAAAGTAGCAGGAGAAATTATCAGAAATGGAGGACTTGTTTTATTTCCAACAGAAACAGTATATGGATTGGGGGCCAATGGATTAGATGAAAATGCTGTAAAAAAAATATATAAAGCAAAAGGAAGAGAACAAGATAATCCTTTAATTTTACATGTTTCTAATTTTGATATGGTATCTAAAATTGCTAAAAATATATCTGATATAGAATATACATTAATGAAAACATTTTGGCCAGGACCATTTACCATTATTTTAGATAGAACAGAAATTGTTCCTGATATCGTTACTGCTGGATTAGATACAGTAGGAATCCGTATGCCAAGTGGAACAATTGCAAAAGAATTAATCTCTTATGCTGGTGTTCCAATTGCTGCACCAAGTGCCAATGTTTCAGGAAGACCAAGTGGAACCAATATTTCTGATATTTTTGAAGAACTATCTGATAAAGTAGATTATATTGTTGATGGGGGAGAATGTGAAGTTGGTCTAGAATCAACAGTAGTAAGAGTAATTGATGGCATTCCGAATATCCTAAGACCTGGTAAAATTTCCCCTGAAGACATAAAAAAAGTAGTGGGAATAGTAAAAATAGATGAGCATATTTTAAAAGATATTGAAATTAATGAAAAAGTATTATCTCCAGGAATGAAATATAAACATTATGCACCAAAAGCAGATTGTATATTAGTATATAGTGAAGATAATGAAAAAATGATTAAAAAAATCCAAGAGATTACCCAAAAGTATACCAATCCATTAGTTATTTCTTGCAATGAAAATGCGAAATATTATGATGTAAAAAACAAGATTCTATATGGTTCTAAAGAAAACCTAAATGAAGTTGCACAAAATATATTCAAAGATTTAAGAAAAGTAGATTCATTCAAACCAGATATTGTCATTATTGAAGGTGTTAAAAAAGATGGAATAGGACTTGCCATTATGAATCGATTAATTCGTGCATGCGAATATCATTACATAAAAATATAAGAAAGCAAATGAAAATAAAAATTTTTAAGACAATACAACTTGTATTGTCTTTTTTATATAATTTTTTTAAAATAATTGTAACAAAAAGAAATCTTTTTACACTAATAAAGTGAAAGGAGGAAAGATTATGCAGAATATGGAAGAAATATATAATAAATATTCGAAAATCGTATATAAATATATATTCTGCTTAACAGGAAAAGAAGAAATAGCTGAAGAAATCGTACAAGAAACATTTTTGGTAGCTGTTGAGAATATTGATAAATTTGAATATAAATGCAAATTATCCACTTGGCTATGTCAAATAGCAAAATATATTTGGTTTAATCGATATAAGAAGGAAAAAAAGAGAAAAGAAGTTCCGATAAATACTTTAGAAAACACATTATTTACAGAAGAATCTATAGAGGAAATGATTAGTCAAAAAGAAGAAAAATTGGAATTATTAAAAAACATACAAAAATTAAATGAAGAAACTAGAAATGTGATGTATTTACGAATATTAGGAAATTTGGAATATGAAGAAATAGGGGAGATAATGGGTAAAAGTTCTAATTGGGCTAGAGTTACTTTTTTTCGTGGAAAGCAAAAAATGAAAGGAGATAAAGAAAATGAAAAAGGAATGTGAAATTGTACAAGACTTAATTTTTGGATATTGTGATGGTACATTAAATCCAGCTTCTAAAGAACTGGTAGAAAAACATTTAGTGAAATGTGAAGAATGTAAAAAAGTTTATGAAGAAATCAAAAAAGATAAAAAAATGGATGATGATGATAAA
>CASEIX010000060.1 GCA_949288095.1 uncultured Eubacteriales bacterium
CTCTTCTCATTGTTTCAATTAATACAGATAAATGTAATTCTCCTCTTCCTGATACCTCAAAAGAATCTGGTGAATCTGTTTCTTTTACTCTTAATGATACATTTCTTTCTAGTTCTTTAAACAATCTATCACGAATATGTCGAGAAGTAATAAATTGTCCTTCTTTTCCTGCAAATGGTCCATTATTAACACTAAATGTCATAGATACAGTTGGTTCATCTATATCTACAAAAGGTATTTTTTCTGGATGATTAAAATCACAAATCGTATCTCCAATATTAATATCTGGTAATCCTGCCAATTCGATAATATCTCCTGCTTTTCCCTCTTCTACTTCTACTTTATTTAATCCAACATGTGTATATACCTTTGCAATTCTACCTTGTGTAATTTTATCTTCTTTTCCACAGATAGCTACTGGCATTCCAACTTTTATACTTCCTCTTTCTACTCTTCCTACTGCAATTCTTCCAACATAATCATCATAATCAATGTTAGATACTAACATTTGTGCTGGTCCTTCTTCGTCACAGTTTGGTGCTTGAATCGTATTAACAATGGTTTCAAATAGACAATGTAAATCATTTGTTTCTTCATTTAAATCCATTTTAGCAATTCCGTTTTTTGCTGAAGCATATACAACTGGAAAATCTAATTGTTCATCATTTGCTTCTAATTCAATAAATAGTTCGATAACTTGGTCTACCACTTTTTCTGGAGTTGCTCCTGGTCTATCAATTTTGTTAATAACCACAATTGGTTTTAATCCTAAAGCTAATGATTTTTTTAATACTTCTCTAGTTTGTGGCATGGCACCTTCAAAAGCGTCAACTAATAAAAGTACTCCATCAACTGTTTTTAGTACTCTTTCTACTTCTCCACCAAAATCTGCATGTCCTGGTGTATCTACAATATTGATTTTAATATCATGATACATAACAGATGTATTTTTAGAAAGTATCGTAATTCCTCTTTCTTTCTCTAGATCGTTAGAATCCATGATTCTTTCTGCTACTTGTTCATTTTCTCTAAACACATGGCTTTGTTTTAACATGGCATCTACCAATGTTGTTTTTCCATGGTCTACGTGTGCAATAATCGCGATATTTCTAATGTTTTTGTTGTTCATTTTATTACTCCCTTTCATTTTGTCGGTGGGACAATTGGGACCAAGTCCCAATTGTCCCCTTCGGCATTTATTAAGACGTTTTCCAAAGTTTTTCTTGAAAAACGCCTACATCTCTAAAAATAAGCTTATAAAATTATACATCAATTCACTTATTTTGTCAACTCAATGATATTGTCCATAATTTCTTTTGTTACTTTATCTAACACATCTTTATCCTTACTTCCTTTATACTTACTATAATCTAATGGTTTTCCATATGTAATCGTAATTTTATGATGCTCTTTTGTTCCACCTTTTATGCCACAAGGTACAACTTTTGCTCCACTTCTAATAGCAAAAAATGCAACACCATCTTTTACTTTTTCGCCTTTTTCTAATCCATTTCTAGTTCCTTCTGGGAATAAGGCAATACATTTTCCTTCTTTTAAATCTTTTAATGATTTTTTTATAGCAGATACATCTTTTTCATCTCTTTTAACTGGTATTGCTTCAAATGCCCATCCTAAAAATGCTAAAAATTTATTTTTATATAATTCTTCTTTGGCTAAAAATTTCATATCTCTTTTGGCTGTCGCTACCATTAGTGGTGGATCTATATAACTTCTATGATTTCCACAAAATATAACTGCACCTTTTTTTGGAACATTTTCTAATCCTTTAATTTCTGTTTGATAATAAATTTTAAACCATATATATAAAGCACCTCTTACAATCCATTTTATCATTTCTTTTAATACTTTTTTCATTTTTTTCTCCTTATAATTTCTATAATTTTTTCTACCGCTTGTTCAATACTTAAATTCGTAGAATCTACATATATCGCATCTTCTGCTCTTTTTAGTGGTGCAATTTTTCTAGTAGAATCCCTTTTATCTCTGTCTTTTATTCCTTCTAACACATCTTCATAAGAACACTCTATTCCTTTTTCTTGATTTTGTAACACCCTTCTTCTGGCTCTTTCCTCAGCAGTTGCATCTAAATAAATTTTGACATCTGCATTTGGAAATACGACTGTTCCAATATCTCTTCCCTCCATGATGACATTTTTTCCTTTGGCAATGTTTCTTTGTACTTCTAATAATTTACTCCTTACGACTGGTAATACAGATACTGGTGAAACCAAATCATTTACATCATTTTCTCTAATTCTATGTGTTACCTCTTCTCCATTTAAAAATATCTTTCCACCAGGATGCATTTCAATATGCATTTTATTTAACATTTCTTCTATTTTGTCTTCTTCTTGTATATCAATATGTTCTTGAATCATATTTAAGGCAACACATCGAAATGTTGCTCCTGTATCAATGTTCACTAATCCTAATTTCTCACCTACCAATTTAGTTATGGTTCCTTTTCCTGCTCCAGCAGGTCCATCAATTGCTACTACAAATGACATATTCTTTCCTCTTTCTTTAAAAATCTAAAATTCATTCCAAGGTCTGTCCCTTTCGTTCCATTTTGGAACATTGGGGACAGGTCAAATCGTTCCAAAATGGAACGATTTGGCACGTCCCTAACGTTCCGGTACATAAATATTTTTTGCCACCACATCTAATTCCACAACATTCATGGCTGTTAGTTTTTCTATTTCTTTTTTTGCTCTATCTTTAAAATCTTTAATTCCATTTATTACATTATATCCATACATAACCGTGACTTCTACATAAATTTTGGCACCTTCACCATAGTTTTCTACTCTTGTTCTTGTTATCTTATAAATAGCTGGTGTTTTAACAGCAATATATTCTAATATTTGTCTAAATACCAAATCAGATATTGTAAATTTTCCAAGATAACTAAATGTAGGTCTTATAATTGATTTTTCTGATATATATGGTTTTTGTCCTTTTCCTTTTGATTTAAAAATTTGCAATGGGTCTAATAAATATCCAGAAAAGTCTTTTTTGATTTGAAAAGTTGGTACTGGAATAACATGTTTTCCTTCTGTTACACGAATTCTTCTTGCTGTTTCCATTTCTTGTTTTGTTGCTACATCTGTTATATAGATATATTCACTAATTTCTGGTAACCCTAAATTTGCTGCAATTTTTTGTACCATACCATCAGATGTGCCTAGTATTAAGATACTTTGTGGTCTTTCTTTTTTTAGTGCTTTTATAATTTTTTCTCTTTCTTCTTTTTCATAAAATAATGCATGTTTAACTGTTCCTACTTTTGTAGGCGCTTTTTTTGCTGATTCTCCAGCTAGCACTTCATTATCTTTAATTAATAATCCATCATCTATAATATAATTTATATTTCTTTCACTTGCTACCATTTGTGCACGATAACTTTTCCCTGTTCCGGATGGTCCAACAAATGCATATACTTTTATTTTATTTCCAAATAGTTCATCTAATATCATATTAGTTTGTTGCTCGCTTATGCTACACAACTAACTCCTTTCTTTGCTAAATTCTTTTTATTTCAAATTTCTATTTTTATTTACATGTTTATCTAATTTGAATAGCTTTCATAACTTACATTTGGATAACTAAATACTTTTCCACCTTCTGTAAATTGTCCACTTGGACTATGGTCTTGATCAATAATTTCTCTTCCTACTAAGAAATATTTATATCTAGATTCTTCACTTGCAGTTCCTCCACCTATGACAACTGGATCGTCCCAAGTAGTATCTACTGCATACCAATTTCCACTTAATTGTACATAATTCCAAGCATGATTTTCTGTTTCACCTTGTGAATTTGTTCCGGTTCCAATTACCATAACACAAGGTATATCTAATTCATCTAATAAATATTTAAAAGCTCTCGCATATCCTTCACATACACATTCTCTGTTTACCAATGCTCCATAAATATTATATATATTTTGCTTTGATAAACTACTATCATAGCTAATATTATCAACTAAATAATCATGAACCATTTTAATATCTTCATAAGTATTTCCTATTCTATTTTGTACAATTTGGTTCTTCACTTGTTCTATTTGCGCAATTGCTTGATCAATTTCTTCTTTAGAGTTAAATTCTTCCGCTAAGTAATTGGCTTCATTTCCAGAGTTAATAAATACATTATATGTTGAAGTTCCCCCTCTTGTTGTTGTCTCAATATTTAAATACATTTTTCTAGGGCTCAAATAAAAAACTTCAGCATTATCATATGTATAGGCTTCAATTGCAGATTGATAATATTCTCCTAATTGTTCTTGTCCATTACTTCCGCGATAATATGTCTGAAAAACTAGTTCCTAATTCAATTTGATATGTTCCTGTTTTCATTTGTTCTTTATTACTTTCAAATGCTCTATATATAATTCTTGATTTTTCATCTAATTGATTATAAAAATATTTATCTACTTGTACATTTGAATAATCTGTATTTGTATTACTATTATTTCTTTCAATTGAACTAATTGGATTTTCAACAATTGCTGGTACTTCAATATCATCTTCTACAGTTTTATCTTCACTTGTAGCAATATTTCCTGAACTTTCTGCAAATGTTAATTCTTTGTCTTCTCCTGAAAATTCTTGGATTGCAATAATAGAAAAGACAATGACTACTGCAAAAATTCCTATAATAACTAAAAATAATATTACTGAAGTAATTTTATCAATGATTTCTTCTTTCATATTATTGTTTTCCTTTCATAACACTATGCTTTTATTATATCATTTTTGTTATATAAAAACTAGTATAAATTTAAAAAATTTAGCAATACTATTATAAAAATGCAAATAAATAACTTTTTATTAAATAATTTCAAAAAAAGTTTTTAAATAGGAGATTTCATTATGAATTTAAAAGATTTATTTTCTTCACTCTTTACTTATACACCAGATAATAAAGAAACTTACAATTTTAATTTAGTAGAAGATGTAAACACAAAAACATATCCAGATAGTACATTAGGAAATGAAGGAAATGAAAAAACAAAAATTTTTCCTAGTGTCACTGTAAATACAGATTATTTGAAAACAAAATACAATCTGTTAATTAATTCTGATATTATTTTCCGTGATTTTATCTTAAATGCTAGAGGAAAACAATATCATGCACTTCTCATCTTTATTGATGGAATGATTAATACAGAAATTATGAATGAATTTATTTTAGAACCCCTTATGATGAGAAATCGAAATAATCTATATGACAATTCACAAAATAGAGTCATTTCAGAAGCAGTCGCTAATAACATTACTGTTCGAAAGGTTAAAAAATTTAATTTACCAAATTATATTTCTAGTTGTTTGGTTCCTCAAAATGCAATTAAACAAGTTTCCACTTTCGAAGAAATCATTTCAGGTATTAATTCTGGAAATTGTGCTTTATTTGTGGATACTTTAGATATTGCTTTTGATATAGAAGTAAAAGGTTTTAAACAAAGAGGTATTGAAAAGCCTAGTAATGAAATTGTTATCAAAGGACCTCATGAATCTTTTGTTGAAAATATTCGAACTAATACATCTCTTATCAGAAGATTTGTCAATAATGAAAATTTAGTCATTGAAAACTTAAGTGTTGGCAAGATTACCAAAACAAAATGTGGTGTCTGCTATGTTTCTGGTCTTGCCAACGAAGATTTAATTGCAGAAGTAAAATTTCGAATGAATAATTTAGATGTTGACTCATTACTTTCTGCTGGACAATTAGAACAATTAATTACTGATTCTAGTAATTTAAACACCCCTCAGCTTATCTCTACTGAAAGACCTGATAAAGCTGCTAGCTATCTATTAGATGGCAGAGTCATTATTCTCGTTAGTGGTTCTCCTTATGCCATTATCATACCTGGTATTTTGTCTGATTTTTTAAGTTCACCTGATGATAAAAATCAAAAAGCAGTTTTTTCTAATTTCACAAAATTTGTTAGATTAATTGCTGCTTTTATCACTTTACTATTACCAGGACTTTATATTGCTGTAACTAGCTTTCATCAAGAAATCTTACCTACGGAATTATTATTCTCTATTTTAGCTTCTCGTGCCAATGTTCCTTTTCCTATTATTTTTGAATTATTGGTATTAGAATTATCTTTTGAATTAATCCGTGAAGCTGGCTTAAGAGTTCCATCCCCTATCGGACCTACAATAGGAATCGTAGGTGCTTTAGTAATGGGGCAAGCAGCTGTTAGTGCAGGAATTGTGAGTCCTATTTTAATTATTGTGGTTGCCATTACAGGAACTGCCTCTTTTGCCATTCCAGATTACGCTTTCGGATTTCACTTAAGAGTTTATCGATTTGTTTTTATTTTTTTAGGATATCTCTGCGGATTCTTAGGAATTGCACTTGGCTTTTTTGTATATATGATTGCTATGTGTGACTCAAAATCTTTTGGTGTTCCCTTTACAGTAGGTATTTCTCCTCTTGAAAAAGTAAAAGGTAGTTCTTACTTCTTGCCTCCTATTGAAAAAAGAGAATATCGTTCTGGGTTTTTAAATTCTAAAAAAGAAACAAAACAAGGTCCTATTTCTATGAAATGGAAATAAAATGTGCCAAAGGGGACGTGCCATTTTGGCAACATTTTACAAAATCGTATAAAAATTTTAAAATATGCAAAAAAGTTGCCAAAATGGCACGTCCCCTTTGGCACATTTGGCAACCTTTTTTGAAAGGAGTTTATATGGAAACCTCTAAAATAACTGCTGCTGAAGCAATCAGCATTGTACTGGGAATTTTTGTTGCTTATACGTTAGTTGCTCTTCCAAGAAGTATGCTTGAAACAACAAAAACAGCCACTTTAATTAATCTTATCTATGTCGGCATGATTGCATTACTGATAACGTTTTTAATTTATAAATTACTGATTAAATTTCCTGGAAGTGATATTGTTGATATTGCCGAATATTTAGGAGGAAAAACCCTAAAAACTTTTATTGGTATCGTTTTTATCTTTTACTTTTTATTTAGTGGTAGTATTCTTCTTCGAAATTTTTGTGAATGTTTAAAAATTGTATATTACCCAATGACAAGTCTCATCTTTATTATATTAACTTTTATTATTGTAATTTGTATTACATTACATCATCGATTTTCATCTATTGCTAAAGTAAATTTATTGATTATTCCTTTAGTGATTATTAGTATTATTTTCTTATTTATTGCAAACATGAGAAACTTTTCCTTGGATAATATCTTTCCTATTTTTGGAGATGGATTATTTAACACTTTTGTTACTGGATTAGGCAATTTAGGTGCTTTTGGTGGTATTACTTTATTATATTTTCTTCCTCCTTATTTAAAAGAACCTCAAAAAATGAAGAAAATTTATATAACTTCTATTCTTCTAGGGATTGTCTATTTCTTATTATGTGTTTCGATTATCCTATTCATGTTCATCTCTTTAATGTATACCAATCAAATTATGCCTTTATACTCTGCTGCGAGATATATTGAATTTGGAAACTTTTTTCAAAGACTAGAATCCATCTTCCTTTTGATATGGATTTTACAGATGGTTTGTTATATAACGATTGTTGTCAAAATATCTCTTTCTATATTTAAAAAAATCACCAATATTCGTGATGAAAAACCTCTGATTTTAGTATTTGGATTATTGATTTTTGCTATTAGTTTACTACCTCAAAATTATGCAGTTTCAAAATTTATTGAGGATTATATTTATCATTATATGGTCATCATTGTTTCTATATTTTTAGGAATTTCTCTTCTAATCCTCGCATATTTCAAAAAAAGAAAGAAAAAGGAGTTAAAATCAGATGCCGAAAAAACTATTTAAAAAAATTTTTATTGCCATTTTAATTATCATGCTTCTTCTAGCCTTTTCCAAGTCGTATTCTACTTTAAATATAGATAACTTGAGTGTCGTTGTAGCTATGGGAATTGATGTTTCAGATAAAAATCATTTGCAGATTAGTTTTCAATTTACTAACCCTTCTTCTGTTTCTGAATCCGGAACCTCTGAGCAAGCACCTTCTATTATTTACTCTGTAGATGCCTCTTCTATTAGTTCGGGTATTAATTTGATTAATACCTATATCGGTAAATCTGTTAATCTTTCTCATTGTAAGGTCATTACATTTTCAGAAGAAGTAGCAAGTCGAGGTATCTCTGATGAAATCTATACATTAATTAATGACACACAAATCAGGCCTTCTACCAATATTGTCATTTCTAAAACTTCTGCTAGATATTACTTAGAACATTCAAAACCTTTATTTGAAAATTTGATTACAAAATATTATGAAGTTTTCTCTGCTTCAGGTAGTTATACCGGATTTACAGCAAATGCTACCATTGGCGACTTTTTTGATAGTTTAATATGTCATTCTTGTGAACCATATGGCATATTAGGTGGTGTTACAAATAACTCAACAGAATATACCGGTAGTACTAATGCAGAAAATGATTCTACCACAAAATCAAATGCTTCTTCTTTATCTGGTCAATCTACTGCTGAAAATACTGGTCTTGCTGTTTTTAAAGATGATGTGTTAGTTGGTGAATTAAATTCTATAGAAACCTTATGCTTTTCGATTCTTCGAAACCAAGTAGATGGATTTTTAATATCTGTTCCCAATCCCAATAAAGCAAATTCTTATATTGACTTACATGTTACTCCATTAGTCACTCCAAAAATACAGGTCGATATCTTGAATGGAACACCATATATTACTGTAGATTGTCGTTTTACGGGAAGAATTTATTCTATGGAAGACGGGGCTGATTATTTAGACAATGACATGTTAAATCAGATTTCAAATTCTTGTAATAGTTATTTAGAATCTATCTTGACAGAATATTTATATAAAACATCTAAGGCACTAAATTCTGATATTAATGGTTTTGGCAAAACTGCTAGAAATAATTTTTTAACACTTAGTGAATTTTATGATTACAATTGGAGTGAAAAATATAAGGATAGCTTTTTTGCAGTAACTGTTGATTCTTCGATTCGCTCTTCTTCCTTATTAACAGAAAGCTAAACGCTTTTTAATAAATTTTAAAGACAGTTCTTGAAGTTCACTTAATTTAAACTTTCAAGACTGTCCTTAATATATGTGGAGGTATCAATAAACATGATTAGTTTTTTAGAATTTATTGTTTTTATTTTATTTTGTCTATATGCTTTTAAAGAAGCTTTTAGTTATGGAATTTATGAATTTAAAAATGAAAACAAATTTGGTGGTGTGTTTGTCATTGTGTTTTCACTATTTTCTATTATACTAAGTATTGTGGCTTTATGTATTTCTTAATACTCATTGGGATAAATTAGGGCAATTGCCCTAAATCTTATATTTTCTCAAAATCAACTGTTCTCATTAATTTACTAGCATCTTTTACTCTTATATTGATTTTATCTCCTATTTTATAGGTTGTTCTCGTTTGTTCACCAATTAGCATTTTTCTTTCTTCATCATAAATAAAATATTCATCACCTAAATCATCAAATCGGATTAATCCTTCTACTGTGTTTTCCAACTCTACAAAAATACCAAAAGACGTTACAGAAGAAATGATTCCTTCATATTCTTCTCCAATTCTACCTTCCATATATTCTGCTTTTTTGATATCTTCACTTTCTCTTTCTACTTTTGTAGCAATATTTTCTCTTTCAGAAGATTGTTTTGCTCTTTCCTCTGCTTGTTTTTTATATTCTTCCACAAAAGACTCTTCTACATCATAATTATTTTCTAAATATTTTGATATGATTCTATGGATAAATAAATCTGGATATCTTCTAATTGGTGATGTAAAATGGCAATAATATTTGCTAGCAATTCCAAAATGACCTTCATTAGTCGCTTCATATCTTGCTACTTTTAATGTTCTTAGGACTAAATTTGAAACCACTTTTTCTTCTTCTTTTCCTTTTACTTCCTCCAAAATTTTTGCAAATTCTTTTGGATATATATTGTCTTTATTTGCTTTTATCCTTAATCCAAAATTAAATAGAAATTTGTTTAATTCTTGTACTTTTTCATAATCTGGTTTTTCATGCACTCGATATATAAATGGTGCATCTAACCAAAAGAATTTTTCCGCAATGGTTTCATTGGCTGTTAGCATAAATTGTTCTATTATTTCATTTGCAAAAGTTGTTTCATATTTTTTGATATTGGTAACTCTTCCATCCATATCTAATTCAATTTTACTTTCTGGAATATCTAAATTTAAATACCCTTGTTCTAGTCGTTTATTTTTTAATATGATAGCTAATTCTTCCATTAATTTAAATTCAGAAATATATGGTTTATATCGATTGACAATTTCTTCATCTGAATAATCTAATATTTTTTGTACATTGGTATATGTCATTCTTTCTGTTACATTAATTACTGCTTTATAAACATCAGAAGAAATGACTTCTCCCTTTTGGTTGATTTCCATACTGCAAGATAGTGTAAATCTATCTTCTCCTGCATTTAAACTACAAATTCCATTTGATAATTCTCTTGGAAGCATTGGAATCACTCTTCCTAGCATATAAATACTGGTTCCTCTAAGTAATGCCTCTTGGTCTAATAAGTTATTAGGTCTTACATAGTAGCTGACATCTGCAATATGTACATCTAGTTTATAATTTCCATTTTCTAATTTTGATACTTTTACTGCATCATCTAAGTCTTTCGCATCTTCTCCATCAATGGTAAAAATCATATCTTGTCTTAAATCTCTTCTTCTTGCAATATCATTTTCATCAATTTGATTACCACATTTTTTAGCTTCTTCTACAACTGGTTCTGGAAATGTTGATGGCAATTTATGTTCTTTTATTAAAGACAACATATCTACACCTGCTTCATTCACATTTCCCAATACCTCTATAATTTTTCCTTCTGCTTTTTTCCCTTTTTCAGGATATTTTATAATTTTTACCAATACTTTATGATTATTTCTCGCTTTTCCAAAATTCTTTTTTGATATAAAAATATCTGTTCCAAAATTTTTATCATCTGGTACTACAAATCCAAAATTTTTATTATTTTCAAATCTTCCTACAATGGTATCTTTCTCATGTTTTAATATTTTTACAACTTTTCCTTCTGCTTTTTTTACTTTGTTCTTTTCTTCGATAATTTCAATTAAAACTCTATCTCCATTTAATGCATTTTTAGAATTTTCTTTTGCAATATAGATTTCATCCTCTTGATCTTCTATTTTGACAAACCCAAATCCTTTTTGATTTTTTCTATAAATGCCATCATAGTAGACTGTATCTACTGGTCTGTATTGATTTTTTCTGTTTTTTTGGATTTTCATTTCCATTTCTAGCTTTCCTAATATTCTTAAAAGCGCATTATATTCATTTTTTGGTACATGCATTATCATGGCAATTTCTTTTGCCTTCATTGGTGCATAATCTCTATCTTTTATTAAATTTAAAACTTTCAGTTCCTGTTCTTCCATTAACATTCCTTTCCTTTTTAGACATTTGGTTATGTTTTCGTTCGGACACACATATATATTTTTTTATCTCTCAAAAATAAGACATACAAATTCAAATAAAAATGTCCAAACGGAAACGTCCCTAAATGTCCCAAATGTATAAAATTCAAAAAAAGGGACAAATGAGTCTGTCCTCAAAATCCCTTTTCTTTGTTTTATGCCATATATACAATTCCTAATACAATTGTCAATATTACAAATACGATTGATAATATAACTGTCCATCTTTTTTGTTTTCCTTCTTTTGTTCTGCTTTTATTTTTTTCAAAGAAGTTATTGGTTGATGAACCTGTAATTGTTGAAGATAATCCTGAATCTTCTTTTGATTGTATTAATGTTAATATGATTAATGCTAATGCTACTATAAAATATATAACAACCAATATCCATTTTGCTATTTCCATGTATTGATTCCTCCTAACGGTTTTTGACTCTCTAATTATACTTTGCTATTTTAACATATATTTTTCTAAAATGCAAATATTTTTCATATAAATAGCAAAATTCTTATTTTTCATTGATAATCTTGTCAATTGATTGTTCTCTCATCTCTTTTATCACTTGACAACTATGATTTAATTTTTCTTGGTCTTTTTCATTTAATTCTAGATTTACCAATTCTCTTACACCATTTTTGTTAATAATCGCTGGTATTCCAATATAGATATCTTCTTGTCCATATGCACTATCTAGATAAGTAGAAACCGTTAAAATAGAATTTTCATCATCTAAAATAGCTCTTACTAATCTGTTTAATGCCATACCAATTCCGTAATAAGTTGCTTTTTTCTTTTCAATAATTTCATAAGCTGCATTAACAACATCTTCATGCATTTTATTTAATCTTTCCATTGGATGATGATTATCTTTCATAACATCTGTTATTCTTTTACATCCTACATAGCAATGTTCCCATGGTACAAATGAAGAATCTCCATGTTCTCCCATGATGTAAGCATGTACATTTTTACTAGATACTTTTAAATATTGTCCTACAATATATCTTAATCTTGCTGTATCTAAGACAGTTCCTGAACCAATAACTTGATTTTTTGGTAAACCAGATACTTTTGCTACAACATATGTCATTAAATCTACTGGATTACTTGCCACAACAATAATTCCATTAAATCCACTTGCCATAATGCTTTTTGTAATATCTTTCATGATTTTGGCATTTACTTCTGCTAATTCTAATCTTGTTTGTCCTGGTTTTTGTGCAATTCCTGCAGTAATAACTACAACTTGTGCATCTTTACATTCATCATAGTCTCCTGCTCTAATAATCATTTTTTGTGGTGCATATGGTAATCCATGTGCTAAATCCATCTCTTCACCAATTGTTTTATCTTTATTAATATCGATTAAGATAAGTTCTTGTATTCCTCCTCTGTTTAACATTGAGTATGCCATACTCATTCCTACAAATCCTGTACCTACTAAAACAACTTTTCCTTTTTTCATACAATCCATTCCTTTCTCTTCACGGTTGTGTAAAGTTTATATGCCAAAAATGGCTTAAAGTGTTGATATTAAAGCATTTCTAACGAAATAACCTTTTTCCCCCTTAGACTAAATTAATTATGTCTCCTCTTAACTAAAATCTATATGCTTTTAAAATTTTGTAAAGGCTAGGTAAAAGCTATTCATTTCAGCCTTTATAAAATTTTATAAAGCATATTATAATCGAGTTAGAGGATAAATCTTAATCAACTTATGTCTACCATTTTTTCATATTTTATTTTACACTACCCTCTTCACTAATTTTCCTATAATAGTATACTACTTTTTTCTTGAAAATTAAAGATTTTTTACATAATTTATTTTACTTTTTTATATACTTATGATATAATTTAGCAAATAATCAAAGTAAGGAGTGCTATTTATGAGTTCAAATTCAAATAATAATACTACTACTTTGGCTGAAAATAAGGTATTAATCCTATATATTTTAAATCTAATTGATGGAGATATTGTACAAGATGGATTGTTTAAAATTATCTCTTCTATTAATAATTTAAATTATTTTTATTTTAAACAAATCTTGACAGATTTAATGGATTCAAAGCTAGTAGGTGTTTATACAAAAGATAATGAACAAGTATTAAGAATCACTAGTGAAGGTAAAAATGCATACATTTTAACCAAGGATGTTATGCCTGGAATATTAAAATTAAAAGCAGATAGCGTTTTCAAAAAAGAGTTTTCTAATATTGAGGAAGCTTCTTCCGTTATTGCTGAATTCACTCCAAAAGATGAAAACAATTATACTGTAACCTTAAAAATTGTAGAAAATAATGAAACGATTTTTGAAGTTAAAACATATGCTGGTTCAAGAGAAAGAGCTAAAAAAATTGTAGAAAATTGGAAAGGACATGCTAATACGATTTATCCTAATATTTTAAATATTTTATTTGAAGGAAAATAAAAATAAAACTCGCAAATGTTTATGATGCATTTACGAGTTTTTTGGTAGCGAAGATGTGATTCGAACACATGACCCTTCGGGTATGAACCGAATGCTCTAGCCAACTGAGCTACTTCGCCATATTTCTTTATTTTTTTGCTAGCAAGTAATATTATACTGGTAGTTTTTCCTTTTGTCAAGTAAAAAATACAAGAAATTTGAAATTCTTGTATTTTTATTATTTATGTGTTATCTTTCTTCTCTTTCTCTATCACTTTCTCTAGCTTCCCTCTTACTTGTTTGCATTTCTTTTATTTTAGCTAAATCCTGCTTTTTAATCTCTGCTTTCTTGATTTTAGGTCCTTTTTGTGCTTTAACTTTACCTTCTTTATATGATTGTAACATTCTTTTTTCCAAATTTTTTATATAATCTTTTGTTTCACTTTTTTGAATTTCTTCAACCTGTTGCGTTACCTCATCATTTTCGGCATTATAAGAAGAACCACCTATCATATCTAATAAGGTAGCTATTACAAGACCCATTCTAACTTTTTCACTATTATTTACTGGTTGTGTTCCTAAATTATTTCCCATATTTCAACTTAGAATCCTTTCTAAGATTTCACCTCTTTTATTAAAAATAACCTTACACTTAATATTATAACATAAAAAGCCTTGTTAATCAAGGCTTTTTTATGTTGTTTTACAATTCCTGGATTTTTGCTTTTTTCTCTGTTATAAACACACAAACCATTTAGGCTTATTCTTTTATTAAAACAGCTTTAATTCTTCTAATTCCTGAGGAACTTGATTCCTCTTTTTTGATTTTAAATCTTCCCATATCTCCTGTATGTGTTACATGAGGTCCTCCACAAATCTCTTTACTAAAATCACCAATAGTATATACTTTTACTTTGTCTCCATATTTATCTGTAAATAAGCCAATAGCTCCTGATTTTTTAGCATCTTCATAACTCATTTCTTCACAAGTAACTGGTAAGTCTCTTTTTATTTGCTCATTTACTAAATCTTCTACTTTTTGAATTTCTTCTTTTGTCATTTTTTGTGGATGTGTAAAGTCAAAACGTAGTCTTTCTTCTGTGATATTAGAACCACTTTGTTTTACATGTTCTCCTAAAACTGTTCTTAAAGCTTGATGCAATAAATGAGTTGCTGTATGATATGCAATTGTTTTTTCATTTTGGTCTGCTAGTCCACCTTTAAATTTTTGTGTACTTCCTTGTCTTGATTTTTCTTGATGTTCCTTAAATAATTTTTCAAATCCTTTTAAATCCCCTGTCATACCATTTTCATCTGCTAATTCCTTTGTTACCTCTGGTGGGAATCCATAGGTGTCATATAATCTAAATACAACTTTTGCATCAATTTCTGTTTTTCCGTTTTCTTTTGCTTTTTGCATTTCTTTTTGGAATTCTCTTTCTCCATGTGTTAATGTTTTTACAAATTTATCTTTTTCTTCATTAATTACATTTTTGATGGTTTCTCTATTTTGTTCTAATTCTGGATACATTTCTTTAAGATTATCTACATTGATATCTATTAAATTTGATAATTCTGATAAATCAATTTGTAATTTGTTCATATGTCTTATCATTCTACGAATTAATCTTCTTAGTACATATCCTCTATCAATATTACTTGGTCTTCCACCGTCTGCAATAATCATCATACTAGAACGTAAATGTTCTGCAATAATTCTTCTACTTTCAATACTATCTACTTTTTGTAGTTCTTGTATTTTTTCCATAACTGGTAAGAATAATTCTGTATCAAATGGTGTTTCTTTTCCTTGTAATAACATTGTCATTCTTTCTAATCCTAAACCAGTATCTACATTTCTTTGTTTTAATTTAGAATATCCATTTTTATCTTTATAATATTCCATAAACACATTATTCCAAATTTCAACATATTTACCACAATCACAAGAAGGTTGACAATCTGGTCCACATGCCGGTTTTCCTGTGTCATAGAACATCTCTGTATCTGGTCCACATGGTCCTTCCTCTCCTGCTATCCACCAGTTATCATCTTTTCCGTAAAAATAAATATGACCATCTAATATTCCAGCATCTTTCCATACTTTAGCTGAAACTTCATCTCTTGGACAATCTTCATCTCCTGCAAAACAAGTTACTGATAATTTTTCTACTGGTATTTGTAGTTCTTTTGTTAAAAATTCAAAACTCATTTTGATAGATTCTTCTTTGAAATAATCTCCCAAAGACCAATTTCCAAGCATTTCAAAATAAGTTAAATGTCTATTATCCCCTACTTCATCAATATCATTGGTTCTGACACATTTTTGATAATCTGTTAATCTTGTTCCCTCTGGATGTTTTTCTCCTAATAAATATGGCACCAATGGTTGCATACCAGCAGTTGTGAATAATACAGATGGATCATTTTCTGGAATTAATGAAGCTGATGGTATTACAGCATGTCCATGTTTTTTGAAAAATTCTAAATATTTATTTCTAATCTCAATTGCTTTCATTTAAATTTCTTCCCTTCTTTTTCTCTTCTTTTCGTTATTCCATTATACTTTAAAAAGTCTAAAAAATCAATAGTAGCCATAGAATTCCTTTATATATCTACTAAAATCAAATCTTCTCCAATACATTTTACATTTTTCCAAGGAATCGAAATTTCATTGTTAGTTTTAAATATATTCATCAATTTATTTCCTGAACCTGGAACAATAATATGGGTAATATTTCCTGTCTCTAAATCAGCACATACATCTTGCACATACCCTAATCTTCTCCCATCATTAATGTTAATCACTTCTTTATGTTTAAAATCTAATCCTTTTTCTTGCATTATGTACCTCCTCTTATTAGTCAAAAATTCATTATTTATAGTATATTCACAAATTTATAAAAATTGACAATGTATTTATTTTCTTATTTTATCTTTTTGCATAGAAGCTCTTTAAATATTAATTCTAAAGTTCACTCTTAGAAAAACAAAAAGAAACAAACCATTTATTTAGGTCTGTCCCTTTCGTTTCATTTTGGAACGATTTGGCACGTCCCTATCGTTCACGTCCCTATCGTTCACTTATATAATCTTTTTATATGTTGTATAGCTGTTTTTTCTAGTCTTGATACTTGTGCTTGTGATATACCAATTTCTTCTGCTACTTCCATTTGGGTTCTGCCATCAAAAAATCGTTTATTAATTATCATTCTCTCTTTCTCATTTAATTTTTCCATTGCTCCTTTTATGGTAATCTTTTCCGCCCATAACTCATCTGTATTTTTACTGTCTTTTACTTGATCCATGATATAGATACTTTCTGATCCATCATTATATACTGGCTCTTGTAACGATACTGGATCTTGTATCGCATCTAAACTAAAAGCTATGTCTTCTTTCGTCACTTCTAATTCTTTAGCAATTTCTTCTACACTTGGCTCTTTTCCGTGTTCCTTTGTATATCGTTCTTTAAATTGTATCACTTTATATGCTAAATCTCTTACTGACCTACTAACTCTTATACTATTATTATCACGTAAATATCGTTTTACTTCTCCAATAATCATAGGAACTGCATAGGTACTGAATTGTACATTTTGACTTAAATCAAAATTATCTATTGCTTTGATTAATCCGACACATCCTACTTGAAATAGGTCGTCTGCATTTTCTCCTCTTCCGTAAAATCTTTGTATGACGCTTAGTACTAGTCTTAAATTTCCATTGATAAATGTATTTCTTGCTTCTTCATCTCCTGCTTTTATTTTTATAAAAAGTGCTTCTTTTTCTTCTTTACTTAATAATGGTAAATTTGATGTATTCACTCCACAGATTTCAACTTTATTTAGCAAAAAGAAAACCTCCTTTTAAGAAATACTTATTCTTAGTATTTCCTAAAAAGAGATTTCTATTCGTTTATCCAATTTTACTCACAATATCTTTTTTCATTTTATTGATAATTTTCTTTTCTAATCTTGATATATAACTTTGTGAAATGCCAAGTTCATCTGCGACTTCTTTTTGTGTTTTCTCTTTTCCAGTTTTAAATCCAAATCGCATTTCCATGATATTTTTTTCTCTATCATTTAATTTTAAGACAGCTGCTCGAAGTAATGTCTTATCTACTTCATCTTCTAAATTTCTAGATGTGACATCTGGCTCTGTTCCTAAAATATCAGAAAGTAATAACTCATTTCCATCTCCATCTTTGTTTAATGGTTCATCAATAGAGATTTCTCCTTTTATTTTATTACTTTTCCTTAAATGCATTAAAATTTCATTTTCTATACATCTAGAAGCATATGTTGCCAATTTTATTTTCTTTTCATTATTAAATGTATTGACACCTTTCATCAGTCCAATCGTTCCTATCGATATTAAGTCTTCAATACCAATTCCTGTATTTTCAAATTTTTTGGCAATATATACAACCAATCTCAAATTTCTTTCCACTAATATCTGTCTTGCTTCTAAATTATTTTCTTCTGATAATTTTTTTATATAAAATTCCTCTTCTTCCGGTGGTAATGGTGGTGGGAGTGTTTGGCTACCTGCTATGTAAAATATCGGCAAATATTCTATTTCGTCATTGTCATTCAAATATTTTGCACATATGGTATGAATACTATTTTTTACAAAATCCATTATTTTCATTTCTATCAACTCCTTTTCAAAATGTCCAAAAAGAAACGTCCCCAATTGTCCCCATCAATTCTATTCCTAACAAAGCCCTATATTCTCCCCTTTTTGTTAATGACTTATTATAAATTCCAATGATGACATTTTGTTTTATTTGGCTTTCTTCTTCATTTTCTATTACAATTTCTTCTGCTTTGATTCCTAGTAACATTCCATTTTGTTTTCCTAGTGATGAAAATGGAATTACTTTTAATTTGGGCATATATTCTTCCTTAATATTTTCAGGTATCTCACTAAAATCACCTCCTAAAATGTTTTCTAGATGATTTAATATTTCTTTTGGTATACATTCATATAGCAGTGTATGTTCTACAACAATGACAGGTGTATTGGTAATTGGTTCTTTTAAAAAGTTTCCTGTATCGATCATTGCTTTTGTTTCTATTTCTTTTTGGTTTAGTTTTATTATTATATGACAATACATGTCTTTGGCTGATATTTTATTTTTTACTACTTTAAATCCAATGATTATAATGACAAATGCTATTATTGCTGATATAAAAATAACCCTTAACGAATTAGAATTTAATACTAGTCCATTATTTTTCAATATTTCTTGTGGCTTTACAATATAGATTAATGCAAAAGCTGCTCCCCCAAAAACAAAAGAGGTTAAATAAAAAATTAATGTGCATTTGAATAATTTTTTAATATTTTTGGGGTTAAATGCTATGTAAATAATTATTAAAGAAAGTATACATTTTAGAAATATATTCGAATATATTTTTAAAGCTGAAACATAAGCAATAATCGTATATATTGCTCCTACTGAACTCGCCACTAGTATTCGGATATATTTTATTTTAACTTTTAAGATAACACCTGTAGCATATAGTATAATATAATTCATTAATACATTTTCTATTAGCACTACATCTACATAAATTGTCATTTTCACATCTCCTAATTGGTCGTTATCTTTTTTTATTAAATATTTTATTCTTTACACCTGCTTATCTATTCTACTACCTATCTTTTAAAAAAACTGTCCTTTCTTATTGTAAAAAAAAAGAAATAATCGATAAATTTCGATTACTTCTTTTAATTTATAGAGTTTTTCTGTATGATTTGATGTTTTCCTTACATATTTTTATTTTTATTCTTTCTTAAGAAAGATGGTATGTCTAAATCATTTTGTGAATTATTTACCTCTGAACTTGCTGGAATAGAATTAATTTTCTTTTCCCAAGTTTTTGATACTAAATTGTCTACTCCTATACTTGATATTGGTTCGTTTTTTTCAAATCCTGTTGCAATAACTGTGATTTGGATTTCATCTTCCATTGAAGGATCTGTTACTGTACCAAAGATAATGTTTGCTTCAGGATCAACACTGCGTTGAACTAATTCTGCTGCTGTATTTACTTCATGTAATCCTAAATCTTCTCCTCCAGTAATGTTGATGATAACACCTTTTGCACCTTCTATTGATGTTTCTAGTAATGGACTTTGAATAGCTTCTTTTGCAGCATCTTCTGCTCTATTTTCTCCTGATGCTCTACCAACACCCATATGTGCCATACCTTGATTTAACATGATTGTTTTTACATCAGCAAAGTCTAAGTTAACAAGTCCTGGAATAGCAATTAAGTCTGATATACCTTGTACACCTTGTCTTAATACATCATCTGCCATTTTGAAAGCTTCTATAATTGATGTTTTTCTATCAATGATTTGTAATAATTTATCATTTGGTATAACTACTAATGTATCTACTTTTCCTTTTAAACTTTCAATTCCTCTTTCTGCTTGTGAAAGTCTTTTCTTTCCTTCAAACGTAAATGGTTTTGTAACAACTCCTATTGTTAAGATTCCCATTTCTTTTGCAGCTTGTGCAACAACCGGCGCAGCTCCTGTACCTGTTCCACCACCCATTCCGGCTGTAACAAATACCATATCTGCTCCTCTTAAGACTTCTGCTAATTCTCCTTTGCTTTCTTCTGCTGATTGTGCTCCGATATCTGGGTTTGCTCCTGCACCTAAACCTCTTGTGATTTTTTCTCCTATTTGAATTTTTGTATTTGCTTTTGAAGTTTGAAGAGCTTGTCTATCTGTATTAACAGCAATAAAGTCTACACCTTTAATTCCTGCGTCAATCATTCTATTAACAGCATTGTTTCCTGCTCCTCCAACACCTATAACCTTTATTGTTGCTGTTCCATCCATCATTGTAATATTATTATCATCATTGTAATCCATCATTTAGTTTTTCCTCCCTTATCTTTTATATATTTTAAAATTAATATCTTATGTATAAAAAAACTCTTTTATTTTTTCTAAGATTGTTTTAAATACATTTTCATTATTTTGTGTATCTATACTGCTTGAAACAGTTTTTGCAAATGGTCTTGCTGCTATATATCTAACTAATGCATAGCTTGTTCTATATGTTGGTTTTACAGTACTAATTGCTCTTCCAGTTGAAATTTTTACTGGAATATTTAAATTTATCTTTCCTGCCACATCACTTTTATTGATATTGACAATACCTTGTCCTGTTAAAACAACATTATTAATTTTATGTTTTAATCCATTATTGGTTATGTCTTTATTGATAATTGAAAACATTTCTTCTATTCTTGCTTCAATAATTTCTATTAATTCAGAACTTTTTATAATTCTATTTTTATTTTCATCTTTTGATGTATTTAATATAATATCATTATCATTATCAATAAAAGATTTTAAGGCTAATCCATATTGTCTTTTTAACTTATCTGCTTCTTCCTCCGAAATATTTAATACAACTGCAATATCATTTGTGATATTGTCTCCACCTAATGGAATAGAATTGGTATAAATAAAACTACTGCCTTCAAAAACACCAATGTCTATATTTCCTGCACCAATATCCAATAACATAATATTATCATGTAATTCATTACTATCTAATATTAAGTTTCTTTCTGCCAATGTTGTTGGTACAATTCCATCTATTTCCAAATTTGCTTTTTTAAATATATTATGCAATTGTCTTACATAATCTTTTTCTGCTAATATAATTTGCGCACTAATTGTAAAACTTGAACTTAAGTTTCCTACTGGATCTGCTACAACGGTTCCATTATCTAATGTAATCTTATCTGGAACAATGTCAATTAATGTTTTGCCATCAGGTATTTCAATATCTTTTACTTGCATAATGGCGTTTTGTACATCTCTAACAGATATTCCAGAATATTTGTCCTTTGCTTCTTTTGTTATGGAATTTTGGACAATTGTTACATATTTTCCTGGAATCGTTACATATGCTGAATTAATTTTCAAATTTGTTTCTTCTTCAGCATCTTTTATTGTTTTGGCTATACTTAAGCTTATTTCGTCTTCATTAATGATTTTACATTTTTTTAGTCCACTACATTTATATGAGGTATTGCTTATAATTTCAATTTGACCAAAATTGTTAACTTCCCCTACAACGGTGCAAACCTTACTTGTGCCTATGTCAATACCTACTATGATATCACCTATCGCCAAGTTAATTCCTCCATTTATTAGTATATTTTTTCTAAGTGTATATATATTACATTTTAAAAAAAATGTCAATAGTAATTGTAATATTTTTGTAACATTTTTGCAATAATGCTGTAACACTTAAAAAAGTTATTTTTCTTCAATTTTTTCGTTTTTTATGCCATTTTTTGTTATATCTTTTCATTTAAATAAGAGTTAATCTTAAAGCACCTTTTTAATGATCTTTCTTCTTGATTTTAAGATAACTCTTATTTATTTTTATTATCCATGCTATATTATGTTTCTACTTTTCTTCTGTCTTTTCCTCTTGCTTTTCTTGTTTTTTATCTTTATCTTTTTTAGATGTTTTTTCTTTTATCATATCTGACCATTTTTCTACATAATATCTCCTAATGGTTCCTAAGTTCATAAACATTCTCCAAACAAAAACCACTATAGCAGCTAAATAAATATCTACATTTAGTTTTTGACCTAAAATAGTCAATAATATAGCTAAAATTGCATTTCCAAAAAATCCTGATATAAAAATTTTTAAATCAAAGTTCTTTTTGATAACAGATGCAATTCCTCCAAATACAGAATCTAATGCTGCAATAATTGCAATTGCTAAATAACTTGAATATGTATAAGAAATCATTGGCGCATTTAATCCTAAAATTGCCCCTAAAATACATCCTATTAATATGGCAATAAATATCATTCTATTTCCTCCTTACTCTATATATCTGGTTTCAATTTCTCCATTATATTTATCAATTTCTATATCATCATCTTTTTCAATTGTTACTGTATGTCCTAATGTTTGTAATTCATCTACCTTTCCACCAGTTCCTGTTACTGCACTTTCCATATGAGATTGATTTCCTATGACTTTTATAACATAAGGTTCTAATATTCTTTGCCCATTAACTTTTATAAAAGATCCTGATGTTATATATACAATATCTGTTGTATTCACGATTCTCTGATCATTAATAGATATTGCTTCTGCTCCTGCAAATTTTAAAGCATTTACCATAATCAATAAATCATCAGCTGTAATTGGTGTAATATTTTCACCACTTTTTAAGGTTATAACAATTCCTTCTCCATGTACATCTGTTAATCCTAATAAAGTATTGGTTTGTTCCAATTCTTCTTGTACCAATTGACTTGCTTCATTATTTGATTCTTCATCATTTTTATATTCTTCAATTCTTTGGGTTACTTCTTGATATTGTCCATCAATTTCTTCATATCTTGTTTTCCAATTTGCTAATTCTGTTTTTAATTCTGACTCTTGCATTTCTTCAATGGCTGTAATATCTGTTTCATTTACCACTTTAAACTGCATCATCATAACCGTTACTAACGCAAAACAAGCAATTCCAATAGTAATTGTCATAGCAATTTTACCTTTTTTCATCTATATTATCATTCCTTTCTAGTCCGTTTTTAGACAAATTGGACAATTGGGGACGTTTCTGTTTGGACATTCTACATATTTTTTTATACGTCTGTCCCTTTTGTTCCGTTTTGGAACGATTTGGCACGTCCCTAACGTTCTACGTTTTGCAAATATTCAAAATTGATTACTCCTGAATATTTTGGTATTGTAATACTATTTGATCTTTCTAAGCTAACACCTACGCCATCTCGTTTCATATATTCTAAATATCCGCCTACTCTTTCTAGTCCTGCTAAATATTCAGGAAGTCCAATTGCTTTTATAACAAATGGTGCACCTATTCGTTCTCCATTAATGTCAATCGTATTTCCTCTACAAGAAATTGCTGTTGTCAATACCCATCTCTGATCATTTATAGATATCGCTTCTGCTCCTGCATTAATCAATTCATTTACAACACTTAGAACATCTAAATCATGTACAATCAATTGGCTTGGATTTAATGTAGAAGTTGCAATTCCTGTACCATCTGTTAATGTGATAGTAACACCAGGTCCTGTTACCTCTGTCATTCCCGTTAATTTATTTCCTTTTGTAATTTGTTGCTGTGCTTGTTCTAATTCCGAATCATTCTTAGTTGCTTCTTCTCTTTCTTTTTCTAGCTCTTTTTCTGCATTTTCTAATTGTGCAAATCGATTATCGTATCGTTCTTTATATCTTAATATTTCATCCCTCAATTCATTTGCTTCTTGATTCTGACTTATTGTAGAATTTGTACTTCTAATTGTTCTAACTTGTACAACAATTCCTAATGTCAATGCAAAACACATGACTCCTAAAATTATGCTAATTAGCTTTTTATTTGGCATACTTTCACCTCTTATCTATGCATCAATCTTATACTTCTTCTCTAAAATATACTCTAAAATCACTATTTAAATCTCCGTTAGCAAAAATCTCTCCTGGTACATCTTTCTCTTTTTCCAATATTGCCATAACATATAACATTTTATTACTTAAATTTGACCCATCTCCCAAATGGATGGTTTTTCTCTCTTCTTGCATATATATACTATAATCATTTTTATTACTAATGTCAATACTTGTAACCTTCTCAGATAAACCAGAATCGCCCATTGCATTCATAATTCGCAATATCATTTCTAATGATACTAAATCCTCTTCTGAAATTCTATTTCCTACTGTGATACTTTCTTCTGCTGTTTGCAATCCATATATAATTGGTAAATTTAATTCATTTTGTGTAATTTCTAATATATATCCTTGTGTACTCATATACGCAAATTCTCCAAGTACCGGTATACTAAATTTAGGTTCCCTTTCTGTTACTTCAATTTGTACTTTATTTGGTAATACTCTTCTTATCTTTACCTCTTCTATATATGCATTTTGTTTAATATTATTACTTACTTTTGTTGCGATAAATCGAAATATATTTTCATTTGTATTGATTCCAGATAAACTAATAACCGTATCACTAGATACTCTATTATTATTTAATACTTCTATGTCCGTTATATTAAAAATTGGTGAACATGTTGCAAACACAATTGCTCCTATAATAATCCCTAGTAATAAAGTAAATTTTACAATTCTTTTTATTCTTTTTATGACTCGATTTCTCTTTCTTTGTTGTTTGGTAAATTCTTTTTTCTTTTGTTCTTCTTGTTTTATTTTATTCTTATTGGTCATCCCAATAACGGTTTCTGTATCAAAGTCAAATTTATCATCAAAGTCTTGTTTTTTTCTTTCTTCTATTCTTTTTTCTCTTTCTTTTGCTTTTTTTCTTTTCATGATGTCATCAATTGTCTCTTCCTGTTCTTGTCCATTATCAAAATAATATAAATTTACTTCTTGTTCTTTTTCTATTTTTTGTTTTTTTGACAATTTGATACCTCCTTTTCTTAAATTACATAGAAAAATCCGTTTTTATTTTAATTGTATATACATTTTTTATAGATTTTTTCTATATATGTTCTTCTTTCGTTCTCAGAAAATTTAGGGCATGATTTGTTTTTAAGGCAAATGATTTTTCATGCCCTTTTCTCTTTTATACATTGTAATCTATATGTCTTATGATATTTCCATGAATATTTTGTATCTTATTTTCAAAATTGTCATATCCTCTTAAAATATATTCGATATTTTCCACTTTTGATTCTCCTTTTGTGAATAATGCTGCCATAACCAAAGCTGCTCCACCTCTTAAATCTGTAGCTTTTACATTTGCACTATATAACCTTCTGACACCTTTTATAATAGCTGTCCTTCCTTCTATTGTAATCTTAGCTCCCATTCGAACTAATTCTTGTGTATATTTATATCTATTTTCAAATATATTTTCTACAATGACTGAAGTTCCTTTTGCAATTGTTAATGCTGTTGCAAATATAGATTGCATATCTGTTGGGAATCCTGGATATGGCATAGTTTTTATATCTGTTGCCTTTAATCGTTTTGGTGCATTGATTTCTAACTTATTTGCTTGAATATCAAATTTACAACCACATTCTTCCAATTTATTAACAATTGGCACAATATGTGTACTATTAATATTCTCTAAAATTAAATTTCCATTTGTCATTGCTGCCATACATAAAAATGTACCTGTTTCAATTCTATCTGGCATAATGTTATAACTAACATCTTTTAAATCTTTTACACCTGTTACTTCAATTTTGTTGGAACCTGCTCCTTTTACTTTTGCGCCCATCTTATTTAAGAAGTTTTGTAAATCGATAATTTCTGGCTCTCTAGCAGCATTGGTAATAACAGTTGTTCCTTCTCCTAAACAACTTGCAAGTATTGCATTTTCTGTTGCCCCGACACTTGGAAATTCAAAATCAATTTTTTCCCCGTTTATTTTATCACAACTACATGCTATTTTTCCATAGTTTTTGTCAATATTTATTCCTAATTTTTCAAATGCTTTTAAATGTAAATCAATTGGTCTGGTTCCAATATCACATCCTCCTGGATAAGATAATGTACATTTCCTATATTTTCCTAATAGACTTCCTGCAAAAATCACAGAAGATCGCATTTGTCTCATCAATTCTTCTGGTATTTCATATTTATGGATGTCTTTTGTATTAATAATTACTTTATTCTTCTTTTTGGTAACTTTCCCTCCTATTTGTCTTAAGATTTCAAACATCATTTGTGTATCATGAATATTGGGTACATTATATAAAGTGGTTTCTCCTCCATTTAATATGGTTGCTGCTATAATCGGTAAGCTTGAATTTTTAGAACCAGATATTTTTACTGTTCCTTCTAGCTTATTTCCCCCTTGTATTATGTAGCTAGACATTTTTTCTCCTCCTTTTATGTTTTTGATATATTTTATGTTTTCTTTACATAAAAGGTGTGTGTATATGTTAAAAGTTCTAAAATTTCAAGTTATTTATTGAAATTTTAGAACTTTTTTCAGTTGGTTACAAATTGTTGCCAACTGGTTAGTTTATCTATCCAGTTAAGCTGAATTCTTGACAGTTCACAAATCTTTTCGTATAGTAATAGTAAACTACTGAAAGCATTAATGTGTCATAGGTGGTTTTTTTTACATTTTCCCGACATCAGTAAAATGTTTATTTTTTATTATTATCTTTTAACATTTTCATCATTTTATCAAAGTCACTTTCTAATTGTTTCATTTCTCTATCTCTATATATTTCAAATTCTTTTTCAGCCTTTTCCATTGCTTCTTGACGAGATATCTTTCCTTTACCTTCCAGAAGTTTTCTTTTATTTTGTATTATTTGATTATCTAATTCATTTATCCAATCATTCATTGTCATTGCTCTTTGCTCTAATGCTTGAAGTTCTGCAAAATCTAAGAATTGTGAAACTAATAAATTTAATCTTTGCAATTCAATTTCTGAAAGATAATTTTTAGCAATTTTTACATCATCAATTGTTATATAATCACCTTTAAAATTGGTCATTCCAACAAATGGCTTCTCATTGTCTACTCTTTCATATATCAGTTCCACTGCAGTATGTTCATGAACTGCAAAATGAAGTTTGTTTTGAACTGTCGCAAAAAATTTTTTGGTTAAATCAGAACGTGGATCATAATCTATTGATGTGGCATATATGTCTGTAACTTGTTGGTAGAAATTTCTTTCAGATGAACGAATATCTCTAATCCTTTGTAATAATTCTCTAAAATATCTATTTCCACCTTGTTTTAATCTTTCATCGTCCATTGTGAATCCTTTTTGCATATATTCGTGAAGTCTTTGAGTGGCCCATATACGGAATCTTGTTGCCACTTGTGATTGTACTCTATATCCTAATGCTATTATCATATCTAAATTATAATGGTCTATTTTTCTTTTAACCTTCCTATTTCCTTCGTTTTGAACTAATAAGAATTTCTTATTAGTTGAATTATTTTCTAATTCTCCATCTTTATAAATATTTTTTATGTGCATTGAAATATTTTCTTGGGTCGTTTTATATATTTCAGCAATTTGATTTTGTGTCAGCCATATATCTTCATCACTAAATTTTACTGAAACTTTTGTAACACCATCTTCATCTTGATAAATTATTATATTATTTTCATTTTTTTGCATTTTTATTCTCCATTTCATATTAATTTTGTTATTACTTTTATAATATTTTCTTGTTTCAATTGATATAATACTTATATCATAATTCTAACAATTTTTCAATATTTTTGCGAAAATTTGTTCATATTTTCGTCTGCATTTTTCTCTTATCCTGTCAGAAATAAGAATCTGACCTGACATAGCAATCAAAGCTTGCAGTCTGGTAGTCCAAAATCTTGTTGTCTAAGACAATAAAAAGAAAGAGAGACTCTAAAATTTCAAAGTTCTCTCTTTCTATCTGTGCTTGGAAACAAATCAAGTCACTTTTAACATTGTTAAGTAGCTACTCAATATAAAGCGTGGCACGAAAACCAGTCCAGTTATATTTGTCAACAGGATAGGCGGAAATGCGATAGTCGACAGGATAATAATCGTCAACCTCACCGTCGTAATTGCCACCACGGATAACACGAAGAATAAGACCACCAGTCCACTTTTCTTGTGTCCATTCACTCACATTACCTGCAAAACCATAGATGTTATTTATACATCCATCTTCTCCTGTTCTAACTTTCGTCATAGTATGGTAGATTCCTAATTCTGATGAATCCTTTGCAATCTCTTCAATAGTTACTGTACCAGCCTCAATTGCCCATTTCTCCCGAGTATCATATTCAGCTCCATACATTAAATGAGGTGCAACTGTTTCGCTTTCTACCATAGTACTTGCAACCTTTTTTGCAGTTGGAAAATCGATATTTGTCCAAGGTTTTGCACCTTTTACAGACCTTGGTTTTCCATTCTCTTCGTCTTTAGAAATAATATAGCGAGAACTATAATATCCCCCATATTTATCGACACTTTCCTTCTGTAAAAAAGTTCGGTAACTAATGTTTCATTATATTCACTTTCTGAAAACTCCTCATTCCGATAATTCATTCTACCGAATTTTCTGTTGAAGTGAATTCCGTCAAGCGTAGCATTCGCTGTCAATAATCCTACTGGAGTCCATACAAATTGATCATATGTTCTCATTAAAGTTTCAACCACATCTGGATTTTGCCAGTTAATACCTCTTACGTTTTCCTCTGGAATACAATAAATAACTAGTCCCTTATCTTTTCCCCAAATAATGTTCTCCTTTGGTACTCCAGACACTGTCCAACCTTGTGGGACTACAGCTTTGTTTCCATCATTATCTGTATACACAGATAAAACTTCTGCATATTCCCCCGCCGATACAGGTGGAAGCTTCGAATAAACATCATTTGAAACAATAGCTCTGATAATTAACTCTCCTCTTGTTTCCTCTGAGACCTCAATGGCTATCCCCTTTTCTGCCTCAAGCACAATTTTTTCATACCGTTTCATAGTTTATACCTCCTTGAGTGATAATTTTTATAACGGTTTCTGCATGGCTCTTGCCATAACCACTTTTTCTTATATTTTGCAAATTCTACAGGCTTTTTATTCATTGAATTAGCTATCAAAAATCTTCCATACACATAATATTTTTTATTCATTCTAAAAATTCTTTATTGCACTTCTTAATATTTATTGATCTTCTAAATACATAATTTCTTTGTTTAGTGATTTTGCAAATTCAATTTCTCTACTGGTACTAAATCCAATATATTGATTCACATTCACCACAAAAATAGCATCAGCCAATTTTATTTTTGACATCTGCAATTCATCTAAAAAATCCTCTTCTTCTTTTGTATAATCTCTTCCCATCACATGTGGTGTTATTCCGATAACTGCATATCCTTGTAATTCTAATTTTTCATGCATTTCTTGTATTTTATCCCAAAACCTTAATGAACCAACTAAAACAACTATTTTATTCTTTTTATTCATGACTATCATCTTCCTATTCTTCTTAATTCACAATCTTTTCCAATATTTCTACTTCACAATTCGTTGCATCTAATCTAATTTTTCCACCAATTGGAATCACTATATCTTCACAATTGTGTCCAAAATCATCACATTTTAATATTGGGAAATGGTAATCTTTTAAATTATTCATAATAACATCTTCAAATTTTACAATTTCTGTATCTCCATGATAATGTCCTATCCATAATCCTTTTATTTTATCAAATACTTTATGATATTTTAAAACTGATAAATAACAATCTACCAATTCTAGTGGTGTAGAACTAGCATATGCTTCTAAAAACAAGATTTTATCTGTTATATCTGGCATATATTCTGTATTTAATAAATTCATTAATGCCTTTAAATTTCCTCCAACAACAATACCTTCTACTATCCCTTCTCTTAAGCATTTCCATTTAGAATTTTTATGTATCTTTCCTATTTCTCCATCGACTAATCTTCGTTTAAAATCTTGAAATTCAAAACTATTTTTATCTATTAGAGAAAAACTTTTTACATCTGATTGATGAAATGTAATTAAGCCTGTTTTAGCATATATGGCATTTAGATAATTTGTCGCATCACTAATCCCATACACAATTTTCGGATTCTTCTTTATGTTTTCATAATCAATCAATCCTATACAAGTGAAACTATTTTCTCCTCCTTTTGAAGAAAACACACCTTTTATATTTTTATCAGAGAACATATTGTTTATATCTTCTGCTTTTTCTTCCTTTGTTGCAGAATACCTTAATGTATTTTTATTAACATATTTTCCCTTTACACTATTTATCCCTATTTCTTCTAATAATTTTCTTCCTTTATTTAATGCTTGTTCTCTATCTCCTATGATTGGTGTAGAAGGTGATACAATCCCTATAGTATCTCCTATTTTTAGTTTATTTGCTAACATATTTTCCTCCAAATTCTATCTCTCATAATTTGCCACTTCTATCACATTTCCATCTAAATCTAACATTCCAAAACAGACATATTTATATGGGCTATCTTGCACATCATCTGGTTCATATAAAACAGTAGCACCTAAGCTTTTGGCTTTTTCAAATGCTTTTTGAATATCTTCTGTATAAATTCCTAGCACAGCATTATTTCCTACTACTATCTTTTCATCTATTGCTTTTTTATTTAGTAAACCAAAATACATACCATCTTGTCCTTCTATTTCAAAATCAGCCCATCTATCTCCTTCTTTGTGAGTTACTTTTGTATCTAGAAATGTTTCATAAAAATGAACTGCTCTTTCCATATCTTCTACTAAAAAATACACATGATCTAATTGTATTTTCATCTTTATCATTCCTTTCAAAAAATTTTAGTGTTTACTTATAAACATTTCTGGTAGCAATTCTTTTATTTTGCACACTTTATTTTCACTTACCATAATTTCAGTCTCTAAATTTTTAGTATTCACCATACGAATTAATTCTCTACAACTTCCACAAGGTGGATATATAACATCTTTTGCTGAATAAGAAACTAGCTTTTTAATTTCACTTTCATTATGTTTTAACATTTCTGCAATTGCTGCATACTCTGCACATTTTCCAAGATTACACTTAGTACGAGTTGAAATACCTGTATAAATATTACCTTTTTCTGTCATTAATGCACAACCACAATGACCACAAGATGCATATTCATTTAGTATTCTTTTTTTCGCTATCTTTTTGGCTTCTTCTAATAATATCTGAAAATCTTTATCCATTTTATTCTCCCCTTAATATATATTTTTCAATGGCATTTGCAACACCATCATGATTATTAGAAGTTGTAACATCATTTGCAAATTCTTTTACGAAGTCACTTGCATTTTCCATTGCAATTCCTAATCCTGCAAAATCTAACATTTCTATATCATTTTCCCCATCACCTATCGCCATAACTTCTTCTTTTTTGATATCATATTTTTCCATAACCACTTTAATCGCTTCTGATTTTTTGATTCCTTTTTTTACAATTTCTAAATATTCTGGAACACTACTGGTTATCTCGTATTTTTTTAGTATTTCCTTGGAAATTTGTTCTCTTTTTTCTATAATTTTTTCCGGTTTATCTATAAAGCAAACTTTATAAATATAATTTTGTGGTTTGTTAAAATTTAATTGATTAAAATTTACTACTTTTAAATGCATTCCCTTTAGATTTTTTGTATTTTTTCGTACAACTTCTGGTATCGTTTCTACATACTGGGTATCTTTTGTATATACCATAATTGGCAGTTTTAATGCCTTTCCTAATTGAATTAATTCTTCTACTTCTTCAACATCTAAATTTTTTGAATATACCAATTCTTTTGTTGTATTTTCGACAATCAATCCTCCATTTAAGCAAATGGTACATTGATCTTCTTTTCTTAAATCCAATGCATCTATAAATTTCTCTAATCGATAAAATGACCTTCCTGTTGAAATCATAATTTTTACACCTTTTTCAGATGCTTCTTTAATCACTTCTATTGTTTTCTTTGTTAATTCTTTTTCATCTGTTACCAATGTTCCATCAAAATCTATCGCAACTAATTTATACATTTTTCTTCTCCTCTTCTTTTATTTTTTCTAAAAAATATATACATTCTCTTAGACAATCATAATGGCATTCTAAGAATATCCCTTTTTCTCTTAATTCTTCTATTTTTTCCAAACTTGCCCATTCTGTCTTTTCTACTTCTTCTATTTGCAATTTTAGTGTTGATTGTTTTATATCTTTTTTTACATAGTACATATCTACAAAACAGTCATATGCTCTTTTGGAAAATACTAATTCCACATCATTTTCTGCTAAATCCAATCCCAATTCTTCTTGTGTTTCTCTTAAAATTGCTGTTACACTATCTTCTCCTGAAACAACATGTCCACCTGTTAGTGCCCATTTTCCATTTTTCTTTTCTGCTCGTTTTTGAATTAAGAACTCATGGTTATCATTTTCAAAACAAATAATAACAATTTGAATATATTTTTCTTCTGCTATATTACTATCTTCTGTTGTTATTTCTCCAATTGGTTTTCTATTTCTATCAAATAGATCTCTTGTTTCCATATTTCCTCCATATATTATTTTTTATTTTTTCTTAATATTTTTCTCCTCCTTTCCTTCATCTACTAATATTTTGTTTGTTATTTCAGCAAAATCTTCTAATGTTAATTTTTCTGCTCTTACATTTTCATCTAAATGTAATTCCTTTAAAATTCTTAATCCTTCTTTTTTAGTCATAAATACTTTTGTATTGGTTAATGCATTTAGTAATGTCTTTCTTCTTTGCATAAAAGCGCTTTTGATAATCTTAAACATAACACCTCGACTTTTTACTTCTACTGGTGGTTCTTTTCTTAAAGTTAATTTAATCACTTTTGAAGTCACTTCTGGTTCTGGTATAAAAGAATCATTTGGTACTTCCATGATACCTTCAGCTGTTGCATAATAATATACAGAATATGTAATAGCCCCTGTTTCTTTTTCTCCTGGAGTTGCAATTAACCTATCTGCAACTTCTTTTTGTATCATAACAGTAATACTTTCTAAATCTAAACGATCTTCTAATAATTTCATAATAATTGGTGTAGTTATATAATATGGTAAATTTGCCACGATTTTAGCAGATTGAAAACCATTTTTTTCTTTTTCTTCTTTTATTATTTTGTTTAATCTAATTTTCAATACATCTCCATGAATCAATTCAAAATTATCATATAGAGAAAATCTATCAGTTAATATTTTTATCATTTTCTTGTCAAGCTCAATACAAATAACTTTTCCTGCTTTTTCTAATAATTCTTTTGTTAATGTTCCCAAACCTGGTCCAATTTCAATAACCAAGTCTTCTTTGGTTATATTACTACTGTCTACAATTTTATCTACTACATTTTGATTAATTAAAAAATTTTGTCCTAATGCTTTATTCGCTCTAATTTTATATTTTTTCATAATAAATTGGGTATCCTCTAAAATATGACTCATCTTTCTATTTCCTTTCTCTTTTTACATATATATTATATTGTAAAACTCTATCTTTTTCAACAATTCAAATAATTTATTATGATATTTTTCTTTACAATTCGATCTTCATCATTATGATTCATTTTAAAAATTTCTTTATGATAAATCGTAATCTATTGTAAATTTTCTGTGTATTTGTTGCTTTTTATCTATTTTTAAGATACAATAGAATTGCAAATTTTTAACAAAAGAGGCGAAGTTATGGATACAAATAAAAAAGATATAAAAAATAAAAATACACATAAAAAGCCACCCATCAAAACAGATAAGAAAAATGACAAAAATACTGTAAAAATAAAAAAAGAAAAAGACTCTAATGTCATTAGCTTAAACCGTAAATTTGATTCTAAAAATTTAATTTATACACCCAAATTACGTAATACGTTTATTGTCATTCTTATCATTTTTATTCTACTTTTAGGGAGACTTGGTTATCTACAATTTGTAGATGGTGCTTATTTGACAGAAATGGCTTATCAACAACAAGCTATTAACCAAATTCTTAGCCCTAAAAGAGGAAATATTTATGATGCTACTGGACAGGCTTTAGCTATTAGTTCTCAAGTAGATACCATAACCATTAATCCTACTAGAATCGTGGGAGATACTGACGAGGAAACAAAAACTTTAAAAGAAACTGTTGCTAAAGGTCTTTCTGATATATTTGCATTAGATTACAATGAAACCTTAGAAAAAGTAAATAGTTCTTCTCAAGTAGAAACCATTATCAAAAAAGTAGAACAAGAAAAAGTAGATGAATTGGAAACTTGGATGGATGAGAATGATATATCTGTTGGAATTAACATAGATGAAGATACGAAAAGATATTACCCTTATGGAGATTTAGCATCTAGTGTCATTGGTTTTTGTGGAAGTGATAACCAAGGATTAAGTGGAATCGAATCTAAATGGGATTCTGTTTTGACTGGTACACCTGGAAAAATTGTTAGTTCGCAAGATAGTAGTCAAAAAGAAATTCCAAATGCAGAAGAAACCTACATATCTGCTGAAAATGGTAGTGATATTACCCTTACAATCGATGTAAAAATACAGTCTACTATTGAAAAATACTTAGAACAAGCTGTTGAAAAATATGAATGTGAAGATGGCGGAAATGTGATTGTTATGAATCCTCAAACTGGAGATATTTTAGGAATGGCTTGCTATCCAGACTATGACCTAAACACACCTTATACGCCAAACTCTACATTAGCCCAAACGTATGATTCTTTATCTACTGAAGAAAAAAGTGAAGCTTTATATAAAATGTGGTCTAATAAATCTGTTGCAGAAAGTTATGAACCAGGTTCTACCTTTAAAATCATTACTGCTAGTGTTGCTTTAGAAGAAGGGATTACCACAACAGATAAAGCTGGTGATTTCTACTGTTCAGGATCTCAAATTGTTGAAGATAGAGAAATTAAATGTTGGAGATGGTATGATCCTCATGAGTCTCAAACTTTAAGGAGAGCACTTTGTAATTCTTGTAACCCTGCATTTATCCAATTAGCACAAAGAATTGGTGCTTCTACTCTATATAAATATTATCAAGCTTTTGGATTATTTGAAACAACCGATTCTGGTTTATATGGAGAACAAACTAGTATTTTTCATGACTTAGATGATGTAGGACCTGTTGAACTTGCCACATATGCATTTGGTCAAAGATTTCAAGTAACACCTCTTCAAATGATAACTGCAGTTTCTTGTGTTGCCAATGATGGTGTTTTAATGAAACCAAACATCATAAAATCTATTACAAATACAGACACTGGTGCTGTTACCGAAACACAACCTACAGAAGTAAGACAAGTTTTATCTAAAGAGACTGCATCAAAAGTAAAATCTATGATGGAATCTGTTGTTTTAGAAGGAACTGGAAAAAATGTTCAAGTTTCTGGATATTCTATAGGAGGAAAATCTGGCACTTCTGAGCCTACAGAAGCAAATAAAGATGATGGTTATGTTTCATCATTTGTTGCTATCTCTCCTATTGAAGATACACAAGTCGTTATATTACTTACTTTATATGATCCTCAAAATAAACAATATGGATATCAAGGAGGTTCTGTTGCAGCTCCTGTTGTTTCACAAATGCTATCTGAAATATTACCATATTTAGGTGTCCCTTCTGATACAACAGAAGAAGATAATAGTGCTGAAAACTTAATAACTGTTCCTGATGTTAGAAATAAAACACTTACAGAAGCCAAAAAAGTTCTTACAGATGCAGGATTTGATTGTAATATCGTTTCTTCTGGAGACGAAAATGCAACCTTAGTTGCAGATCAGAATCCAAAACCAGGAGCTAAATTAGCTGCTAATTCTATTATTATGCTATATGGTGAAGGTGATACAGTGGCAACATCTGTTAGTGTTCCAGATTTGTCAAATATGAATTTATCACAAGCTAAAAACGCTTTAAAAGCCAAAAACTTAAATATTAGTGTTACTGGTTCAGGAATTGTAACGACTCAAGATTATGCTGCTGGTGAGCTTGTACAAGAAGGAACTATTATCAGTGTAAATCTGAAACCAACTTTAACAGATGCACATTAATCTTATAAAAAAACGTACGTTGAAATCTTTGTTTTCACAACGTACGTTTTTTATTATTCCATTACCTCCTCATTCCAATATTTTTCCAATAATGTATCTAATTTTCTTATATTTTTACTTTTTTTAATTGCTTCTTTTATATTTTCTCCTTTCAAATAGCTCATCCATGCTTGTTTTAATGTCATATCTTTGTTTATTTCAATCTTGAATTTAGGTAATTGTAAAATATGAATTTCAAGATAATCATGTATAATATTGCTCATGGTTTCACCTACAACCATTTTACTATGATAATCTAATTCTTTATTTAATACAAAATCTAATATATTAATGGTATTTGTCTTTGCAATTTCTCTATCATCATCATATTCTAACTGATTACCATGAATTTGTGCATAATACAATAACATTTTTGTTAGTACATGTTCACCATCAATAATTTGTATACCTACATTTCTTTCTTCATTTTCAGTTGTCTTAATTCTTAAATCTGCAATGCCAAAATTTTCTTCTGCTGGTAAATGATTTTTTATTTTTTCTAAGTATGGGTTAATTTTTGCTTCTTTAATTTCTAAATTTAGCATTACTTCTATAAATTCTTTTAATATATCTACATTTTCTTCTGTATTTAAAACTCTCCTTAGTACGAAATTACTTTTTGCAATAAATTTTCGATTCATATATTATATATATGTTTTTAGTGCACTAAAAATAAACCTCCTTTTCATATTTTATTCGAAATTCGGGATTTTGATTAATACTTTAGACTAGTTATGGTTTTTCTTGATAAAAGATTCAAACTTAATACAAATATAGACAAATTGATAATTAACAAATAATAGAAATTTCTATTGAATAAAAATTATATAATTTCTTCCAGTATACTGTCAAAAAAAGAACTTGTCAACAAGTTCTTTCCCATTTTTTCTATTTTTCATCGCAAAATTCGACAAATATCCTATTCTTTGGTTAATTTCAATCTAAGATTAAACTCTTTTTAATTTTTCTATTACCTTTTCTATGCTTTCTTTAGGTGTTGAAGCTCCTGCCATAATTCCAACTTTATCCGTAGAATTGATATTATCTAATATGAATTCTGTTTCATTTTCTATGAATAAAACCGTTTTACAATATTGTTTTGCAATTTCATATAATTTTTTCGTATTAGAACTATTTTTTCCTCCAATAATAATCATTGCATCTACTTTTTTTGCCATTTCCTCTGTTTCTTTTTGTCTAATTTCTGTTGCTTGACATATGGTATTTTTTACAACTACTTCTACATCTCTTGGTATTTCATTTTTAATGATTTCTTCTATGATATAAAATTTTTCTAAACTATATGTTGTTTGTGAAATCACTAATATTTTTTTCATTCCCGACTTCTCAAACGTTTCTAAAGCTTTTATTGTATCATCTTCTTTTTCTATTACAAATTTATTTTCTCCACAATAGCTTAATGTTCCTATAATTTCTGGATGTTTTTTATTTCCTAAAAGAAAGATATAATATCCTTTATTAGCATATTCTTCTGCAATTTGATGAACTTTTAATACTTTTGGACAAGTATAATCGATTAATTCTATCTGGTTTTGTCTTGCTTTCTCATAAACCTGTTTTGGAATACCATGTGCACGAATAATCGTCTTTCCGTTTGCTTCTCCTATATTTTCAATAAATTGCATTCCTAGATTTTCTAATTCTTTTACTACTTCTTGATTATGCACAATTTCTCCTAATCCGTATAAGATTTTATTTTGTTTTAACGCTTCTTTTGCACCATCAACAGCTCTTTTCACTCCATAGCAAAAACCAGCTGTCTTTCCTACGATAATTTTCATACAAACCTCTTTTCCTTCCTATTTTATTATCTCTAAAATTTCTTGTTTTAACACTTCTACAATTTTTTCTTGTGGTACTTTTTTAATAATTTCACCTTTTTTAAATAATAAACCTTCTTTTATACCACCTGCAATCCCAATATCTGCTTCTCTTGCCTCGCCAGGTCCATTGACTGCACATCCCATCACAGCTACTGTGATATCTGATTCTATTGTACTTAAAAATTCTTCCACCTCTTTAGCAATTGGAATTAAGTCAATTTGTGTTCTTCCACAAGTAGGACAAGCTACTAATGTTGGTACTTTATGATATAAATTGCAATCCTTTAGTATTTCTTTTGCTACTTTAATTTCTTTTACTGGATCATCTGAAAGAGAAACTCTCATCGTATCTCCTATTTCATTTCTTAGCATATATCCTAATCCAATACTAGATTTTACTGTTCCACTAAATTCTGTACCACTTTCTGTAATTCCTAAATGTAATGGACAATCAAAAGCCTTCGCTGCTTCTTCATAGCTTTCTATACATAAATCTAAATTAGATGCTTTTAATGAAATTAGATAATCTTGAAAATCTAATTTTTCCAATATTTCTACATGTCTTCTTGCACTTTCTACCATCGCCTTTGCTGTTGGCTTTCCATATTGTTCTAATAAATCTTTTTCTAAAGAACCAGCATTTACCCCTATTCGAATAGGAATATGATGTTCCTTACATTGATCTACAACAGCTTTTACTTTATCTTCGCTTCCAATATTTCCTGGATTGATTCTAACTTTATCCACACCTGCTTTTATAGCTTCTAATGCAATCTTATAATCAAAATGTATGTCTGCAACAATTGGAATATGAATTTGTTTTTTGATTTCCTTTATTGCTTTTGCATCTTCCATATCTAATGCTGCTACTCTTATAATTTCACATCCTGCTTTTTCCAAATCTAATATTTGTTTTACAGTTGCTTTTACATCTTTTGTTTTCGTATTACACATAGATTGGATAACCACTTTATCTTGTCCACCAATTTGTACATTTCCTACCATAATTTTTCTTGTTTCTGTTCTTTTCATTTTTTATTCCTTCCTTTTCAACAAAAAAGGAAAACATGGATATTTCCAAGTTTTCCTTGAATTTTATTTAGAAGCTATATAATATCCGACTCCTCTTTTTGTTATTAATATTTTTGGTGAAGATGTATCTTTTTCAATTTTTTCTCTAATTCTTCTTACTGTAACATCTACTGTTCTAATATCTCCATAATATTCATAACCCCAAACTTTTTCTAATAATGTTTCTCTTGTAACTACTTGACCTGGTTGTGATGCTAAAAATTTGATAACTTCAAATTCTCTTACTGTTAAATCAATAATTTCTCCTCTGATTTTCACCTCAAATTTGTCTAAATCTAGTTCTAAATCATTAACAATAATTTTATTTTCTTTCTTTTTTGAATTGTCATTATCTAATCTTGCCATAGACATATTTTCAACTTTTCTTAGATTTGCTTTTACCCTTGCTATCAATTCTCTAACACTAAATGGTTTTGTAATATAATCATCTGCTCCTAATTCTAGTCCTAATATTTTATCAATTTCACTATCTTTTGCTGTTAGCATTAAAATTGGTACATTATATGAATTTTTTATTCTTTTACATACAGATAATCCATCCATTTTTGGAAGCATAATATCTAACAAAATTAAATCTGGGTACTGTTCTAAAGCAATGTTTAATGCTGTTACTCCATCACTTGCTTCGATTACATTATATCCTTCTTTTTTCAAATTATATACTAATATTTCCCTTATTGGTTGTTCATCATCAACAATTAAAATTGTTTTTTGATCTCTATCTATTTCTTCTTCCACAAAAACTCCGCCTTTCTTCCTTAGCTTTATTTTTATACTTATATTTATATCACACTTATTTCCATTATACAAGTAATTTCTTTAAATTTTTTTCATCTGTCCTTTTAGTCAAATGTATTGACATTAAGACCATTTAGGCATATACTAAAGTCGTAAAATTTTAATAAAAGGAGGCAATTTGAGAATGGATAACATGATAGAAATTAGATGGCATGGTAGAGGTGGTCAAGGTGCCAAAACAGCTTCTTTATTATTAGCTGATGCAGCTTTTAATACTGGTAAATATATTCAAGGTTTTCCTGAGTATGGTCCTGAAAGAATGGGTGCCCCTATCACTGCATACAACAGAATAAGTGAAACACCTATCACAATTCATAGTAATATTTATGAACCTGATTATGTGGTAGTTGTAGATGACACGCTTTTAGATTCAGTTGATGTTACTTCTGGTTTAAAAGAAACAGGAGCTATTGTTATTAATACAACAAAATCTGCTGAATACCTAAAAAAAGAGCTAAAAGGATATTCTGGAGAAATTTATACAATTGATGCTAGAAAAATATCAGAGGAGGCTTTAGGAAAATATTTTCCAAATACACCTATGCTAGCAGCCATTGTAAAAGTAAGTAAAATTATGACTGATGACGAATTATTAGAAGATATGAAAGGTTCTTTTAAACATAAATTTGCTAAAAAACCTGAAGTGATAGACGGAAATATGAAAGCATTAGAAATGGCTTTAAAAGAAGTTAAGAAAATTCAATAAGGAGGATTTAATTATGACAGATATAAATGCAAACACACCTATGGAGAAATTAACTCCTGGTGGTGATATTTATACTGCTGGAAATGCAAGAGATTTTAAAACAGGTGACTGGAGAAGTTCTTATCCTGTATTTTTATCTGATAAATGCAAACAATGTGGTTTATGTTTCCCTGTTTGCCCAGAAGATGCGATTCCAGTGGGAAAAGAAGATTTAAAAAGAAAAGATTTCAATTATGATTACTGTAAAGGTTGCGGTGTATGTGCCAAAGTATGTCCTTTCGGTGCGATTGAAATGAGAGAGGAAGGTGTTGAATAATATGAGTATTAGAGAAAGATTAAGTGGTAATGAAGCAGCAGCAACTGCTATGAAACAAATTAATCCAGATGTTGTCGCAGCCTTCCCTATTACACCTTCAACAGAAATTCCACAATACTTTTCAACTTTTGTTGATAATGGTCTTGTAGATACTGAATTTGTTGCTGTTGAAAGTGAACACAGTGCTATGAGTGCTTGTATTGGTGCAGAAGCAGCAGGAGCAAGAGCTATGACAGCTACATCTGCAAATGGTTTATCTTTAATGTGGGAAATGATTTATATTGCTTCTAGCTTACGTTTACCTATTGTTATGTCTTTAGTAAACAGAGCTGTATCAGGACCTTTAAATATTCATAATGACCATTCAGATGCTATGGGTGTGAGAGATGCTGGTTGGATTATGTTATTTTCAGAAAACAACCAAGAAGCTTATGACAATTTGTTAATGGCTCATCGAATTGCTGAAAATAAAAATGTTATGCTTCCATTAATGGTTTGCCAAGATGGATTTATTACTTCTCACTCTATCGAAAACATAGAGTTAGAAGAAGATGATAAAGTAAAAGAATTTGTTGGAACATATAAACCAGAACATTATTTATTAAATAAAAATGAGCCAATTGCTGTTGGTCCATTAGATTTACAAGCTTATCTATTTGAACATAAAGCCCAACAAGCAGAAGCTATGAAAAATGCAAAACAAGTGATTTTAGATGTAGCAAAAGATTTCGAAAAAATGACTGGTAGAAAATATGGTCTTTTTGAAGAATATAAATTAGATGATGCAGAAATTGCCATTGTTTGTATGAACTCAACAGCTGGTACAACCAAATTTGTTGTTGATCAATTAAGAGAACAAGGTGTAAAAGCAGGTTTATTAAAACTTCGTGTATTTAGACCATTCCCAGTAGAAGAAATTGCAAAAGCTTTATCACATCTAAAAGCAATTGCTGTATTAGATAAAGCAGATTCTCTAAATGCTGCTGGTGGTGCTTTATTTGAGGATGTAACATCTGCTATGTATCTAAACAATATTCATGTACCTGCAGTTAACTATGTATATGGTATTGGTGGTAGAGATACAAAAGCTGATGACATCGAAAGTGTATATACAGATTTATCAGAAATCGTAAAAACTGGAAAAATAGATAATCCTTATCGTTATTTAGGATTAAGAAAGGAAGGTGACAAATAATGCCTTATAATGTAAAAGAAATCGTTGCGAATAAACCTTCAAGATTTACTTCTGGACACAGAATGTGTGCTGGTTGTGGAGCTCCTCCTGTTGCAAGACACATATTAAGAGCTTTAAAACCAGAAGATCATGCTGTTATTGCCAATGCCACTGGATGTATGGAAGTTTCTACTTTTATCTATCCATATACTGCTTGGACAGATTCATTCATTCATACAGCTTTTGAATGTGCAGGTGCTACACTTGCCGGAGCAGAAGCCGCTTATGTTTCTATGAAAAAACAAGGGAAATTACCAGCTGATGGTGATACAAAATTCATTGCCTTTGGTGGAGATGGTGGAACATATGATATTGGTTTACAATCTTTATCAGGTGCTATGGAAAGAGGACATGATATGGTCTATGTATGTTATGATAATGGTGCATACATGAATACAGGTATTCAACGTTCTTCTGCCACACCTAAATATGCAGATACCACTACATCACCTGCTGGAACTGTGATTCCTGGAAAAACACAATGTAGAAAAGATTTAAGTAAAATCATGGTAGGACATCATATTCCTTATGTCGCACAAACCATTGCTTATATGAATTTTAAAGATTTATATGAAAAAGCTGAAAAAGCCATTTATACAGAAGGTCCAGCATTTTTAAATGTATTATCACCATGCCCTAGAGGATGGGGATATCCAACAGAAGATTTAATGAAAATTAATAAACTTGCTGTTGAGACATGCTATTGGCCATTATATGAAGTTGTAAATGGTGTATACCATATTTCATATAAACCTGCTAAAAAATTACCAATTGAAGAATTCTTAAAACCACAAAAAAGATTTAGACATATGTTTAAACCTGGAAATGAGTGGATGATTGAAGACTTCCAAAAAATTGTTGATGAAAGATGGCAAGAATTATTAGATTTAGAAGAAATCACAAATAAAAATAAATAGAAAATTCCTCAAGAAGATTTACTTATTACTTCTTGAGGAATTTTTTTCAAATCACTACTACCTTTTCTTCTTAATCTTTACTTTCTACTACAATCAAAATACCCTTTTCCATTTTTACATGTGCACTATCTTCTATCATTTCATTACTAATGCCTAAACTGGTTCCTATTAGCAATGTATAATGATTTAAAGGATATTTAAAACCAGTTAAAGTTAGTCCTTCTACTGTACTTGTCAAAGGAATTAGTGATATATATTTTCCATAAACTTTATCTTTTTCTAAAGTCTTTTCCGTATCAATTAAATAGATTCGATTATGTTCATCTAGAATTTGACAAGGAATATTGGCTTCTAATGCATCTTTTAATATGTGAATATTAGCAAGTGCATGATCCATTCTCTTCCCTAATGCTCCTAGCACAGTGATCTTGGAGCTTTTTAATTGAATTGCTAACTTTAAAGCAATATCTGTGTCTGTATTATCTTTTTCAGCACGGTATGTATGAAAAATAATTTGAGGTTGTTTTCTATAAAATTCTAAAATTTCAGGAGAAACAGAATCAAAATCTCCTACTACATGATTTGGTATTATTTTTAGTTGATATAATGCCTCTAATCCTCTATCTCCAGCAATTATATTTTGTCCGTACATGTTTTTCACAATATCTTTTTAATTCTTCAATATTGATATCTCCACCTGATACAATTAATGTTTCCATTTCTATTTCTCCTTTTTATACACAATCTTTATTATATAAGAAAAGCCATGATAAATTCTATATAGAAATGCATCATGGTTTTATTTTCTTTTCTTGTCTATGTAATCTTATTCTTCTTCTGGTGCTTCTACTGGACAAACACCTGCGCAAGTTCCACAGCTTATGCAAGCAGATTGATCAATTACGAATTTATCATCTCCTTGTGATATACATTGAACTGGACATTCAGCAGCACAAGCTCCGCATGATATACATTTATCTGTTATTTTATATGCCATCATATTCACCTCCTTTAATTGATTATTCTAATATTTTTATTCTTCTCTCATGCCTTCTTCTTCTTTTTCCAATTTTTCTAATTCTTCTAATTCTTTTTGATGTTCTATTTCCTCTTGATCTAACCTTTCTTTTTCAGCATCTTTAATGACTTGAATATCTTTTACATCATATCTTCTATATATAAAAGTATCTCCATCCTTAATCTTTACTCTAACTCTTTCTTTTAAGGTTTCAATAGAATCTACTTCTCCCTCACCTTCTTCTGTTTTTACAATAGCCCCTATATGTGGTAATTTTTTCAATTTTTCTTCATAAACTTCACTCTCAAATTTTAAGCAACACATTAATCTTCCACAATTTCCTGAAATTTTTGAAGGATTTAAGGAAATATTTTGTTCTTTTGCCATTTTAATAGATACTGCTTCAAAATCATTTAAAAATGTGCAACAACATAATTCTCTTCCGCATACACCATTTCCACCGATTTTTCTAACTTCATCTCTTACACCTATTTGTCTTAATTCTATTCTTGTTTTATATACCGCTGCTAAATCTTTTACCAATTCCCTAAAATCAATTCTTCCATCTGCTGTGAAATAGAATAAAATCTTACTATTATCAAATTTTACTTCTACATCTGTTAATGTCATTTCTAATCCATGTTCTTTAATTTTCTTTTTACATACTTCAAAAGCCTTTTTTTCTAATGCTCTACATTCATCAAAACGTTTATAATCTTTTCCATTGGCAATTCTGATAACTACTTTTAAAGGTTCTACAATTTTGTCTTCTGGAACAGCTCTATTAGGAATCATAACTTCTCCAAACTCTTCTCCTTGTGCTGTTTCTACAATAACCTTATCTCCCTTTTTTAGTCTCCATTTTTTTGGGTTAAAGAAATAGATTTTTCCTAATTTTTTAAATCTTACCCCTACAATATCTTTCAATTTACTTCCTCCCACATATTAAATATCATGTTATCTATGCACATATCATAATTTGCATTTTGATTCAACCTTTTTTTGGTCTCTTCTATAATATCTATACAATTTGCATAATGCATATTTTCTTTTGATAATCTTAATAAGATTATATTTATATAATCTAATATATTCATAATTTCATCTTTAGATTGATATAGTGGTTCCCCTAATTTTATCAATTCTGTCATATCTGTTTTATCTAGTTTTTCTATCATACTTTCAATATTCTCATATTGTTCTTTTTTATCTTTTAATAAAATTGCTTTTCCAATACTCCCTTGAAACGCTTCCAATAGATTTTGACTAATATCTGTCATTCCATATGTTTTTTCCATATATTGTTTTATATCTTCATTTTCAATAGGTTGAAATGCTATCTTCATACATCTTGATTTTATCGTATTTAAAAAAGCATTTTCATTACTACCGATTAATATGATTGTACCATATTCTGGTGGTTCTTCCAATGTTTTTAATAAACAATTTTGTGCTTCAGTTGTCATTTTATCAGCATCATTGATAATATATACTTTGTTGTCAGAAATAATTGGCTTTTCTTGTATTTTTCTTTGCAAATATCGAATTTGTTCAATCTTTATACTATTGCCATCTGGTTCTAAATACAAAAAATCAGGATGATTATGAGACATAAATTCAATACAAGATTTACATTGATGACATCCTTTTTCTTGTTCACTTGTACATAATATCATTTGAGCAAACTCTTTAGCTATCATTTGTTTTCCAATTCCTTCTATTCCGACAAACATATAGCTATGAGATACTTTATTTTCAAGTATCGATTTTTTTAATTCTTTTTTGATTTGTTCATTCCCAATAATCTCATCAAACATCAAAGATTTCGCTCCTTTTTTTCTTAACCTTTATTATTATATACTAAAACAATTGATTTTTCAATAAAAAAAAGATAGATAATCTCTATCTTTTAATCTACATGTCCCCATTTGTTTAATGGCCAAATTCTTATGGCTACTGTACTTTCTATCTTTTCTAATGGTATACAACCAAATGCTCTACAATCTGTACTATGTGTTCTATTATCTCCCATTGCAAATACGCTATTTTCTGGAACAACAAAATCCGAAAAACCTACACCTTCTACATCTGTTACAACACCATCTTGTAAATACGGTTCATCTAACTCGTTTCCATTTATATATACTTTTCCTTCTTTTATTTCTACATGTTCTCCTGGAAGTGCGATAACTCTTTTTATATAACTTTCTTTTCCGATTTCTAATACATATTTTACAAATTTTCCAAATATATTGGTTGGTTCATTTTCATATTGAGCAATTGGATTATCTGTATCGATTTCTGAGCTTGTAAAGAACTTTTTCGTTGGTGCTTCAAATGTAATGATTTCTCCTCTTTCAGGTAATGTTTTTGTAGTTCTTGACCATCTATTTAACCACAATCTTTGATTTTGCTCTAAGGTTGGACACATAGAAACTTGTTGTACAATTGTTGGTGTTCCTATAAAATATCTAAACAATAATGCCAATACAATTGCTATAATAATACAATATACCCATTCTAATATCTCTTTTATCTTTGGATTCAATTTTCTCTCTCCTTTGTATTTTAAAATCTAATATATTATACCCTATCTATTTTTATTTTTCAATCCAATCATTCATTTTTATTACAAAAAATCAACATCTTTTAATCTTTAGTTGGAATTCGAATAACAACTTCTGTACCTTGTCCTACTGTACTTTTGATATCAATGCTTCCTCCATTTTTATCTAATATTTCTTTGGCAATAGATAGTCCTAAACCAGTTCCTCCCATTTCTCTTGTACGAGCTTTATCTACTCGGTAAAATCTTTCAAATATTCTAGATAGATCTTCTTCTGGTATTCCAATTCCATTATCAAAGATTTTTATATAAGCATCATTATACACAAATCCTACATATATTTTAATTTCTCCACCTTCTGGCGTATATTTAATACTATTGGTTAAAATATTTAAAATTACTCTTTCAATATCATCTTTATCTGCATAAACTGGTGGAACATCTGCAGTTACAAAAGAA
>CASEIX010000061.1 GCA_949288095.1 uncultured Eubacteriales bacterium
TAAGGGCATTATTGGAACCTTTTTCACAAATTTATTTTCTAGTAATTTACATCTAACTTTTTATTGAATCTTTGTATTTTCATTGACATTATTTCTTTTTATTGATATGATGACATCGTAAAATTTTCTTAGAGTATCACAAATAAAGAATAAAAAGGAGAAAAACAATGGAAACAAAAGAAATGAAAGAAAGTAAAGGAATTACACTAATAGTATTGGTTATTACAATCATTGTCTTATTAATTTTAGCAGGAATTACGATAAGTGCGATAACAGGAGATAATGGAATCATAGGAAATGCAGGAGAGGCAAAAGAAGAAACAGAGATTGCCAATGAAAAAGAAATAGTAGAAAAATCAACAGTGCAGGCAATGGGAAATAACAAGTATGGAAACATAGAAGAAGATGAACTACAAGAACAATTAGACAAAGAAACAGAAGATGGCAAAACAGAAGCAAATGATATAGGAAATGAAATTGAGGTTGTATTTATTGAGAGTAATCGATACTATCTAGTGGAGAAAGATGGAAATGTGAAAGGAGAATATCCTATTATAGAAGATGAATATCCAGGAAATATTACAGTAGGAAAAGACGGAGAAGCATTGGAAGGAAGTGAAGAAAAACCATATGAAATATGGTGCATAGAAGATTTGGTAGAATGGTCTCAAAATTACGAAACATACCAAAATGCTTATATAAAATTAGGAAGAACGTTAAATTTTGAGTCTAGATTGTCATATGTAAATGGAAAGGTTTTGAATTGCAATTCAATAGAAGAATTACGAGATTTATTAACAAATATTGCTGGAAGTGGTTTTACACCAATTAAGAATTTCTCAGGTACATTTGATGGACAATCAAATGAAGTACAGAATATATATATAAATAAAACAGGAAGTGCAGGATTATTTGAAAGTATAAATGGAGAAGTCATCATACAGAATATAGGAATCAGCGGAAATATAACAGGGACAGTAGATGTGGGAGGAATTTGTGGAAGTGTTGAAGTTTACGCTAATGCAACTATCAAAAATTGTTATAACCAAGCAAATATAACAAATGAAGGGAGTGATGATTGGGCGAGTGCTGGAGGCGTTTGCGGAGCATCACATTTAGGAAAAATAACGATTATTAATTGTTATAATGCAGAACAATCAAAAATAAATGCAAATATGGCAGGTGGAATTTTAGGGATTACTAAGACGTCTTCTGATGTGTTTGCAATATATAATAGTTTTAATTTAGGGGAGATAAAAGGAAAAAAATATGCAGGTGGGATGATAGCATATTCTTCAAATACTGGAAAATGCATAAATGTATATACTACAGGAGATATTAAAGGAGCAGAAATTATAGGAGGAATCATAGGAGGCGCAATGTGGGATAATCCGAATGGAAGGCAATATGAAAATTGTTATTTTTTAAAAAGTAATACCGTGCAACAAGGTGCAGGAAGAAATGTGACAGTAAATGCCACAATGTTAGAAGAGTTAACAAATCAGGAAATTGATGAATTGAATACATATATAACGAATAACAGTACATTAACTTCTGATTGGAAAAAATGGACAATGGAAAATCATAAACTACAATTTATTGAACAGACAGAAATGAACAATCAAGAATAAAAAATATAGTGATAAAGCATGTTGTAGTGGATATACAACATGCTTTTATTACATTTCTATGACATTCAAAAAAAATGTTGAAAAAAGTCTAAGGTTCATATATAATAAAATTGTATGAAACTTGAACAAAGGAGGAAGCATATGGATACATTTGCTAATTACATTTTAGATGAACAAGATTTAGCATCTAAAATGGAAATCACATACTATTTAGCAAAAAAGACAAGAATATTTTTTGACAAATCTGTTATCTTTAAAACAGAACTTGCAAGAATGTTTGTAGACTATATGAAAATAGATGTTGATAAAAACTTAATTATAACTGCGTGTCTATTATGTAATTGTAAAAAAGTAGATAATGCACAAGACTTGGAAAAAATTCATTCATATGCAAAAGAAGGAGCAGACTATTTATTAACTCTAGGATTTGATAGAAGGTTTTGTAAAATATGTGAGGAAGTAAATCGATATAGTAATAGTAATCCAAGAGAAAGAGAAAGTGATGTATTAGAATTAGTGGATCAATTTGGTGGAATGTTATTAGATAGACCAGAAAGAATTGGATTTCAACCAGATGAGGCGATGGTCTTATTAGAACATAGAAATTTAAAAGACCAATATAATCGATTTTTACATACATTTGGAGAATTTGTTCAAATGATGGAAAAAATAGAATTAAGTGATTTAACTTCAATGAAATCTTTGAGAAGATTAGTAAAAATACATAACGAATCAGAAAATATAAAGACATTTATAAAAAAAGTATGTTATGACTATGAACCTAAAATAGATAAAGCATTAGAAAATTATAGAAAAGAAATAAAAGGCGAGATGTTTAAAGATGCCAATAGACCACTATTTAGCGAAGAAACAACAAGAAAAATATTAGCACATATAGCAGAAGAAAATATGCAAGGTGAAAAATTAAAAAATGAAAATCAATAATTTTAAGGCGAGCATAGCTCGCTAATTTTTTTAGAAAAGAGGTATTAAAATGTACGAGATATTTGCAGATTTACATGTACACATAGGAAGAAGCGAAAATGGAAAACCAATCAAAATAACAGCAGCGAGATCTTTGAATTTTGCAAACATTGCAAAAGAATGTGCAGAAAGAAAAGGTATTAATGTTGTAGGAATTATTGATTGTGCATCACCATATGTGATAGAAGATATAGAAAATTTCTTAAAAACAGGAGATGCTTATGAATTAAAAGATGGAGGCATTATCTATAAAGATAAGGTGTGTATCCTTTTAGGAAGTGAAGTAGAAACTTCAGAAGAAGGAAGAAATGGAAAAAAAGGTGCAGCACATAATATTTGTTTCTTTCCACATTTAACAGATATTAAAGGATTTTCAAGTGAGCTAAGTCATCATTTAAAAAATATTACATTAAGCACACAAAGATCAGATTTATCAGGATATGATTTGATTGATATGGTAGAAAGATACAATGGGATTTTGATACCTGCACATATCTTTACACCACATAAAAGCTATTATGGAAATTGTACAGACAGATTACAATATATATTTAAAGAAAAATATGATAAAATTTTTGCAGTAGAATTGGGACTAAGTTCAGATACCTACTTAGCTGATATGATTTCTGAATTAGAAAATAAAACTTTTGTTACGAATTCAGATGCGCATTCTTTGCCAAAAATTGCAAGAGAATATAATAAAATGCAAGTAGAAGATATTTCATTTAAAGAAATTGTAAAAGCTTTAAAAAATGAAGATGGAAGAAAAGTAGTTGCCAATTATGGATTAGATCCAAAACTTGGAAAATATCATAGAACTTATTGTGATGATTGTGAAAAAGCAATAGAAACAAAAGAACCAGTAGAAGTTTGCCCATATTGTGGTGGAAAAAATGTAACATTTGGTGTTTTTGATAGAATTGAATTAATTCGTGATAAACAAGAATCAAAAAGTCCAGAAAATAGACCACCATATGTATATCAAATTCCTTTAGGATTTATTCCAGGAGTAGGTGGAAAAACCATTACTAAATTATTAGACACTTTTGATACAGAGATGAATATTCTTCATAAATTGTCAAAAGATGATATAGAAGCAGTTGTGGGAGAAAAAATTGCAGATACAATCGAAAGAGCCAGAAATGGAGAATGTAAAGTACAATCTGGTGGTGGAGGAAACTACGGAAAGGTTGTGTAGTTTAAATTCGTTAAAAGCAAAATGACATCCTTGATATAATGAAAATGAAAAATAAAAAAATAGTTCTATAAATCTTCTTATCGAATACACATTATGTATAAACGATAAGGAGATTTTTATGAGAGAAAAGAAACAACTTAGAGTATTAAAGATAATTAAAGAACATGTGATAAACAATAAAAAAGAGTATGTTATCATTTTTTTGATATTTGTTATTGGCATATTTAGTGGTGTCTTTTTTGTTAATCATTTACAAGAAACACCTAAGACAGAAATAACCAATTATTTAAATCAGTTTATAGAAAAATTTAAAGGGTTAGAGAGTGTAAACAGTATAGAATTATTAAAAAATTCAATGATACAAAATATAGGGTTAGCAATTATTATTTGGTTCTTTGGAACAACTGTTATTGGTATTCCTGTTGTATTTGCTATTATTCTATATCGAGGTTTTTGCTTAGGATATACGATTTCATTATGTATTACCATTATGGGATTAGGAAAAGGAATTAGTTTTGTATTGGTAACATTATTGTTACAAAATATTTTACTCATTCCCGCAATTTTAGCATTAGCAGTAAGTGGTATAAAATTGTATAAATCTATTGTAAAAGATAAAACCAAGGAAAATGTAAAAATAGAGATATTGAGACATACTGTATTTTCGATAATTATGTTAATTATACTGGTGATTGCATCTGTGATAGAAATATTTATGTCTACTAACATGCTGAAATTAGTTATTAAATATTTTTAAAAAAATATCAAAAAATGTATTTACTTTTTTTTAATAGTTTGATATAACATATATAGTTTATGTAAATATAATTTAAAAAATATAGAGGTAGGGGAAAAAAATGGAAAGACAACTAAAATTCTTTTTTAACTTTTTGGAAAATGATAAGAAATTATCAGATAATACATTACAATCATACAAAAGAGATTTAAAGCAATTTAGAAAATATCTAGAAGAAAATGGGATTCACTATAATAGGGTAAAAGAAGAAGATATGCAAAATTACATAAAAAGCTTACAAGAACAAGGGAAAAAAGCATCAAGTATTTCTAGATGTATAGCATCAATTCGTTCTTTCTATCAATTCATATTAAAAAATAAAAAGATAAAGGCAGATCCAACAGTAAATATTCAATCTCCAAAAATAGAAAAAAGAACACCAAGTGTATTATCAGCAAAAGAAGTAGAATTATTACTAAAACAACCAGATACTGTTGATTTAAAAGGTGTAAGAGATAAAGCTATGTTAGAATTTGCTTATGCTACAGGGATGAGAGTAACAGAAATTATTTCTTTAAATATAGATGATGTTAACTTAGAGGAAGCTTATGTTATTTGTAAGAGTGGAAATAAACAAAGAATTATACCATTAGGATCAATGTCTTTAAAAGCTTTAAAAGAATATATTGAAGAAGCAAGGGGAATCTTAATAAAAAATGAAGATGAAAAAGCTTTATTTGTTAACGTAAATGGAGGAAGACTTACAAGACAAGGGTTCTGGAAAATTATTAAATTCTATAAAGAACAAGCACACATTACAAAAGATATCACACCACATGTGTTAAGACATTCATTTGCAACACATTTATTACAAAATGGTGCAGATTTAAGAGCCATTCAAACAATGCTTGGACATTCAGATATATCTTCTACACAAGTATATATGCAATTCCAAGATGAGGGACTAAGAGATATTTATAGAAAAGCTCATCCAAGAGCTTAGTAAAAAATGAAAGTAAGCAGCTATTATAATGATAGCTGTTTTTTGTTTTTGAAATAGGAAATACTTGTACATATAATAAAATATATGTTAAAATATGATTTATAAAAAACTTAACCTTGTTGTATATCAAAAATCTTAAATAGGGTTAAAATAAAAGTAGATTTTTCTATACAATGAAAAAATAACAACAAAACGAAAAGGTGGAAAAAATGAAAAAATCAATAATACTAAGAATAATTATAGGAATCATGGCTATATGTCTTAGCATTTTGGCATTAATAATAGCATATTTTTTTAATACAGATATTGAAACAAGAGAACCAACACAAATTATAGAAGAATGTGAAATAAATACATATGAATATATGGAAAGAAATGTATTTACAGTTACGAAAAAGAATGTTGAACAAAATGATAATAAAAAGTATATTGTATATTTTCATGGAGGATCTTATGTGGCAGAAGCTACACAAAATCATTGGACATTTTTAGAAAATATTGTAAAAGATACAGGATATACGGTCATTATGCCAGATTATCCATTGACACCTAAATATCACTATCAAGATGTATTCAATATGGTAGAGCCATTGTATAAAGAAATTGTAGAAACTGTTGGAAGTGAAAATGTAATCTTAATGGGAGATTCTGCAGGTGGAGGATTAGCACTTGGATTATATGAAAAAATGGCAGAAGAAGCAGTATCACTTCCTGTAAAAACAATTTTAATCTCTCCATGGTTAGATGTAAGATTAGAAAATGAAAAAATACAAGAAATAGAAAAAAGAGACACGATTTTAAATAAAGAGGCATTAAGAGTAGCAGGTATTGCTTATGCAGGAAATGATGGAATCAATAGTTATTTGGTAAATCCAATTGATGGAGATGTGTCTACATTACAAAATATAAACATATTTATTGGAACAGAGGATATATTAAATCCAGATTGTCATTTGTTAAAAGAAAAAGCAGATGCTGTAAATGGTGATGTAGAAATCAAAGAATATGAAAATGCGAAACATATTTGGATAATCGATCATAATTCTGAGGAAGAAATTACAAATCAAGCATATAATGACGTGATAGAAGAATTAAAAAATAGTTAAGGAGAAAATTAATGAGTGATAAAAAAGAAAAATTGTATTGGAGACGATTAGATAATTCTGCAAAAATATTTCCGATATCTGCTGGAAAAAAATATAGTACTGTTTTTAGATTATCTGTTGTTTTAAAAGAAACTATACAACCAGATATATTGCAAATAGCAGTGGAGAAATCTTTAGAAGAATATGAATTTTTTAGAGTTCGATTAAAAAATGGATTTTTTTGGAATTATCTAGAATATAATCCGAAAAAACCAATTGTAGAACAAGAAAAAGAATATCCTTGTAAATATATAGAACCAAAAGAAAATAATAATTATCTATTTAAAGTTACTTATTTTGATAAAAAAATAAATATTGATATATTTCATTCCTTAACAGATGGAAATAGTGGAGTGATGTTTTTTAGAGAAATTGTCTATAACTATATCGAATTATCACACAAAGAAGAATTCCAAGAAGAATTAAGAATTAAAAGAAAATTTGACTTGTCAACAGAAGATAGTTATATAAAAAATTATAATAAAAAAGCAAAAGGAAATAATTCATCAAAGAAAGCATATAAATTAGCAGGAAGAAAAATAAAATTAGGTGCAATTTCAGCCATACATGAAATTATTGATTTACAAGAATTAAAACAAGAAGCCAAAAGCCATAATGCAACAATTACACAATATCTAACAGCAGTTTTAATATATGTTATTTATCAAGCTAATTATTTAAAAAACAAAGGGAAAAAGCCAATAAAAGTATGTATACCAGTTAATCTAAAAAAATATTTTCCTTCTAATACAATTTCTAATTTTTTCTCATATATAACAGTAGAAGCGCAAATGCAAAAAGATCATTTAGATACATTTGATAAAATATTAGATTTTGTAAAAAAAGATTTTGAAAGAAAATTAACTCCAGAAGAAATCCAAAAAACGATGTCTGGAAATGTAAAATTAGGAACAAATCTATTTATTAAAATGATACCATTAGTATTAAAAAAGCCGATTGTCAGATTAAGTTATATAGAAATTCGAAAATATACAACAACGACATTTTCAAATATTGGAAGAATTGGTATCATTGGAAAATATCAAAAATATATAGAAGATTTTCTAATGCTAATTGCACCTGAACCAGTAGAAAAAATTAAATGTTCTGCATGTTCATTTGAAAATCATATTGTATTTACCTTTACATCAATTTTAGATGATTGTAGTATAGAAAAAGCATTTTATAAATTTTTAACAGAAAAAAATATTCATGTAAAAATAGAAAGCAATGAAATTTTAGATATTAAAAATGTTGAAGAGCTATAAGGATGAAAAAGATAAATAAGAAAGGAATTACTTATGTTATATCCTAAAAAATTAAGTAGTAAAAAAAGTAATTTATTGATTAAAATATTATTGGGTGTTTCATTGATAATGGCGATTATATTAACAATTATTAATAAGTTCACAACGCCTGAAGTTCATTGGGCAGCACTTGCTAATAGCGGAATTATATATGCATGGATAACCATAATATATTCTATCAATAAAAGAACCAATATTGCAGGGCATGTTATGATACAAGCAATTGTCATTTCACTTTTAACAACATATATAGATTATAATTTGGGATTTAAAGGTTGGTCTTTAGAAATTTCAATTCCCATTATTATCATAATAGCCAATGTAACAATGTTAGTATTAACCATAGTTAGTCATAGAAAATATGTAAGATATGCGATATATCAATTGGTGATTTGTATATATAGTTTGATACCAATTTATTTTATCCAAAAAGAATTCATTAATCATTATGTATTAAGTTATGTTGCTATTGGTATTTCTATTGTAAATTTCATATTAACTATTATTCTTTCAGCAAGAGATGTGAAAGAAGCAGTTATAAGGAAGTTTCATATGTAATTTCTCACATTGTGAAGCTATATATGTGTGTTAATAAAATCTGTGATTTTGTTAATGCACATTTTTTTGAAAAATTTTAAGGAAATAAGGTTGATATTTATACAGTAACATGATATATTATTAACATAATTATTTATAATTAAATTCAAAAATTTAAATCAAAAGTTTATCTCTAAAAATTCCAAAATAAAAAAGTACAAGATATTATTTAGTAAAAGATGAATTATTGAAAAATAGTTTATGATATTGATTATGTTTTTTATTTTATCATTTATATATATTTTTAATAGTTTTTTATATAATAAAGTTTTAATCAAATAGTTTACAAATCAAATATTTTCATTCTACATATTTTATAATAGAAAATAATTTTTTAGTATTGCAATATTTTATAATTCAAATTTTTAATCTGATAAGTTCTCAAAGGTAATTTAATTATAAGTAATTATAAATGATTAATAAGGAGGAATTAAATGGCTCAAAAAGGAAATATACAAACAAGAGGACAAAGAAAATTGTTATCTCCAAAGTTAGATGTCGTGTTTCAAGCACTATTTGGAGAAGTAGGGAGTGAAAGAATTACAAAAAAGTTTCTAGAAGCAATATTAGATAAGAAATTAGAGGAAGTAGATTTAAGTAGAAATATCGTTTTGAGAAGAGAAAATCCAAAAGACAAGATGGGAATATTAGATGTTTTAGTGAAAATTAATCAAAAAGAATATTGTAATGTAGAAATGCAAATGGTAGAAAAAGATAATTTAATAGAGAGAATCCTATATTATTGGTCAAGAATTTATGGAAAAAATTTAAATGGTAGTGATGATTATATAGAGTTAAAAAGGACAATAGGGGTGCTAATCGTAAATTTTGAAATAAAAAAATTAAAAGAGTTAGGATATCATAGCAAATGGAAGATAATAGAAGAAAAGGAGAGAAAGTTAATCTTGACAGAACATTTGGAGTTACATATAATAGAGATACCAAAGATATATAAAATAGAAGAAAATGAAGAGAAGGAAGAATTAGTAAAATGGATAAATTTCATAGAAAATCCGGAAAGTGAGAAGGTGGGGGAATATATGAAAGAAAATGAGGAGATGAAAGAAGCAAAAGAAAAGTTAGAAGTTATGAGCGAAGATGAAAAAATGCAAATCTTAGCAGAATTAAGATTAAAAGCTATTAGAGATGAAAAAGCAATCAAAAGATTTGCAATAAAAGAAGGATTGGAACAAGGAATGAAAAAAGGAATGGAACAAGGAATAAAACAAGGAATGGAAGAAGGAATAAAACAAGGGAAAAAAGAAACTGCTAAAAAAATGAAAGAAGAATGATTAGATATAGAATTAATAAAAAAAGTAACAGGGTTAACAGAAGAAGAAATCAATTCATTATAATTCAAGAAGTATAACTTAAGGTAGAGGTGAGATATGAAATCTAATATTTTTAAATATATATTTATCATATTTGTTATCATTATTGTAGTTGTTGCATTTTTTGTTATAAGAAATAACGAAAGTGAACAAGAAACAGAAAAAGAAACGACAAATACAGAAGATGAAATAGTAAAACAGATTCGATTAGGAATTGCACAATGTGATACATTAAATCCATTATTAACAACCAATAAAAATGTTCAAGATATTACAAAATTAATTTATGAACCATTAGTAGATATATCTTCAGATTATAAAGCAATACCAGCTTTAGCAACAGAATGGGCGAAACAAGATGCAACGACATATATTATCAAATTAAGAGAAAATGTGAAATGGTCAAATGGAGAAAGATTTACATCAGCAGATGTACAATTTACTTATGATAAATTAAAAGAAAACTCTTCCATATATTCAAGTAATTTGGAACATGTAACAATGTTAGAAATTGTGGATGATTACACAGTAAAGATGTACCTAGATCAGGAAGTTCCATTTTTTGAATATTATTTAACATTTCCAATATTATCTAAAACATTTTATGATACACAAGATTATTATAATACAGGAATTATACCAGTGGGAACAGGAAAATATAAAGTAGAAAATGTGCAAGAAAATTATATAACATTGACTAAAAATACGAATTGGTGGGATAGAGACACAGAATTATCATTAGAAGAAATTACAGTAAATGTATATGATTCTGTAGGAGAACTATATAATGCTTTTAAATTAGGAAATGTAGATATGGTTAGTACCAATAATACCAACATACAAGATTATATTGGAACAATGGGATATAGTACAAAAGAGATTAAAGGAAGAGAACATGATTTTTTAGTTTTGAATACACAAAATACATTATTAGCAAATCAAGAAGTTAGAAGAGCCATATCGTATTCAATAGATAGAAATAATATTGTATCAAATGTTTTTCAAAATAAATACTATACTTCAAGTTTTCCACTAGATTTTGGTTCATGGGTATATCAAGAACAAGATGCAAGTTCAGGATATAATCCTGAACAGGCAAATCAACTTTTAACAGAAAATGGATGGAGTTATAGAAATAATTATTGGCAAAAAACAATTAACAGCAGAACACAAAGAATCGAATTGAACTTGATTGTAAAAGCATCAAATAGTACACAAGTATCAGTCGCAGAAAATATAAAAACACAATTAGAAAGTCAAGGAATCAGAATGAATATTCAACAATATTCTGATGAGCAATATAATCTAGCTATACAAAATAAATCTTATGATATGATTTTATGTAGTATGAATCTATCACCAAATCCAGATATGTCACTATTTTTTGGAGAGAATAATTTAGCAAATTATACAAATGAAGAAATTACGAATTTAATGAACGAAGTGAAAAACACAACAGATGAAGAAACAATAAAAAATGATTATGCAAGACTTGCAGAAATTTATAAAACAGATATACCATATATTAGTTTATATACGAATAAACATACAATAGCATATAACACAGAATTGGTAGGAGAAATTAATTCGAATTGGTTTAATCCATTTTGTGGAATAGAAACATGGTATAGATAAAGAAAATAAAAAAAATGAAAATAAGTATTGACAAAACAAATTTTTGATATATAATAACAATATCAAACAAAAGTTCAAATATATGAGGAGGAAAATTATGAGTGAGAATGCAGAAAAAAAGAAAGCATTAGAAGCAGCAATGAGCCAAATAGAAAAACAATTTGGTAAAGGATCTGTTATGAAGTTAGGAGAATTTAAAGCAATGGAAATAGAGGCAATTCCAACAGGAGCTTTAAGCTTAGATATTGCGTTAGGAATTGGTGGAGTACCTAGAGGAAGAATTATAGAAGTATTTGGACCAGAATCTTCAGGTAAGACAACATTGGCATTACATATAGTAGCAGAAGCACAAAAAATGGGAGGAGAAGCAGCATTTATTGATGCAGAGCATGCATTAGACCCAGTTTATGCTAAAAAATTAGGTGTCGATATAGATAATTTAATTGTATCTCAACCGGATACAGGAGAGCAAGCGTTAGAAATAACAGAAAGTTTAGTGAGAAGTGGAGCATTAGATGTTATTGTTGTAGACTCTGTAGCAGCATTGGTTCCAAAAGCTGAAATTGACGGTGACATGGGAGATTCACACATGGGATTACAAGCAAGACTTATGTCACAAGCATTAAGAAAGTTAGCAGGAGCAATCAATAAATCTAAAACAGTGTTAATATTTATTAACCAATTAAGAGAAAAAATTGGTGTTATGTTTGGAAATCCAGAAACAACAACAGGTGGTAGAGCTTTAAAATTCTATGCATCAGTTAGAATGGATATTAGAAGAATAGAAAATATTAAACAAGATGGAGAAGTAAAAGGAAACAGAGTAAGAGTAAAAGTAATTAAAAATAAAGTAGCACCACCATTTAGAGAGGCAGAATTTGATATTATTTATGGAGAAGGAATTTCAAAAGAAGGTAATATTCTAGATATGGCTGTTAACTTAGATATTGTAGAAAAAGCAGGTTCTTGGTTTAGCTATAATGGAGAAAGAATTGGTCAAGGAAGAGAAAATGTTAAGAAATATCTAAAAGAAAATCCAAAAATGCTAGAAGAAATCGAAGGAAAAGTAAGACAAGATTTTGAAAAAGTATTTGAAGAAAGCTTAGGAGAAGAATTACCTGAAATCGATATGGATGATGAAGAAGAATAATAAAAATACTAAAAGTTATAAAAGAGATACAAAAAGTATCTCTTTTTCAATTGGAAATTTGTTATTGATATTTTAAAATCTTTATAGTAAAATATAAGGAAAGTATGCATAACGAAATCAAAGATTTCTATGCATAAATGTGAAGACTGCTTTGCAGTATTTCACGAATGAGGAGAGAAAAGATGAAGGAAAGATATAGAACTTTATCAGCAGTCATGTTAATGCTAATTAGAGAGATTAATGGAAAAGAAGAAATTTTATTGCAAAAAAGAAAAAATACAGGATATATGGATGGACATTGGGATTGTTCAGCAAGTGGACATGTCGAAAATATGGAAAGTATGAAAATGGCAATGAAAAGAGAAGCAAAAGAAGAATTGTGTATTGATATTGATATTGATGATTTAGAATTTGTTTCATTGATTCATAAAATTAATGGAGTGGATACCATTTATTATAACGGATATTTTAAAGCGAAAAAATGGAAGGGAGAACCCAAAATTGGAGAACCTAATAAAAATGAAGAAATAAAATGGTTTGATATTTATAACCTTCCAGATAAATTAGTAGATGATAGAAAAGAAGCGATTCATAATTATATACAAAAAATACCATATAGTGAATTTGGTTGGAATCAAAGAAAACAAAGGTAAAGGTGGATATTATGATAAAACTACTAGCAAGTGATTTAGATGGAACAATTGTGCATAACAATGAAATAACAACCATGGATTTAGAAGCAGTTAAAGAATTAGAAAAAATGAAAGTTAAATTTGTCATTTGTACGGGAAAAACATATGCAATGACAAAAGATATATGTAACATATTAAAGCCAGTATATGGAATTTTTGGAAATGGAACACAAATTATGAATATACAAACAGGTAAGGAAATTATTAAAAATACCATCACAAATGCACAAATCAGCAATTGTTTAAAAATTGCTAAAAAAGAGCAATTACATATACATATTTATACAGATGACAAAATTATAGCACAAGAAAAATTAGATTATATGGCATATAGAAATTCTATATTATATAAAAATCAAGTGAAATTTGAAATAGTAGATTCAATAGAAAATTATATAAAAATGCAAAAGCCCAATATATTAAAATTAATTTTATCAGGAGAGAAGGACTTAGGAACGGTAAAAAAAGAAATGGAATCAAAAGAAAAGGTTACAGCCATAAGAATAAAGAAAAGTGGAATATATGCAGATAAAATTGTCGGTAAAGAATATGAATATTTGGATATAGTACCTAGACATATAACCAAATATCAAGCTTTAATGCAATTGAGTGTTTATTTAGGCATACCTATGGAGCAAATTATGACAATAGGAGATAATATTAATGATATAGAAATGATAAAACATGCAGGAATTGGAATAGCTATAGGAGGAAGTTATAAAAGAGTACAAAATGTTGCTACATATGTAACAAAAAATACAGTAGAAACAGGAGGATTTGCAGAAGCTGTATCTAAATTTATAAAAGAAAAAAGGAGTGAAAATGTATACAGTAGAAGAATTTGATAAAGAAAAAACAAAAGTATTAAAATATGTATTATATAAAAAAAGAAGCGAAAATGAAATCAGAAACAAATTTGAAAAAGAAATAGAGGAAAATTTGCTAGAGGATATTATCGCCTATTTAAAAGAAGCAAACTATATAGATGATAAAGAATATATCAGAAAGACCATTAATAATTTTATGGCTTTAAAAAACTTGTCAATACGAGAAATAGAATATAAGCTATATAGTAAAGGAATCAAAAAAGAAGATATAGAAGATTATATCTATGAAAATAAAGAAGAATTAAATCAATATGAAATTAAATCAGCTAGTAATATTGCAAATAAAAAAGTAACATCCTTAGAACCAGAAGAAATTAAACAATATCTCATGAAAAAAGGATATAAAAAAGAAAATATTACAATAGCACTAGAAGATATATAAAAGAGGAGAGAGACAATGTCGATATTAACATTAGAAACAAAAAAATATGCCATTAAGATAGAAAATTTTGAAGGACCATTAGATTTATTATGTCATTTAATAGAGATAAATAAAATGAATATCTATGATATTCAACTAAATGAAATTACAGACCAATATATACAATATTTAAACAAAATGGAAGAAATGAATTTGGAAATTGCTAGTGAGTTTGTTGTTATGGCATCTACTTTACTATATTTAAAATCAAAAAAATTACTTCCAAAACAAGAAGAGGAAGAAGAAGAATTAACAGAAGAAGAATTAATTAGAAGAATTATTGAATACAAAAAGTTTAAAGAAATTAGTAAAGTATTGAAACAAAATTATATTCAAAATGGAAATCGATATTATAAAAATCAAGAAAATATTCAACTTCCAAAACAAAAATTGGAAAAAGATTATGATAATACGGTTATTCCCAATATATATAATGAATTAATAGAAAGAAATCGTGTAAAAATCAATCAAAATGCAAAAAATATTGAAAAGATTGCATTAGTGGAAAATTATACAGTAGCTAGTAAAGTAAAAGAAATGTTTAAAGTATTGGTAAAACAAAAACGATTTGTGTTTAATAAATTATTTTCATTAAATAAGCATAATAAACAAGAAGTGGTAACAGCATTTAGTGGGTTATTAGAAATGTCAAGAAGAAAAAAAGTAGAAACGACACAAGAAGAATTATTTGGAGATATTACTGTTGAGAAAACAAAAAGAGCATAAGAAATGAAGAAAGAATCATGTGAAAATATTGATTAAATTATAAAAAGAAGGGAAAACTAATTACAGAACTAAGAAACAAGGTGATGTAATTGGTTTTTCTTTTTATTTTATTAATATTTTTATGTTTGGCTTTGGTTGTTTTAACTTCTAAATTAGATATTAGAATTATAAATTTAATCATAGATTCACAAAGTATAAAGCACATAGATGATAGATATGAAATTATCATAAGATTAAAAATTTTTGGAAATATACCAATTTTAAAATTTACAATAAATAAGGATAAATTGAAAAAAATACAACAATCATGGAAAATGAATGAAAAAGTAAAACAATTAGAGAGGGATATTCTAAAAAATGGGAATAAGTTTGATAAGCAAATCTTAAAAGAATTAAAAGAATTTAGTAAAGGTATCTATGTGGAGAATTTAGAGTTAGAAGTAGATTTGGGAACAGAAAATGCATTTTTAACATTTATGTTGGTGGCTATTTTTTCTAGCATATTATCTATTGGACTCTCAAGAATTCATCTAAAAGAAAACAATATTGTGTATAAAATTGAACCGGTTTATAGAAATGAAAATTCCATAAAAATTGAAATTTCTGGTATATTTCAAATCAAATTGATACATATTATAAATACCATATATGTATTAAATAAAAAAGGAGGAAGGAAAAATCATGAGCGAACATCCAATAGAAGGTCTTATGACTACAGCTATGAATAGTATTCAAGATATGATAGATGTGAATACCATTATAGGAGAACCAATTGAAACATCTAATAATATTGTGATTATTCCCATATCAAAAGTATCATTTGGATTTGCAGCAGGAGGAAGTGAATTTAAGGGAGAGACTGTTGATGAATACAGAAAAAGAGAAAAAGAAGAAGAGGTACAATATCGATTACCTTTTGGAGGTGGTTCAGGAGCAGGGGTTACGATTAATCCAATAGCATTTCTAGTCATTCAAGGAGAAAATGTAAAACTAATGCCTGTTAATTATAGTTCATCAATAGACAAACTTTTAGATTATATTCCAGACTTATTAGATAAAACAAATAATATGATTAACAAATGTATGCAAAAATCAAAAGATAAAGAAAAAACAAAAGAAGAAACTAAAGATAAGGAACAAGAAAAATCAAAAAAAGTAAAAATGGACAGAAATAAAATAGAAGAAAATCTAGATGAAAGTAGACATGTAAAAGAAAGAGTAGAAAGAACTAAAAAACCGGTGGAAGAGGAAATTACTTATGAGTATGAATATGATGAAACATTAGATGATGACGAATAAAAAATAATAAATTTATTTATAAATGTAATGGATTGCTAATAGTATGTAGTTCATTACATTTTTTTCCGTATACAACAAGGTTAAGTTTCTTATATTAAAAAAGAATTATCCTAGAAATAAAAGAAAAAGACAAAATTTTACAGAAAATGACATTGACAAATATAAAAGAAAATATTAAAGTGGCATTATAGGCTAAATAGCTTTTTACAATAGATAAAAATTCATGTATTATAAATAGAAAGGATGGAGAAAAATGTTAAGAAGGAGAAAAGATTATTTTGAATTTAGGTTGAACTCAGAAGAATGTACAACAGAAACCAATATGAAATTACAAGTAAAAATAGTTGACCAAGGATTTGTAGAGAATCTTCGGATGATGTTCTATCAATTTGATAGGATTGCCAAACAGGTAAATCTGCAATACCAAGGAAAGGAAGAAAAACAAACAAGAGAAACGTGGAGTGTGTACTCAGCGGAATTCACGCTAAGTAAATCAGGAATATACTGGTTTTATTTTGCTCTTCTTATTGAAGGACAGAAATATTATGTTTATCAAAACGAAGAGACTTTGATAATGCATAAAAAGACAAAAGAGTATCCTAATGAATGCTGCTGGAAGTTGACTATAAAAGATAGTAAGCTGAAAGAACATCCTGAATGGACGGGAAGAACTATCTACCAGCTAATGCCGGATAGGTTTGCCATTGGTAGTAATGGCATTATTCCTGTTAAAGGAAGAAAAATCAAAAAATGGAAAGACAGAATGCCTGACTGGAAACCAGATAAAGATGGAATCTATCGGAATGAATATTTCTATGGAGGAAATCTCAAAGGTGTTACAGAAAAAGTTCCATATCTAAAAGATTTAGGATTTAACACAGTATATATGTGTCCTATCTTTAGGAGTAAAACATACCATCATTATGATCCAGAAGACTATTTCGAGATAGATCCAATGTTAGGAACATGGGAAGATTATCAAGAATTAACGTCTGTACTTCATGAAAATGGGATGGAATTGATTGATGATATGGTTTTTAACCACTCATCTAATGAACATCCTTATTTTCAGAGGGCTAGTTCAGATAAAAATTCTCCATACAGAGAATTTTATCAATTTGATGAATCTGGAAAACCAATAACATGGTATGGATTTGCAGATATGCCGGAAAGAAACAAGCTAAGCTTCAGAGTCCAGGAAGAAGATAAAAAATCAGTAAAAAAACATCTGGACAATGGAATGGGAGCAGTCAGATTTGATTTGGGAGAAAATCTTCCGAAAGAATATATGGACAGCATGGCAACTCTGAAAAAAGACTATCCGGAATTGATATTCATCAATGAAATGTGGGGAATTGCGACAGATAAATATAATCCACAAATTTTTGATGGACAGGCGGATTCTATTATGAATTACCCAATGACTGATGCGATTATGCGATGGGTAAGAACTGGTAATCATGAACATTTTAGATATAGATTCGAAAGAGTCTATGGAGAATATCCAAAAGAGGTGCAAGATAGGTTAATGAATCCTTTGTCTTCACATGACATTCCTACAACAATAACAATGCTAGTAGGAAGAGGAATGAATGAAAATCCATATACGGGAGATGCATGGGACATTGAAGCTCCGTGGAGATATAAAGATACGTTTGATACGTATGGTTTTCGCGAATTTGAAGCAAAATATGATAAGTTATCGCCTGAAGAAAGAAAAAGAGGAGAGAAACTGTTAAAAATTGCGATAGCAATAACGTATACAATTTCTGGAAACCCCAGCATGTTAATGGGAACAGAAAACGCGGATTCAGGATATAAAGATCCGTACTGTAGGAAACCTATGAATTGGGATAATCCCAATATCTCAATGCAAGAGTTTGTGAAAAGCATGGGAGAATATCGTAAAGAGCAAAAAGAGATACTGGCACAAGGAGAGCCAAGACTCAGAAAATGCACGGATAGTGTGATTGGACTGGAAAGATATGTGGGAAAGAACAGTATCATTCTAGTCGTAAATCGAACTGAAGTAACATATAAAATTCAGATTTTGGAAGATTATGAAGTTATATTCAGTGAAAATAGTACAAAAGATAAAGTTGGAGCATATGGAATACTAATCTTGAAAAGAGAAAAAAAATAATTCAAAAATATCTTTTGTACTTTTTAATCCAAAAGGGACAGGCATCGTGCCTGTCCTTTTTGTTAATTTTTTGAACGAGTTGGCACGTCCTAATGTTCAATTGTCGAAAACTTCTTATAAAACGACAAAACTTCTTAAATTTTACTCTTGGAAAATATTAGGAAAAAGAATATAATACAAGAAGAATTTTAAAGGAGGCTATGATGGAATCGAAATTTTATGAAGAGGACAAGTTATTAATTTTTAGAATCACAGATGAAATTGATGATTTTAGTGTTCAAAAGATAAGGAGGAGAGCGGATTATGACATTGAAAGATATATGCCTAAAAAAGTTATATTTGATTTTAATAGTGTTACATTCATGGATAGCGCAGGGATAGGATTAATTATTGGAAGGTATAAGTTTGCAAAAATGTTGGGAAGTAAAGTAGAACTTGCCAATTTAACAAGTAATATTAAAAAAATATTTGAAATGAGTGGAATTTTAAGATTAATACCAATTACAAACTTAGAAAATGAAAAATATACAAACAAAATTGGATAATTTTATTTAGAAAAAGGTTATAGGAATACCTTATGAAAAACCTAAATATATATTAAAAGGAAAAGAAGATGAAAAGTGAAATTGAAAATGAAATGAAATTAGAATTTATTAGTAAATCTGCAAATGAAGCATTTGCAAGAATTACAGTAGCCGCTTTTGCATCACAATTGGACCCAACCATTGAAGAATTAGCAGATATTAAAACAGCTGTATCTGAAGCAGTAACCAATTGTATTATTCATGGATATGATAAAAAGCAGGGAATTGTTAAAATATTTGCCAGGTTAAAAGAAAACGAGATTTTAATAGAAATATCAGATAAAGGAAAAGGAATCGAAAATATCGATATAGCAAAAGAACCATTATATACCACAAAACCCAATCTAGAAAGATCTGGAATGGGGTTCACCATTATGGAAAGTTTTATGGATGAAGTAGATGTGGAATCTGTTATAGGTTTAGGAACAAAAGTAACTATGAGAAAAGTCATAAAAAATAAATTAGAAAATGAGGAATCTGATGATGAATTTGAAATGATTACAAAAGAATAGAGGTAAACTATGTTTGAAAACAGTGTGGAAGCAATTAAAAAAGCACAAGCTGGTGATAAATATGAAATGGAAAGAATGATTAGGGATAACAATGGACTTATATGGAGTATTGTCAAAAGATTTAGTGGAAGAGGATATGATTTAGAAGATTTATACCAGATAGGGTGTATGGGATTTATAAAATCCATCAAAAGATTTGATACCAATTATGATGTAAAACTATCTACATATGCAGTTCCATATATGATAGGAGAAATTAAACGATACATACGTGATGATGGCCCCATAAAAGTTAGCAGAAGTATTAAAGAATTAGGAATGAAGATAAGAGAATTGCAAAAGGAAAGTATAAATAAAAAAGGAAAGGAATTGACAATTGAAGAATTAGAAAAAGAATTAAAAATTTCGAAGGAAGATATCGGATTAGCATTAGAAGCAAACAATACAGTAGAATCTATAGATGGAAAATTTTATACAGATAATAAAGATGGAAATAGCATAAACTTACTAGAAAAAATTTCATCAGATAAAAACGAAGAAGAATGTATCACAAATAAATTAGCAATCAAACAATTAATAGAAGGATTAGAAGATAGAGATAAAGAAATTATTTTACTGAGATTTTATAAAGATAAGACACAATCACAAGTGGCGAAAATTCTTGGAATTACACAAGTACAAGTATCAAGATTAGAAAGAAAAATCTTGGAAAATATGAAAATGAAGCTAATTTCATAAAGAGGTGATAGGTTGAAGAAAGTTTTTATCTATTTTTTTGCTTTTTTATTTATTTGTTTTATCTTACCGGCATTGCTTACGAAGTCGGAAATTAGTGCATCATCAGAAATGAGCAAAGAGGAAGATAGTAGACAAGAGAGTGAAGTAGATTTAGAACCATATACATATAACCAATATGGAACCATTAAATTGTTACATACAGATACCAATGAGGTAGAAGAGGTAGCTTTAGATACATATCTTTGCAATGTGGTATCAGCAGAAATGCCAGTAGATTTTGAAAAGGAAGCTTTAAAAGCGCAAGCAATTGTTGCAAGAACCTATACTATTTATAAAATGAATAATAAAAAACATGATAATGCAGATATCTGCGATGATTCTACTTGTTGTCAGGCTTGGATTTCAAAAGAGAATAGATTAGCAAGATGGGATGGAGATAAAGAAGCAAAGTGGAATAAAATAGAAGAATGTGTGAAAGAAACACAGGGAAAAATTATTACATATAATCATGCACCAATCAATGCTTTTTTTCATTCTAATAGTGGAGGAAAAACAGAACTTCCAGTAGATGTATGGGGTGGACGGTAGCAACATGCCATATCTTCAAGTGGTTGAAACAGCAGGAGAGGAAGGATATACACAATATAATTCGGAATTAGAATTGACGAATGAGGAAATATTAGAAAAGTTAAAAGAAAAATATGCAGATATTCAAATCGATTTTAACAATAATGAGGATATAAAAATATTAGAATATACAAGTAGTGGAAGAGTAAAAAACATTAAATTTGGTAATCATGAAATTTCAGGTACAGAAGCAAGAAGTATATTTGGGTTACGCTCTACTAATTTTGAAGTATTAAAAGAAGAAGGAAAGATAAAATTTACAGTTATCGGATATGGGCATGGTGTAGGAATGAGTCAAACAGGTGCAGATAGTATGGCAAAAAGTGGAAGTACAGCAGAAGAAATTATTAACCATTTTTATGTTAGTGTAGAGACTAAAGATGTGAATTCTCTTTAAATAGCAAATAACTTGTTAAACTCCTAGTCTTTTTGTCCAGTGGCGGATTCACACTTTTTATGAAGTTTGAATGTGATTGGAGATATTTTAGAATTTGTTAATCATTTATTGAGGGATGTTCATGGGCAATCCAGTGATGTATTCATTTCTTATAAATGTCTCGGCTCAATACGTACATTACTTTTTCTAGATCAAAAATAAATGAGCCTCTCGCTGCAAGAATTCGCGCTTCCTCATTTATTTTTGATTAAGAAAGAGTACAAGTACTCCAATCACATTCGACATATTATGCGAAATGAATATATCACTGGATTGAGCCTGAATGAAAGAGGCGCAATAAATGATATTACAAATTCTTAAATATCGTATTGAACCGAGAACTTCATAAAAAGTGTGAATCCGCCACTGGACAAAAAGACTAGGAGTTTAACAAGTTAAGCATGTTATTTTTATTTTTTTAAAAATTATTAAAAAATGTATATTCTTTAAAAAAAAGGAAATACTTGTAATAATAAAAGTATTTAAGGAGGATTATATGAAAAAGGATATTCATTTAAAAAATATAGGGGAAAAAAATATAAATGACAAAATAATTTCTTATGTAGTGATGGGAGTAATTATTGTTGCGATTATTATTATTTCTCTTCTATTATATAGTCAAAAAATCAATAAAGATGTAAAAGATGAGACAATGACATTAGAGCAAATGACAGATGCAATAGGAAAAACAAATGAATATAATGCAGAAACAGAAAGTGCGAGTACAGAAATAGGAAAAACGGTTGAAGAAAGTAAAGAAGAAGTAAAATCAGAAAATGTTGTAACAAATGAAACTGCACAAAATATAAGTAGTAATGAAAGTGTAGAAAGTAGTAGTGTAAGTACAAATACAACGCAAAACACAACTAGTGAAGAAGAACAAGAGCCAAAAGAAATAAAAGAATTATCATTCCAAAGACCTGTGGAAGGAGAAATTGTCAGAGAATTTGCACAAGATAATTTGGTATATTCAGAAACATTAGAAGAATGGGTTACACATAATGGAATTGATATAAAAGCAGATAAAACAACAGTTGTAAAAGCAGCAGAAGCAGGTGTTGTAAAATCTATAAAAAATGACCCTAGATATGGTTTAACAATTGTCATTGAACATGATGATACGTATCAAACTGTATATTCTAATTTATTAACTTCTGAATTTGTTGTAGAAGGAGAAACAGTGGAAAAAGGACAATCTATAGGAACCGTTGGAAATAGTGCTGTATTTGAAATTGCAGATGAACCACACTTGCATTTTGAAATATTAAAAGATTCTATTGCAATAGACCCTTCTATTTATATAAAATAATTTGACTAAGAAATATAACTGTGATAAAATACCCTAGTAAATTCATTCTTGATGAATTTATGAAATATAAGAAAAGATATATAATAAAAAAGAGGGTATGGAAAAATGAAGTTAGGAATTGTTGGATTACCAAATGTAGGAAAAAGCACATTATTTAATAGTATAACAAAAGCAGGTGCAGAATGTGCCAACTATCCATTTTGTACAATAGAACCAAATGTTGGAGTTGTACCTGTTCCAGATGAGAGATTAGATGTATTAACCAATATGTATCATCCACAAAAAACAACTCATGCGGTTATAGAATTTGTAGATATAGCAGGATTGGTAAAAGGAGCAAGTAAAGGAGAAGGACTAGGAAATAAGTTTCTATCACATATTCGTGAAACAGATGCTATATGTGAAGTAGTAAGATGTTTTGAAGATTCTAATATTGTGCATGTTGATGGAAGTATAGATTCAGTAAGAGATATTGAAACGATTAATTTAGAATTAATATTTGCAGACATTGAAACCGTTAATAAAAGATTAGATAAAGCAAAGAAAAATTTAAAAGCAGATAAAAAATATCAAGAAGAAATTGATTTGTTAGAAAAAATAAAAGAAAGTTTAGAAAATGGAATTTCAGCAAGAGCTATTGACTTTAATGAAGATGAACAAGCTTTAGTAAAAGATATGTTTTTATTGACAACAAAACCAATATTATATATTGCAAATGTATCTGAAGAACAATTAAGTGATGCAGAAAATGACTTAAATGTCAAAAAAGTAAAAGAGTATGCTGCAAAAGAAAATGCAGAAGTAATACCATTATGTGTAAAAGTAGAAGAAGAATTATCAGGATTAGATGATAATGATAAAAAAGAAATGTTAGAAATGTTAGGATTAGAAGAATCTGGATTAGATAAGGTTATCAAAAAAAGTTATGATTTACTAGGTTTAATGTCATTCCTAACAGCTGGAGAACCAGAAGTAAGAGCATGGACAATTAAGAAGGGAACAAAAGCTCCACAAGCAGCAGGAAAGATACATTCAGACATTGAAAGAGGATTTATCAAAGCAGAAGTTGTTTCTTTTAAAGATTTAGTAGAACAAGGCTCAATGGTTGCCGCAAGAGAAAAGGGATTGGTTAGATCAGAAGGAAAAGATTACATTATGCAAGATGGGGATATTGTTTTATTTAAATTTAATGTATAAATTAGGTTATATTCTTGTAATAAAAATGTAATAAAAAATTAAAAAAATGTATTGACGAAAAAATAAAATAAGTATATTATAATGATAATGTAACAAAAGATAGACAATAGTGTGTTTGTGGACTTGCAATTATTAAAAAAACGTGCTATAATAATAATTGTTTATAGAGTAATCGAAAAAATATACTATTTGAAGTAAGGAGAGGTAATATGAAAAAATCAATTATTTTAAAAAGTTTTTTAGTAATTTTAATGTGTGCAATGCTTATATTTGCAATAACACCAGTATATGCAGCAACAGATGAAGGGTTTGAGGATATTTTAGGTGACAATACGAGTACAAATACAGGAAACACAAACTCTGGAAATACAAATACAAGAAATTCAAATGCAAGAAATACAAACTCTAATGCAAGCAATGTTCAAAACATAAATGCATTAAGAAATACAAGTAATACTACTAACAGAACAAATACTTTACCAAATACAGGTATAGGAGATTCTTTACCAACAGTGTTATTAGTTGTCGTATTTGCAATTTCAGCAATTTATGCATATAAGAAAATAAAAGATTATAGAAATATTGATTAAAATAAATAAAAATAAAATAAATTGAAGATGATTAAACATCTTCAATTTTTGCTTTTATAATAATTCGATTACCATTAAAATTATTACAGGTAACTAAAGTTAATTCAAAAGAATCTGTAATTGTATGATATACAGGAGATAAATCATCAGATTTTACTTCATAATTTTTAATAACAGAATATGTGTATTGATTATCAGAAGTATCATATACATATATTTTATCATCTATATTTAAATCTTTAAGTTTACTAAAAAATTTATCATTATCATAATTATGTCCAGCAATACATAAGTTAGAGTCCTTAGAATTGGCAGAAGGAAAATTACCATAGAACCTACAAGGAGAAGTTTTTAGTAATTCATCAGTTAATCCACTAAAAATAGGATAAGAGATATTAAGTATGGGAATTTTAATAATACCAATAATACTATTGGTTTCGAGTTGGGTAGAATTACTTATATCATTATTAGTATTATTGGAATATAATTGAGTAATACTATAATTGTTAATTAATAAATTAGAAAAATTTTCTCTCTGATTTAAAGAAATTTTGTAATAAGTAAATATAGAAACAATGATAAAGATGGCAATGAGGGAAAGAAAAAATTGAATATTAAATATTTTTTTATAGGAACGATTTTTAGAAGCTTTTTTTGGTTTATTTTTAGAATTTTCTGATTGGTCAATATGTTTATTTAAATCAATATTGATAATTTGATTCATTAAATTCCATTCCTTTCATATATATAAATTTCAATTCTTTATTACATAATAGTATTTCCTTATATAATAAAAATATAATATTTATCATAAATAAAAAAATGGAAAAAACATAGTTAATGTTGTAAAAATAAAAAAGGTAATTTATGATTGAAGTAAAAAATTAAATATATACATAAATTTACATGTATTAATATAAATGAAGGTAAAGGACTAATGCACTTTTCTTTCTTAAATTTACGACTAATACGGTTATTATGATAATTTTATGTATAACCAACTGTTAGATTGATAAAAAAGGTATAAAAGTGATATAGTTTACTATGGGATAGGAAAGGAGGGAATATGTGGATATTAGATAAATTAATAAGTAGAAATTATACCATCAAATTTGAGGAAATTTCAATGGAATGGTTAGAATTAAAAAGAAATACAATCAAACAATCTACATATTATAAATATGCGTATTGCATAGAAAAATATTTAAAAGAAAGACTAGGAAATTTAAAAAAGAAGGACTTGGAAAGATATGATTATAATCAAATGACAAATGAATTAACAAAAGAATTGTCCCCAAAAACAGTAAAAGAAATATTAAATGTTTTAAAATCGATATTAAAATATGCGAATCAAAGATACAATATGAATATACATTTGGATTTGATTATTTCGCCAAAAGTAAGAGTAAAGGAAATTAATGTGCTATCTAAAAAGGAAGTTAATAAATTAGAAAAATATTGTTTAACAGAAAAAAGTTTAAAAAGTTTAGGCATATTCATTTGCTTAAACACAGGTTTAAGAATAGGAGAAATTTGTGCATTAAAATGGGAAGATATTGATTTTGAAAAAAAATTAATTAATATAAAAAAAACATTACAAAGAGTGTATACAGTTGAAAAGAAAACAGAGATTATTATAGATAGTAGTAAAACAGAATCATCTATCAGAGCAATTCCTATGTCAGATAAGATTTATCATATATTAAAAGAATTGCGAAAGAGACAAGATCCAGAAGCTTTTTTTTTTGACGGGTTCAAAAGTGCAATATATTGAACCAAGAAGTTATCAGAATATATTTAAAAGAATTTTAAAAGCTAGCAAAGTAAAAGAATATAATTTTCATGTCTTAAGACATACATTTGCTACGAATTGTATTAAAGTGGGTATGGATATTAAATCACTTAGTGAAGTTTTAGGACACGCAAGTGTGGATGTTACATTAAATCGTTATGTACATTCATCATATGAAATGAAAAAGAAGTTTTTAGAAAAATTATAATGAAAACCAGTTTATATATTTTACATAAAAGTGGAAAAATATTGGATTTTATGGTATAATTAAGGTGTAGTATAAATATACAAGGTAGTTGTAGAAAGGAGAATAACAAAATGATTAAGTTAACAGCAATTGGTTTCAGCAACAAGGCAGGGAAGCAACTTCTCTTTGAAGTCCCAGAGGAAATGCAGCTTGAATTTGACTATAAGTTTGGGACTGTTCAGGAAGAAGTTACGTTTGCTGGAGGAATGATTCTGGCAGCTCCTAAAAAGGACATGAAACTCTTCTTGACTTGCGAAAGCGAGACAGAAGAAAAGTTGACTCTGGAATATCTTTATTTCAAGTCAGAGAGTACAGAGGTGTTGCAGGATTTCGAGATCCCGCATAAAATGGCAATCCCATTTGAAAAAATGGGGTCTGACGAGCAGGCGGCGAGCTTCGCCGGGAACGTGTTTGTTAGAATTATTGCTAAAGAATTACCATTTTAAAAAACCGCTTATACTACAAACGATAGGGGGCAACTGCTCCCGCTTTTTTATTGCAAAAAAACTTGACAAAATAAAAATATCGTATTAAAATAGTTAGGTCACGAACTAAAAGAGGTGTAGATATGGAAAAACATGAAATTGGAAAATACATTCAAATTGTATCAAGACAATTAAAAAGAAATATGGATGAAACATTAAGCAAATATAATGTCACAGGTGTACAATCTATGGTCATAGGATATATTTATAAAAAATCTAAAAATGGAGAAGTATTTGCAAAAGATATCGAAGAAGAATTTGAAATGAGAAAGGCAACAGTTGCTGGAATTATTCAATTAATGGAATCAAATGGATTCATTGAAAGAAAAGCAAAAGAAGGTGATTGCCGATTGAAAAGCATTGTGTTAACTCCAAAAGCATTGGAGATTCAAGCAATTGTGAAAAAACAAGTAAACATAGCAGAAAAAAATATTGTAAATGAAATGACCAAAGAAGAACAAAAACAATTTCTAACATTATTAAAAAAAGCTTCAATTAATTTAGAAGTAACAAAGAAAAAAGATACAAAATGAAAAAACACTAATTCACAAATGAAAAATGTGAAGAAATCATAATAGGAAAAGTAATAAAACCTATTAAAAATAATAAAGGAAGGAGATAGAAATGTTAAAAAAATTAGCAAGTTATATTAAAGAATATAAAAGAGACACCATATTAACACCTATTTTCGTTATCTTAGAAGTAGTCATGGAGGTAATCATTCCCCTATTAATGGCTAAAATTATAGATGTGGGAATCCAAAATGGAGATGTACGCTATATATTAGAAATGGGAGCTTTATTAATTGTTTCAGCCATATTATCTTTAACATTCGGAATGTTATCAGGAAGATTTGCAGCAAAAGCTTCAGCTGGATATGCGAAAAATTTGAGAAAAGCAATGTTTCATAAAGTACAAGATTATTCTTTTGAAAATATAGATAAATTTTCAACCTCAAGTTTAGTAACACGTATGACAACAGATGTTACCAATGTGCAAATGGCTTTCCAAATGATTATCAGAATTTTGGTTAGAGGACCAATCATGATGATATTTGCTTTATTAATGGTTATGTCTATCAGTTTGAAATTATCAGTTGTCTTTTTTGTAGCAATACCAGTTTTGGGTGTTATCCTATTCTACATAGCGATAAAAGCACATCCTAATTTTGAAAGAGTATTTAAAAAATATGATAAATTGAACAGAGTTGTTCAAGAAAACGTATCTGCTATTAGAGTTGTAAAAGCATATGTTAGAGAATCTTTCGAGGAAAAGAAATTTAAAGAAGTCAATGATGAAGTATATGAAAACTTCAAAAAAGCAGAAAAAATTGTTGCATTTAACGGACCAGTTATGCAATTTACCATTTATACATGTATTTTATTAATTTCATGGATTGGTACACAACTAATTGTTGGTGGAGAAATGCAAACAGGACAATTATCAAGTATTATTACATATGCATGGCAAATCCTTGCTAGCTTAATGATGTTGTCATTTGTATTTGTTATGATTATTATGGCACAATCATCAGCAGAAAGAATAATTGAAGTCATTGATGAAGAACCAACTATAAAAGATAAAGAAAATCCAGTAACAGAAGTAAAGACAGGTTCTATCAAATTTGAAAATGTCAGTTTCCAATACAGTGATGAGCAAAAAGATGATAAATTTGCTCTGGAAAATATTAATCTAGATATTAAAGCAGGAGAGACCATAGGAATTATTGGTGGAACAGGAAGTTCAAAATCAACACTTGTACAATTAATTCCAAGACTATATGATGTTACAAAAGGAAGTATTAAAGTAGGTGGTGTTGATGTTAAAGACTATGAAATTCACGCCTTAAGAGATGCTGTAGCCATGGTATTACAAAAAAATGTCTTATTCTCTGGAACCATTGCAGAAAACTTAAGATGGGGAGATAAGGAAGCAGACCAAGAAGATTTGGAAGAAGCATGTAAATTAGCACAAGCAGATGGATTTATTAAAGAATTCCCAAGTAAATATGAAACTGTACTAGATCAAGGTGGTACAAATGTTTCAGGAGGACAAAAACAAAGAATTTGTATTGCAAGAGCCATGTTAAAGAAACCAAAAATATTAATTTTAGATGATTCAACAAGTGCTGTTGATACCAAAACAGATGCATTAATTCGAAAAGCATTTAGAGAAGAAATTCCAAATACAACCAAAATCATTATTGCACAAAGAGTTTCTTCAGTAGAAGACGCAGATAAAATCATTGTTTTAAATGAAGGAAAAATAGATGGAATTGGAACATCTGAAGAATTATTAAAAACAAATGCCATTTATAGAGAAGTATATGAATCACAAATGAAAGGAGGAGACGAAGATGCAAAAAGTGAAGGGCAAGAAAAGAAAGACAATTAAAAGATTATTAACATATGTAACTGAAAATTATAAATTACAACTAGCAGTCGTTTTAGTCAGTATCATTATTAGTGCTTTAGTAGGTGTACTTGGTACACAATTTATCAAATACTTAATTGATGATTTTATCACACCACTTTTAGGAAATCAGTCTCCAGATTATTCAAGACTATTAAATGTGATTATGGTCATGGCAGGTATTTATTTATTAGGTGTTATTTGTACATATATATATAACAGATTAATGATTAATATTTCGCAAGGTGTTTTAAATAAAATTCGTACACAAATGTTTAATCATATGCAAAAACTACCAATCAGATATTTTGATAGTAGAGCACATGGGGATATAATGAGTACATATACCAATGATGTTGATACATTAAGACAAATGTTAAGCCAAAGTATACCACAAGTATTTTCATCAGTTGTCACAATGGTCGCTGTATTTTTTGCAATGCTTGCAACCAATATATATTTAACACTTGTTGTATTAGCAATGGTAGTTTTAATGATATTTGTATCAAGATATTTAGGAGGAAACAGTTCAAGATTTTTTGTTAAACAACAAGAAGATATCGGAAAAGTTAACGGTTATATTGAAGAAATGATGGAAGGGCAAAAAGTTGTCAAAGTATTTAATTATGAGGAAGACTCAAAAGCTAGATTTGATGATTTAAATGAACAATTATGTGATAGTATGACAAAAGCGAATATGTATGCCAATATCTTAATGCCATGCATTATGAATATAGGAAACTTAGGCTATGTATTAGTGGCGGTTATTGGTGGTATCTTATCTGTTAATGGAATTTTAACAATCGGAAGTATTGCAGCCTTTTTACAATATGTAAAAGCATTTACAAACCCATTAGGTCAAGTATCACAACAAATGAACTCTATCATTATGGCATTAGCAGGAGCAGAAAGAATTTTTGATTTAATTGATCAAGACGAAGAAGTGGATGAAGGATATGTTACATTAGTCAATGCCAAAATGGAAAATGGAAAAATTGTGGAATCAGAAGAAAGAACAGGAATGTGGGCATGGAAACATCCACATAAAGATGGAAGAGTTACTTATACAAGACTTCGTGGCCAAGTAGAATTTGAAAATGTACAATTTGGATATGAACCAAAGAAACGAATTTTACATGATATTACATTAACTGCAAAAGAAGGGCAAAAAGTATCTTTTGTTGGAGCAACAGGAGCCGGAAAAACAACGATTACAAACCTAATTAACAGATTTTATGATATTCAAGATGGAAAGATTCGTTATGACAGAATTAATATTAGAAAAATTAAGAAAGATGATTTAAGAAGATCATTAGGAATGGTTCTTCAAGATACCAGCTTGTTTACAGGAACAATCAGAGAAAATATTCGTTATGGTAAATTAAATGCAACAGATGAAGAAGTTGAGGCAGCAGCAAAATTATCCAATGCAGATAAATTTATAAAACATTTACCACATGGATATGACACAGTTATCAGTGGTAATGGAGAAGGGTTATCACAAGGACAAAGACAACTATTATCTATTGCAAGAGCAGCATTAAATAATCCACCAGTATTAATCTTAGATGAAGCCACATCAAGTATTGATACAAGAACTGAAAAAATAGTTCAAGAAGGAATGGATAAATTAATGAAAGGAAGAACGGTATTTGTTATTGCTCATAGACTTTCAACAATCAAAAACTCTGATTTAATCATGGTGTTAGACCATGGAAGAATTATTGAGAGAGGAAATCATAATGAATTAATTGCACAAAAAGGAACCTATTATGGATTATATACAGGTGCAATTGAAATTGACTAATAGTCAATAGAGTACTGAATATTTTAATAAAAATCACATATTTATATGTGATTTTTATTCTTGTTATAAATAACAAGAATTTTATTTATATAGAGAAAATTGATAAAAAATAAGTCAAGTGGCATAATTAAATAAAACTTTTGATAAAATATATACAAAAAAAATGAATTGTGATAGAATTTAAAAAGAAAATAAAAAAGGGGGAAAACAAATGAAAACAAACACAGTTAAAAAATTAATAATAATTGTACTAATTGTTATACTATTATTAGGAGGAATTTTTGCTTATTTATATTTTGGAACAGATTTATTAAAAACTAATGGACAGTTATTTTTTAAATATTTAGGACAGGTAGTGGATGTACAAGATGGATTTTTTGACAGACAATTAATAGAATATTCTAATAAAAAATATACAGGAAAATATGAAGATAGTGGAACTTTTTCTGCAGATATTAATATGACTGGAATGGATTCTGAAATGTTAAAAACATTAAATGAGTTTAATATAACATATTCAGGAAAAATTGATAATACTGCAAGAAAAAATGAACAAGATATTTCTATTAATTATTCAAGTGATCTAAATTTTCCATTGAAATATAAATATGCAAATGAAACATTAGGATTACAAACAGACTATGTTTCAAGTAAATACATTGGTATAGAAAATAACAATCTAAAAGAATTTGTAGAAAAATTTGGTGTAACAGACACAACAGATTTTCCGGATACAATTGATTTCTTTAGTAAATTTACAAATCAAGAAACTGTAAATTTAACGGATGAAGAAAGAGAGCAGGTAATTAATACATATACAGGTGTATTGGAAGGAAAATTAGGTGAAAAAGAATTTACTAAATCAGAAGAGAATGGGACAACTAGTTATTCTGTACAAATTACAAACCAAGAAATGAAAGATTTAATGCTTACATTTTTAGAAACATTAAAGAATGACCAAATCATGATGCCAAAAATGGAAGAAATGTTTAAAGAAATATTAGATAATGTAAATATGAATCAAAGTACTAATGAAGAAATAACAATGCAAAGCGTTATTCAACAAATGATTGATGATATGAATGATTCAGAAGTACAAGAAGGAACCAATACGATAACAGTATCTCAAACAGATAAAAAATTATCAGCAATTACTTTAACAACAACAGACACAACAACTACAGTAGAATTAAAAATAACAAAAACAAATAATCAAGGAAATTTAACATATGGAATGGAAATGAACGTAATAGATTCTGAAACACAAGATAATATGAGATATTTCTTAACAGCAAGTTACCAAGGGTTAGAACAATTAGCAACAGTAAATGAAACATACCAATATGGAATTACCGGAACCATGGATGGAGAAGAACAAAGAATGATATATAACTTGAATTGTACAGATACATTTAATGATGGAATTACAATTGAAGATTATACAGAAGATGAAATACAAGTATTAAATGATTATAATGCAGAAGAAATTTTAACACTAGCAATGACAATTGCTGAAAGAATTAATGAAGTAAACGCAATGCAAATGGAACAAATTGGTTTTAGTGAATATGGAAACCCATTATTATTTACATTCCCATTAACATCAATTGGTTTATTAACATATAATCAAGCAGCAAATGCTGTGGATGAAAGTTCTATGAGTGAAGTAGAAATGAGTACATTTAATTCACAATTTACACAATATACAGGAGAACAAAGAGGAACCACTATTAAGAGCTTATTACAAATGATTCTTTCAAACAATTTATCACAAACAGAAGAAAATAAAAAAGTAGAAGTTAGTGGAGTGGTTACCATGACAAAAGATGATACAGAAGCACCAATAGATGAAATTAATAGTGGTTCAACATACAATGTAGAAATACAATATAATGAAGGATGGGTTAGTGGAATCGTTATTACAGAACAATAAATAATAGGAGGAAAATTATGAGTGATATGACAATTTCAAAGGATATTATCCATATAGGAGCAAGTGATAAAGATATTAAAATATTTGAAAGTCAATATGTATTAAAAAATGGAATGAGTTATAATTCTTATTTGATAAAAGATGAAAAAAATGTAGTATTGGATACAATTGATGAAAAATTAACAGATGCATGGTTAGAAAACTTAGAAAAGGCACTAGATGGAGAAAAGCCAGATTATTTAATTGTTTCTCATATGGAACCAGATCATGCATATAATATAGGCTTAATTGCAAAAAAATATCCAGAAATGAAAATTGTTGGAAACCAACTTACCTTTAATATGCTTGCAAATTTCTTTAAAGAAATTGATTTTTCTAATAGAAAATTTGTTGTTATGGAAGGAGATGTATTAGACATTGGAAAACATAAATTGCAATTTTTTACGGCACCAATGGTACATTGGCCAGAAGTAATGGTGACTTATGAACAAACAGAAAAAATCTTATTTTCAGCAGATGGTTTTGGAAAATTTGGAGCATTAGATGTAGATGAAGAATGGAATCAAGAAGCAAGAAGATACTATTTTGGAATTGTCGGAAAATATGGAATGCAAGTACAAGCTTTATTAAAAAAGGCAGCAAACTTAGATATTCAAATGATTTGTCCTCTACATGGACCAATTTTAAAAGAAAACTTAGGATATTATATTGATAAATATAATACATGGAGTAGTTACAAACCTGAAGAAGAGGGAATATATATTGCTTGTAGTTCTATTTATGGAAATACTTTAAAAGTAGCTCAAAAATTGGCAGAGATTTTAAAAGAAAAAGGTGCAAAAAAAGTTGTATTAGCAGATTTAACAAAAGTAGATTGGGCAGAACCAATTGCAGAAGCATTTAAATATTCTCATTTAGTTGTTGCTTCTTCTAGTTATAATGCAGGATTATTTCCACCAATGAAACAATTTTTAGATCATTTAAAGGAAAGAAGCTATCAAAATAGAACTGTAGGGATTATAGAAAATGGTTCATGGGCACCTTCAGCTGGAAAATGTATGAAGGGAACTTTAGAAGAAATGAAAAATATAAATATTATAGAACCAATTATTACAATAAAATCAACAATGAGCGAAGAGAATATATCACAAATGGAAAAAATGGCAGATATCCTTTTGGGAACATTGTAATTGTGTCCCATTGGGGACGTTTCTGTTTGGGTCATTTTAGTATAAAAAGGTGTACTAATAACATTAAAATAAGAAAGGAAAAGTAAGATGAAAAAAGTTTTAAAGATAGCATTAATTATTATTGTTTGTATTATTGTATTAGCCATTATTGTAGGAATCATTGCATATGGTAGTATTAATAGTGTGGCTAATGCTGATGAATATAAAATAGGAAATGATACAATAAGCTCTATAAAAGCAGTGATAGAAGAAAGAAATGTTACATCTGTATCAACAGAAACGAGTAATGGGATTACAACCCAATCAATAGAATATGAATCAGATACTGTGCAAGAGGATATTTCAAAATATGTTGAATATCTTAGAACAGAAGGAGGATTTTTATTAACAGAAGATGCAGATCTTTCTAAAGTTCCATCAACAGTACAATTAGGAAAAGAATCAAATGATTCAGGACAAATTATTCGAATGACAATAAATTATGATGAATCAAGTTATACCATTATTATTCAAAAAGGCAAAGGATCTGTAACAGCATATTAATAAATAAAAAATGTAGTTATAAAAATGACGATTTGGAGAATTCCACAAAGGAACAAATTTTGGAATAAATTTTCCAATCGCCAAGTTAATTAAAAATGACCCAAACAGAAATGTCCCAATAGGACAAAATAGAAGGTTGGTGATGATTATGTCACATGAAAAAATGGAAACAGGATTAATTGTAATAAAACAAACAAAATTTGATAAAATAAGAAGAGGTTTGTTGATGTTTTTTTATGGAAAGGATTATAAAATATTTGAGAATTACCAACAATTAATAAAGGTAAATAGACCCAAAAACATTATTATTCCAAAAGAAATCAAAGAACTTTAAAATAAGTGGAAAGGTGAAAATATGTGTACTTGTATGACATTTAAAACAAAAGATTACTATTTTGGAAGAAATTTAGATTTAGAATCTACTTTTGGAGAAAAAGTGATAATAACACCTAGAAAGTATGAATTTACATTAAAGAACAAGGGAAAAATGAAATCGAAATATGCCATGATAGGAATAGGAACAGTGATAAATGATTATCCGTTATATGCTGATGCAGGAAATGAAAAAGGATTATGTATGGCAGGATTATATTTTCCGGGAAATGCAGTATACTATGAGAAAAAAGACGGATGCATTAATATAGCTTCGTTTGAATTAATCCCATGGTGCTTAGGAAATTTTTCAAGTGTAGCAGAATTAAGAGAAGTATTCGGAAAAATAAATATAACGAATCAAGCATTTCAGCAAAATATGCCAGTTGTGGATTTACATTGGATGATTAGTGATAAAAAAGAATGTATTGTGTTAGAACAAACGAAAAATGGATTACAAATTTATGATAATCCTTATGGTGTTTTAACTAATAATCCACCATTTTTTTATCATGATATCAATATGAATAATTATATGAATATATCAGCTAAATTTCCAATCAATACATTTTCAGAAGAAATTTCTCTGAAACCATATGGACAAGGAATGAGAATGATGGGATTACCAGGAGATGTCACACCAACTTCTAGATTTGTCAGAACAGCATTTTATAAATTTAATTCAATAACTGATGAAGATGAAGAAAGTTCTGTTTCTCAATTTTTCCATATTTTAGATTCTGTCTCAATGATAAAGGGAAGTGTTATTACAAAAGAAAACCATTATGATATGACAACTTATTCTTCTTGTATAAATGCAAGTAAAGGTATATATTATTTTAAAACCTACTATAATAATCAAATTAATGCAGTTTCATTAAATGAAGAAAATAAAAATGGAGATACATTGGAAATATATGAATTACCAAAAAAACAACATATACAATATTTAAATTAAATAAGAAAAGTGTATACTTAAAATTCTATATAAAATGAAAGTATTATTAAATGATTTATTACTCGGTTCAATACAAGCATAAAGAAAATCTAAATTTAAATAAATGACACTCCCCAAAAGGATTCGGGTTCCTTCATTTATTTAAAATAAAATTTTCTAATATGCTTTTCAATCACATTCGTAATGAAATCATTTAATAATACTTTCGTTTTTTATATGGGATTAAATAGGCAATAAAAAATAAAACAAATACATCTTTTTTCTTTGTAATGATGAAAAAACTAAGAAAACATGGTATAATAGAACAGTAAGAATTAAGCGATACCAGTGGTATAAAGAATAGGTGAGGAAAGAAAATGAAAAATATTAAAGACTATAGTTTAGAAGAATTAAAAGAAGAACTAAAAGAAATCGGAGAAAAGCCATTTCGAGCAGAGCAAATATATAAGTGGATTTATGAAGCAAGAGTATCTCATTTTGATGAAATGACAAATTTATCATTAGAATTAAGAGAAAAGTTAAAACAAATCTATGAGATAAAAGAATTTAAGATATTAAAAAAGCAAGAAGCATTAGATGGAACTAAAAAATATTTATTTGATGTCTTAGATGGAAATGCTATTGAGACTGTACTAATGGAATATCATCATGGATTTAGTATTTGTGTATCTTCTCAAATTGGTTGTAAGATGGGATGTAAATTTTGTGCTTCAACAGGAATTCCATTTGCAAGAAATTTAAGTAGTGGAGAAATTATTGAACAAATTATGGCAGTAGAAAGAGATGCTAATGTCAGAATTTCGAATATTGTATTTATGGGAATAGGAGAACCATTAGATAATTATGATAATGTGGTAAAGGCCATTCGAATTATCAATCATCCGAAAGGACTAAATATAGGAGCAAGACATATTAGTATATCTACAAGTGGTTTGGTACCAAAGATATATCAATTAGCAGAAGAAAATATACAATGTACCTTATCGATTTCTTTACATGCAACAACAGATGAGCAAAGAAGTAAAATGATGCCTGTAAACAATACATACCATATAGAAGAATTATTACAAGCCTGTAAGGAATATATAGAAAAAACACATAGAAGAATTTCTTTTGAATATGCATTAGCAAAAGAAAATAATGACAACTTAGAAGATGCGAAACGATTAGTGAAGTTGTTAAAAGGAATGCTTTGTCATGTAAATTTAATTCCTATTAATAAAATTGAAAATGGAGCATATACCAAAAGTTCAAATGAAAATATCATGAAATTTAGAGATTATTTGAATGACCATGGGATTGTGGCAACTATTAGAAGAGAACTAGGTTCAGATATAGATGCGGCTTGTGGACAATTAAGAAGAAAAAATTTGAACGTTGGGGACGTGTCAAATCGTTCAAAAATTGAACAAAAGGGACAGACGTAATGCAATCGTCTGTCCCTTTTGAACGAAAAATGTCCAATTTGACACGTCCCTAATGGTTCAAAATTTCAAGCAAACTTTCAATATCTTTTTTACAATTCATCATTTCATAATCTTTAACAGCTTTTTGACAAAATTCTTCAGCTTTTTCAAAATCATTCGTATAAATAGAATATATGGTTTGCAATCGATAATATAAAGCTTCATTTCGAATATCATCTAAATCATTGTCTTTTAGGAATTTTTCACAAGATGTTAATTCTATATTAGCCTTTTTCAAAAGATTAGCATCTTGGGTAGTTGCATAATTTTCTAATAGCAAAGAAATTAATAAAAGGCGATAATCAGCTTGACCACGAGTGAAGTTGGCAAGTTTTGCTTCTTCTAATCGCTGAATTAACATTTCGTATTTTAAATCAAAAGCATTTTCGATTTTTAAATAACATCTTGTAATCCATAAATCTGTTACCAATTTTCTATATTCATTAATATAAGGAAAATAGTTTTCTTTAATATCCATCCAGATGTCATAACTTTCTTTGTAATTTTTCAAACAGTTACATGTATACAATGCTTTCACATGATAAAACAAGCAAACAATACGTTTTTCTAAAGAATCTTTTTCTGTATCGACAATTTTTGAGGCAATATCTAAATATTTTTTTGCTTCTTCTTGATTTTGAGATTTAGACATAATGTTAATATAATCACATAGAGCCTCTAATTCTTCATTTTTATCTTGTATGATATTTGCCATTTTCGTTCTTTTTAAATGGGGAGAATCTTCACCTTTTTCCCACATACCTCTAACATAAATATAGTATTTTAAATTTCTAATTATCGTAATATATTCTTTATATAATTTGTTTTCTTCTAGCATATTTAAAACTTGTTTTGTGATATTCCATTCATCTAATTCATCAAATAATTTTAATTTAGAAATATCATTATAACATTCACCAACATAGGCAGATTTATCTATATAAAACTTTGCCAATTGTTTAAAAAATATTTCCTTATTGAAATCTTCTTTAGAAGCATTTACTAAGACAAGTGTTTTGATTAAATTGTGCATATCTAGTCTAGGATTGTTTTGAATAATTGGGATTAATAAATCATTTGTATAACATTCTGTAATTGCTTCTTGCCACTCAGTTGATAATATATCTAAATGTAATATGTAGGAAACAAGTTCAATTGAGATGGTATATTTAAAATTTGCACAGATGATGACTATTTTTTTAGCGATTGGACTTAATTCTTCCCATATATCATGAATAATTTTTTCTGACATCATTTTATAATCTTCAGTTGCTTTAGTATATCTAGAAATTGCATTTTCTAAAGAAACTCCAAGCTTATTTGCATTAACAATCTTTTTCATTAAATAGATAGAAGCAAACGGAATGCCACCAGTAATAGAATATAGAGTATCCACTAATGAAGGTTGCATATCCATAATTTTTCTAAAATCTTCTGTTGTATGAAGCATAGCTTTTAGCTCTTCTTTAGAAATGAAGTCATTAATACAAAAATTAGAACAATAGGTATCTAACTGATTTTCATATTGATGATAAGGGATAGAGGTAATCATTACCATTTTTGAAAATTTAGAAAAGTTTTTTACAAATGTAATGGTTTCATCTTGAATAATGTCATCATCAAAATCGAATATAAGGATAGATTTCGTATTTTTTATAAACTCAAGACAAGCATCCTGTTTTTCTTCAGGCTTAATTTCAGCTTTATTTTCTAAATTGAAAAGCAAAATGGTATCTAAAATAGTAGATAATTGATTTTCCTTTTTTAGATTAATCCAAATCATATTTTCAAATTTATTTTTTAAACTCAAATCATACATATATGCCATAACAGATTTTGATTTTCCACCTAATTTATATCCATAGATGTAAGCAATATTAATAGGATTATCTATAAAATCATCTAAAAAGGAAGTGAGTTTATAAGATCGAATAATTTTGCTTAAGTCTTGAGGAATTAGGTTATTTTTTGTTTGGATAGTTGTATCCTGAAAAACAACGGTATTAGTAGCAGATAAATAATTTTTAGCAAAAGTATCAATCTTAGAATCATCCACTTGTACCAATTTTGCATATTCTAGGATTCCTTGAAGAAAACTAGGAATGTCTTTAGGTATACTACCAGTTAAAAATTTTCGGATACTCACTTCTGCATAATGTGTATAATCTGCAATTCTGGTATAGATATATGTCTTACTAGGCAATTCTCCTTTTATAGTATGTTTTTTAATAGATAGTTTTATTTCATTAATAAAATCAGATAATAATTTCGCTCTATTTGTTTTTAAGATATCTTGTTCCATATGTTCCTCCATCAATAACAAAATCTATTTTTATTATACCATTATTTTACATAGAAGTACAAGGATAGAAGGGAATATCTCCATAAAGAAAATAAAAATTGATAATTTTTTTATCAATTTTAAAAAACTGTATTTTGAAAAGTTTAATAATTGAAATTAACATAAAATAAATAGGTATATATTAAGCGTAAAACTAAACGCTTGAAAATTGCTAAACCTAAATCCTTTACTAAAGGATTTGTAACCAAAAACATTTAATGTAAAATAAAAGGAGGAGACAATATGATTTATAATCTGACATTAAATGATAGAACACAGAAGAAAGTGCTTCGGGAATTAGAAATAACAGAAAAGTTGATTTCAAAGGTTGCGACAAAACTTTCATCAACACAGAAAACTTGTGATATTTATGCAATGTCTGATTTAGGGATGGCACATAATGTTACAAGAATGAGAGGTGGTTTCTTTACAGGAGCTGCATATGTCTGGGAACAACCAGATACTCCATTCATTCCTGTAGATACTACAATCAATGTATGTGGTACAGCTTTGTATAAAATAAATTCTGATATGAATATAACAGAATTTAAAAGGAGGTGTGAGAAAGCTTTAGCAGATACATCAAAGTATGACTGGAATTTTACCAATGGTAATCATTTTATTTCTTTATGTTATTCAGAAAATGATGAGAATCGCATAGGAATGAAGAAAGGTTACTATATGCTCGTACATGCGTCGGCATGTGAGTATAAAGAAAAGCTTTATCCTGTAATAGGAAATTGGTATTATCAAGATATTTGTATTGAGAGACTTGATAATTATCGATATATGAGATATATTAAAGGAGATAAAGCAAAGCAATTTTATGAAATTGCAAAAAAATTGAAATCTTTTAACCAAGAAAGAAATTATGATTTCTGTAAGCAAGTTTTAGCAGCAAATATAGGAGACGAAATCTTAAATGTAGCACATTATGGAATGCCAACAATACATGAAGTATTGATTGGTGTTCAGAAGACTGCAGGACTTGCAACATTACTCACAAGTTTGGGAAAAAATGTGTATATAGTACAGAAAAAGGAAAACGCTAAGAACAACTATATACCACATGGTTTCGGATTAGAACTACCAGAAGAAAGTGATTTTACCTATCTTAAAGATAGTATACAAATAGGGGAAAAGAAATTTTATTCTGGTAGTATCATCATTGGAGAGGATGCAATTAGTCGGCATAGCTTTTCTGAAACTGATGAAAGCTTAAGAAACTATGTCAGAAAAATAGCATGGATTAATGAGTTAGAGATTTGTGCAGAATTAAAACAGATTTGTTCATTTTCTACAAAAGGATTTCAAGTATGGAGGTAAAATATGTTATATGTGATAAGACATGGACAAACAGATTGGAATGTGCAAAAAAAGTTACAAGGAAGAGCAGACATTGAATTAAATAGCAATGGAAGAGAGCAAGCTAAAGAAACAATGGAAAAATTGAGAAATGTACCAATTGATTTCATTATTTCTTCTCCATTAAAAAGAGCCAGTCAAACAGCAGAAATTATTAATTCTGTAAAAAATATTCCTATAGTCTTTGATGAGAGAATAGCTGAAAGAGATTTTGGAGAAATGGAGGGGATGTATAAACAACAATTCGATTATGATGCTTTTTGGAATTATGAAAAAAATATCGTTTATGAAAAAGCCGAAAACATTCGATATTTTTTCAAAAGGGTAGCTTCATTTTTAGATGATGTAAAAAAAGAATATAAAGATAAGAATATTCTATTAGCTACTCATGGAGGAGTTAGTATAGCCATTGATTGTTATTTTAATGGACTACCAAAAGATGGAGAATGTTATAAACTATGTTTGGGAAACTGTGAAGTAAGAAAATATGATTTAAAATAGGAGAACAAGTATGAAAAAAGAGAATGTATAATATTAAAACAGAGAGTATCATGTCAGAAAATTTGGAGTATTTTACATTAGAATTATTCTAAATAAAAGAAGCGTTAAAAGAAAAACGAGACTTAGATATTTATTTCTAAGTCTTGTTTTATTGTATATGAAGAGACAGATTTAAAATTTCCTATCTAGATATTCTGAATACAACAAGATTAAAAATTTTTATAAAATAGATGAGTCATGAATAAAAAATAGAATATACTATATAAAACAGAGAACAAATTTATAAGTTTAAAAAAATTATATAAAAATTGACTTTTTATAACTTATAAAGTATAATTAAAATGGGAAGTGATGAATATGGAAAGAGAAATAATAAAAAAATTAATAGAATGGAAAACTTCTAAAGCAAGAAAACCATTAATTGTTCATGGTGCTAGACAGGTAGGAAAAACATATATCATAAAAGAATTTGGTAAAAAATTTTATGAGAATGTAATTTATGTGAATTTTGAAACAAATAAAGAAGTAAGTGAACAAATTGATGAAAGTATAGATGCTAAATATATTATTAACAAATTGGAATTATTTTATGGAGAAAAAATATTACCAGAGAAAACTTTAATATTTTTTGATGAAATACAAGCAAATGAAAGAGCTTTGACATCATTAAAATATTTTTGTGAAGATGCACCTGAATATCATATAATAGCAGCAGGTTCACTGTTGGGAATAGCTATCAATAGAGAAAATTATTCTTTTCCAGTAGGAAAAGTGCAAATGATAGATATGTACCCACTATCTTTTAAAGAATTTTTAATAGCACTTGGAAGAGAAAATTTAATAAAAGAAATCCAAAAACATTTTGAAAGTAATGAAAGAATGGATAATGATATACATGAGTTATGTTTAAAATTATATAGAACCTATTTAGTAGTTGGAGGAATGCCAGAAGTTGTAAAAACATATTTAGACGAAGAAAAAGTGATTGCAACACTAGATGTTCAGGCAATGATATTAGATTCTTATGTAAGAGATATGACCAAGTATGCAGATGCATCAGAATCAAATAGAATTATAGCGGCATTTGATTCCATACCAGTACAATTAGCAAAAGAAAATCAAAAATTTCAATATAAAGTCATTTCAAAAGGAGCTACATCAAGTTTATTTGGTCCAGCGATTTTATGGCTAAAAAATAGTGGCATTGTTAATCAAGTGTTTAAAACAGAAAGTGAATTGCCATTAGAAATGCATAAAGATTTATCAGCATTTAAATTATATATGTCAGATGTAGGATTATTTGTAAACAAAGCAAGATATCCATTATATCAAATAGATTTAAGTACACAACCTACCATGATTTCTATGGGACCATTAACAGAACATTATGTGGCAAATGAATTAAGAATAAATGGATATGAAACTTATTATTGGGAATCAAATGGAATAGCAGAAGTAGACTTCTTAATTCAAAAAGAGATGGATATTATTCCGATAGAAGTAAAATCAAATATTCATACAAAATCCAGAAGTTTAGATTTGTATATGAAAAGATATCATCCAAATTATGCAATTAGAATTTCAGAAAAAAACTTTGGGTTTGAAAATAACATTAAATCAGTTCCTTTATATGCAACATTTTGTATATAAGAAAGGTAAATATGGAAAGATAACAATATAAAAGCAAGACTTAGAACTAAAAGATTCTAAGTCTTGCTTTTTTGACACATCCCTAATGTTCTTTTTTAAAGAATAATGCAAATCAATCCACCACTTCCTTCATTAACAATTCTTTCCAAAGTTTCTTGTAATTTAATCTGAGCTTCTTCTGGCATTTTAGCAAGTTTAGTTTGTAAGCCTTCATTTACTAATTCATGTAGACTCTTTCCAAAGATATTTGATTCCCAGATTTTTTGAGGGTCACTTTCAAATCCAGATAATAAGTAATTGACTAATTCTTCAGATTGTTTTTCAGAACCAACAATTGGGCATACTTCTGTTGCAACATTTGTCTTAATAAGGTGAATAGAAGGAGCCATGGCTTTTAGTTTTACACCAAATTTTGATCCTTGTTTTACCATTTCTGGTTCTTCTAAAATTAATTCATCCATTGATGGGGTTACAATTCCATAACCTTTTCTATTCACTTCCTCTAATGCATAAGCGATTTTATCGTATTTCTTTTTCACATCAGCTAATTCTGAAATAATACTAAACAAATCTCCTTCATTAGAAACGGGAACACCTGTAATTTCTGTAAGCACTTGGTAGAATAATTCTTCTTTTAAGGTGATTTCTACATTTACTTTTCCAGTACCTAATTGAATATCTGTTATAGAAGTTTTTGAAATAATTTCTGTTTGTTTAATAGTATCTGCACAACCTGAGATTTCTTTTAAAACATTGACATTAGAAAAAGCATCTTTAATTTCTTTATATAATTCTGTTTTTAAAGGGTGTGAGATATCTAATCCATCAATCCATCTTGGAAATTTAATACAGATTTGATCAACAGGGAATTCATATAATACTTTAGAAAACATGGTATTGATATTTTCAATTGTTAAATATTCACAATTAAGAGGCATAACAGATGTATTGTATTTTTCGCTTAGTTCTTCTGCAAGCTCTTTGGTATAGTCTGAATCAGGATCATAGGAATTTAATAAAATGATAAATGGCTTATTTAAAGCTTTTAATTCATTAACAACTCTTTCTTCAGCTTTTACATAATCTTCCCTTGGGATATCTGTAATGGTTCCATCAGTAGTGACTAAAACACCAATGGTAGAATGTTCTTCAATGACTTTTTTGGTTCCAATTTCAGCAGCAGTTTCAAAAGGAATTTCTTCTTCAGACCAAGGTGTTTTTACCATTCTAGGCATATCATCTTCTAAATAGCCAATGGCATTATCCACTAAATATCCAACGCAATCGACTAACCTTGCCTTAAATTTTAAATTATCATTTAAGGTGATTTCAATTGCTTCATTAGGAACGAATTTTGGCTCTGTTGTCATGATGGTTCTACCACCAGCACTTTGTGGCAACTCATCTTTGGCCCTTTCCTTTTTGTATTCATTATCAATGTTGGGAATGACTAATAAATCCATAAATCTTTTAATAAAAGTAGATTTACCAGTTCGTACAGGACCAACGACGCCTACATAAATATCTCCATCAGTCCTTTTTGCGATGTCTTGATACAATCTTGTATTTTCCATCTATATACCTCCTTATATACTTTCAAAATCTTTGTACACTTTACTTAATGTATATGGGACTTCTTCTGGGTTTATGACAAGTTTTCTAAAAAACTTGATAAAAATATAGGAGTATGATAAAATGACAATATTAAAATGAAAACATATACTATACTATATTATATATTAGCTAAAAGGAGCGAAACAAAATGGATAAAGTACAGGACACAATAGACATATTAAAAATGTATGATCAAGAACATATTATAAGACTATTAGAAAAATTAGATGAAGATAAAAAACAAGTATTGATAGAACAAATTAGCAAAATTGATTTTCACCAATTAAAAGAATTATATGATAATACAAAAAAAGAAATAGAAATCAAAGAAAATAAAATAGAACCATTACCATATTTAGATAAGAAAAAATTATCAGAAGAGCAAAAAGAAAAGTTTCAAAGATTAGGAGAAGCTATCTTAGAAAAAGGGGAATATGCTGTGGTAACCATGGCAGGAGGTCAAGGAACAAGACTAGGACATCCAGGACCAAAAGGAACTTTTAAATTAGATGTTTATGGAAAAGGAAAATATCTATTCGAAATTTTAGCAGAAAATTTAAAAGAAGCGAATCAAAAATATGGAAAAATCATTCCATGGTATATCATGACAAGTAAAGAAAACAATGACGAAACGATTGAATTCATGGAAAAACATAATTATTTTGGGTATGACAAAAATTCCGTAAGATTTTTCGCACAAAGCGAATTGCCTTTAGTAGATGTTAATGGAAAACTATTAATAGGAAAAGATATGAAAATAAAGGAAGCATCTGATGGAAATGGTGGTACATATTCTTCTCTAAGAGCAAGTGGATGTCTAGCAGAAATGAAAGAAAAAGGAATCAAATGGGTATTTATCGGAAGTGTGGATAATGCTTTATTAAAAATGGCAGATACAATTTTATTAGGAATGGCAATTGATAAAAAAGTACAAATTGCTTCAAAATCAGTAGTAAAAGCGAATCCACATGAAAGAGTAGGCGTATTTTGCAAAATGAATGGGCATCCAAAAGTTATCGAATATACAGAGTTACCAGAAAAAATGGCAGAAGAAGTAGATGAAGAAGGAGAACTAAAATATGGGGAATCCCATATTATGTGTAATCTATATACAATAGAAGCGATTGAAAAAATTAGTAAAGAAACATTAATCTATCATAGTGCTTTTAAGAAAAACGCATATATAGATGAAAATGGAAAAGAAGTGATTCCAACAGAACCAAATTCATACAAATTTGAATCATTTATCTTTGATGCATTTGAATTATTTGATGATATAGCTATATTAAGAGGAAAAAGAGAAGATGACTTTGCACCTGTGAAAAATAAAGACGGAGTGGATAGTCCAAAAACAGCAAAGGAATTATATGAAAAGTTCTGGAACAGATAGCTTGCCAAAAGTTGCCAAAGGGGACGGGGCATTTTGGCACAACTTTTAAAAAAATGAGTAAAAGAAATTTGTTTTCTTTTTGTTAATGAAATATAATAGGCTAAGACACTTTGATGACGTAATATAGAAAAATTTCATTTTAAAAATTGAAAGGAATGTAGAAAATGGAAGAATGCAAAATTAAAAATTTATATAATTTAGAAGAAACCATTGCAAAAGAATTGTTAGAAAAAAGTACATATCCATGGGAGGTGTTGCCTGATATAGGAGACTACATTTTAGAATTAGGTGAGAAATTAGATAAAGACGAATATGAAAAAGTAGGAGAAAATGTTTGGATTGCAAAAACAGCAAAAGTAGCACCAACGGCATATATTAACGGTCCTGCAATTATTGGAAAAGAGGCAGAAGTAAGACATTGTGCTTTTATTAGAGGAAATGCTATTGTAGGAGAAGGAGCAGTTGTTGGAAATTCAACAGAATTAAAAAATGTTATTTTATTTAATAAAGTGCAAGTTCCACACTATAATTATGTAGGAGATTCTATTCTAGGGTATAAAGCACATATGGGAGCTGGTTCTATTACATCTAATGTAAAATCAGATAAGCAGTTAGTGGTTATCAAGAATGGAACAGAAATCATAGAAACAAAAAGAAAAAAAGTAGGAGCTATGCTTGGGGATCATGTAGAAGTTGGTTGTGGTTCTGTATTAAATCCAGGAACAGTTATTGGAAGAAATTCAAATATTTATCCATTATCTTCTGTAAGAGGCGTTGTTCCAGAAAATAGTATTTATAAAAATAAAAATGAAGTAGTGGAAAAGCAAGATAGATAAATCAATTAATGATAAAATTTTCATAAAGGAATTTACAAAAATTCCTTTATTTTTTTATTCCAATTGTATATAATAGGAAAGAAAAAATACAAAAAGGTCCAAAAAGAAACGTTCCTGATGGACACAAAAAGGTCCAAAAAGAAACGTCCTCAATAAACCCAATGGACAAAAAGATAAGAGGTGCAAAATGAATAGAACGGAAGCTAAAAAAAGAATAGAAGAATTAAGAGAAAAAACAGAATATTATGCAAGAAAATATTATGATGATGATAAACCAGAAATATCAGATTTTGAGTATGATATGTTAATGGTAGAATTACGTAATTTAGAAAAAGAATATCCAGAATTTATTTCAAAAGATTCTTTAACGCAAAAAGTAGGTGGACATGTGAAAGAAGGATTCCAAAAAGTAACACATGAAGTGCCACTTCAAAGTTTGCAAGATGTATTTAGTTTTGAAGAAGTAGAAGAATTTGATGAAAGAATCAGAAAACAAGCTGAGGAAAATGGCATAAAAGAAGTCAATTATGTAGTAGAAACGAAAATAGATGGATTATCTGCAGTATTAGAATACAAACAAGGAAAGTTTGTAAGAGGGGCTACAAGAGGAAATGGTCTAATTGGAGAAGATGTTACAGAAAATCTAAAAACAGTAAAAACCATTCCAATGGAACTAACTGATAAAATTGATATTACGGTCAGAGGAGAAGTCTTTATATCAAAACAAGACTTTGAAAAGATGAATCAAGAAAGAGAAGAAAATGAAGAAGAGTTATTTGCTAATGCTAGAAATGCAGCAGCAGGTTCTTTAAGACAGCTAGATAGTAAAATAACAGCAAAAAGACCACTAGATATCTATATTTTCAATGTACAAAAAATAGAAGAAAAAACATTTAACTCTCATTTTGAAGAACTAGAATATCTAAGTAAGTTAGGATTTAATGTCAATCCAGTTAGAATTCCTTGTAAAACGATTCAAGAAGCAGAACAAGCCATTGAAAAAATTGGAGAAGATAGAGAAAACTTAACATTTGGAATTGACGGAGCGGTTATCAAGGTAGATGACTTACATTTTAGAGAAATATTAGGTTCAACCATAAAAGTTCCAAGATGGGCAGTCGCATACAAATATCCACCAGAGAAAAAAGAAACCATTTTAAAAGATATTATTTGTCAAGTAGGAAGAACAGGTGTCATCACACCAATGGCTATATTAGAGCCAGTCAAAGTTGCAGGATCAACCATATCAAAAACAACGCTTCACAATGAAGATTTTATTAAAGAAAAAGATTTAAAAATTGGAGATACGGTTGTTATCCAAAAGGCAGGAGATGTTATTCCAGAAATTGTAGAAGTAGTAAAGAATAAAAGAACAGGAAATGAAAAAGATTTTGAAATGCCAAAAGTATGTCCTGTATGTGGAGCACCTACTGTAAGAGAAGAAGGAGAGGCAGCAGTAAGATGTACAGGAATTGAATGTCCAGCAAAATTGTTCAGAAATTTAGTTCATTTTGTTTCAAGAGAAGCAATGGATATTTCAGGACTAGGAGAAAATATTATTCAACAATTATTAGATAATGAATTGATTAAAAATATAGCAGATATTTATACTTTGAAGTTTGAAGATATTGCATCTTTAAAGAAAAATGGAAAGAAATTTGCACAAAATTTAGTAGA
>CASEIX010000062.1 GCA_949288095.1 uncultured Eubacteriales bacterium
CAGCATTACTTGGAGCATATTATGTACAAGAACAATTACAAATTGCAGCAATTGGTGGAAAAGACAGTATGTCAGGTTCATATAATGAGTTAGACGTACCCCCAACATTAGTATCTTTCTGTATCGGTGATGTAGACACAACAAAAGTAGTTTCAAATGAATTCAAGAAAGCAAATTCAAAAGTATATGTATTAAAAACAAAAATGGGAAAAGAAAATATCATTGATTTTGATGATTTAAAAGAAAACTTTGAATTGGTACATAAATTAATCAATGATGGAAAAGTTTTATCATCAAGTACAATCAAAAATGGTGGAATTGCAGATGTTATCACAAAGAGTTGTATCGGAAATAAGATTGGATTTAAGTTTGAAAATACAGAAGACTTATTTACACCACTATATGGTTCATTTGTTTTAGAAACATCAGAAGATATAGATAATGCAAAATTAGAATTATTAGGAACGACAACAAGTGAGAAAGTAATTGTTGTAAATGAAAATGTTGTATTAGACTTAGAGGAATTAATCAAACTTTGGGAAGAACCATTAGAAAAAATATTCCCAACAAAAGTAGAACAAAAAGGTGAAGCAAGAAATATCTTAAGTCAAAAAACACCTACTATTACAAGAAAATTACCAATTACAAGACCTCATGTATTCATACCAGTATTCCCAGGAACAAACTGTGAATATGATTCAGCAAAAGCATTTGAAGATGCAGGTGCAAGAGTTAGTACAGTAGTATTTAAGAACTTAAAACCACAAGATATACAAGATTCTATTGAGCTATTTGCAAAAGAAATCGAAAAAGCACAAATTATCATGTTCCCAGGAGGATTCAGTGCCGGAGATGAACCAGATGGTTCAGGAAAATTCATCAGTAGTATCTTTAGAAATCCAAAACTAAAAGATTTAATCCATAAACATTTATATGAAAAAGATGGATTAATGTTAGGAATTTGTAATGGATTCCAAGCATTAGTAAAATTAGGATTATTACCATATGGAGAAATTAGAGAAATGGATGACACAATGCCAACATTAACCTTTAATACCATTTCAAGACACCAATCAAAAATGGTAAATACAAAAGTAGTATCAAAAATGTCACCATGGTTTAGTGAAGTAGAATTAGGAGAAACATTTACAGTTCCAATTTCACATGGAGAAGGTAGATTTATTGTTTCAAAAGAATTAGAAGAACAATTAATTGCCAATGGACAAATTGCTACACAATATATTGATTTTAATGGAAATGCAACATATGACATTGACTTTAACCCAAATGGTTCAATAGATGCCATTGAAGGTATTACTAGTCCAGATGGTAGAATCTTAGGTAAGATGGGACATTCAGAAAGATGCTATAGAGATATCTTGAAAAATATGCCAGGCAAGAAAGATCAAAAGATCTTTGAGGCAGGGGTTAACTATTATAGATAGTTGAAAAATAATTGCGTTTTGGCGTTGTTAGACGAACCAAAAAATCAAATCAACGTGCAAAAAGCACGCCTCATTGATTTTTTAATTCGTCTGCCTAGCCAAAAGCACAATTCTTTTCCAACTAAGCATTTATTTGAAAAAGGAGTAATTTTGATGACAGAGCAAAAAATCATCATTGTTACAAATTAATATATATAGTTATAGAATTAAAGAATATATAATGATGATTTTTTGCTCCGTCCCCAAAATCCCTCAATTGAACAAATAAAAAAGAAAGGATTGAAAAAATGGAAAACAATAATATATATAAAACACCACTTTCTGGTAGATATGCCAGTCCAGAAATGAACAGAATATGGTCAAATAATGAAAAATATTCAACATGGAGAAAATTATGGGTAGCATTAGCAGAAACAGAAAAAGAATTAGGAATTGATATAACAGATGAACAAATTGAAGAAATGAAGAAAAATGTAGATAATATTGATTATGATATTGTTGCCAAAAGAGAAAAAGAATGTAGACATGATGTTATGGCACATGTATATGAATTTGGATTAAAATGTCCAAAGGCAAAACCAATTATCCATTTAGGGGCAACTTCATGTTATGTAACAGATAATACAGATGTTATTTTAATGTCTAAAGCATTAAAACTAATCAAAGAAAAATTAATTATTGTTATCAAAAACTTAAAAGCATTTGCAGAAAAAAATAAAGATGTAACTTGTTTAGGATATACCCATTTTCAACCAGCACAATTAACAACTGTTGGAAAAAGAGCAACTCTATGGATGCAAGATTTACTAGAAGATTTAGAAGAATTAGAATTTGTTGAAAGCCATATGAAATTATTAGGTTGCAAAGGAACAACAGGAACACAAGAAAGCTTTATGAAATTATTTAAAGATGAGACAAAAGTAAGACAAATTGATGGAAAAATTGCTGAAAAAATGGGATTTGAAAAAGTATATAATGTATCAGGACAAACCTATACAAGAAAACTAGATTCAAGAGTTTTAAACGTATTAGCACAAATTGCACAAAGTTGTTCTAAATTTGCTAATGATATGCGTTTATTACAACATGAAAAAGAATTAGAAGAACCATTTGAAAAAGGTCAAATTGGTTCATCAGCAATGGCATATAAAAGAAATCCTATGAGAAGTGAAAGAATTAATTCTTTATCAAGACATGTTATGACATTAGCAATGGATCCAAGTATTACAACTGCAACACAATGGTTAGAAAGAACATTAGATGACTCAGCAAATAAAAGAATTTGTGTACCAGAAAGCTTTTTAGCAGTAGACGCGATTTTAATTCTTTATGCTAATATCTCAAGTGATATTGTGGTATATAAAAATGTTATAAAAACAAATATGATGCAAGAATTACCATTTATGGGAACAGAAGAAATTTTAATGAATGCTGTTCTAAAAGGTGGAGATAGACAAGAATTACATGAAAAAATCAGAGTATATTCTATGGAAGCTGGAAAACAAGTAAAAGAATATGGAAAACCAAATGACTTAGTACAAAGAATTGCTGCAGATGAAACATTTGGATTGACAGAAGAAGAAATTTTACATATCTTAAATCCAGACCATTTATGCGGAAGAGCTGTTCATCAAGTAGAAGATTTTATGAATGAAAGAGTGAATCCAGTATTAGAAAAATATAAAGATTTAGGACAAGATGCTACAATAGAGGTAAATGTATAGAGAGGATATAAATAATGATTAAAAATATAATATTTGATTTATCAGAAGTTATCATATCTGGATATCGTGGCATAGAAGAAGTCGTATTAGAAAGTCAGTATGGAACTTTTGAAAATCAAAAATTATTAGAAAATGAAGCAGATTTAGATTCAATGAGAGAAAATGAAACTTTCTTAAACTTGTTAAGAGGAAAATTAACAGAGGAAGAATACTTGAATCATGTATTGAAAAATAAAAACTGGAATGTATCTGTAGAACAATTAAAGACAGCTATCCGTCAAAACTTAAATCAACCGATTCCAGGAACAATGGAAATTGTTAAACAACTAAAAGCAAAAGAAAAGTATCAGTTGATATTATTATCAGACCATGCCAGAGAATGGATGGAATATATCGAAGAAAAGAATAAAGATTTAAAGATTTTTGACAAAAAGATATTTTCTTATGATATAGGAGCTGTCAAATCAGATAAGCAAACTTTTAAGACTGTATTAGAAAAAGTAGCAATTGTAGCAGATGAAACATTATTTATAGATGACTATGAGAAAAATGTAAAAAATGCAGAAGCAGTAGGCATTCATGGGATTGTATTTGAAAATGCAGAACAATTAAGAAAAACATTATCTTCAGAGTATAATTTATTATAATTATAAAATAAATATAAAGGAGAGGTAGATATATGAAAAAATGTCTATTACTAGGAAATGGTGGAAGAGAAGCAGTAATTGCTGAACAAATTGCAAAAGGATATGTGCTATATGCGATATTACCATATGCAAATCCATCAATTGTAGAGCAAGTAGAAAAATCAAATGGAAAATATATCATAGGAGACCCATTTGATAAAGAACTTGTAGAAAAATTTGTAAAAGAAGAAGGAATTCAAGCAGCAGTTGTTAGTCAAGACAATTTGTTACAAGAAGGATTAATTGATTTAGCAAGAAAGCTTGGATTACAAACCTTTGGACCAACTTCAAAAGGAGCAAAAGTAGAATGGAGCAAAACTTATGCTTTAGACATTGTTAAACAATTAGCACCTGAAATGGTCATTCGAAATGAAAGTGTTACAACCATTGAAGAATTAGACAAAGTTATGAAAAACTACAATGATGATAGCTTTGTTGTAAAACCAGAAGGATTAACAGGAGGGAAAGGTGTTAAAGTAGGAGGTATCCATTTTAAAGGAAAACAAGAAGGGTATG
>CASEIX010000063.1 GCA_949288095.1 uncultured Eubacteriales bacterium
ATGGTTTATAGAAGTTTTTGTTATGACTTTTATACTATCTATTGTATTTTCATATATATCAACAAACGGTGTATCAAATTTAAGCTTAATACCAGCTATTCTTATTTTAGTAGCTGTTATTTTAGTAGGTATTATATTTGACATTATAGGTGTGGCTGTAACGGTTGCAAATGAACATGAATTTCATGCAAAAGCAACAAAAAAAGTAAAAGGTTCAAAAGATTCTATTAAATTAATTAGAAATGCACCTAGGGTTGCTAATATATGTGCAGACGTTATTGGTGATATTTGTGGAGTATTAAGTGGTGCAATAAGTGCATTAATTGCAGTAAAAATTACTAACCAATTTGGACTAGATTTTGATGTACAATTCTTACTAAGTGCTTTGGTTTCAGCTCTAACAGTTGGTGGAAAAGCATTAGGAAAAAATGTCGCAAATAACAATTCAACTAGAATTGTTCATGCAGTTGGTATGGTATTTAATAAATTTAGTAGAAAAAATAAAAAATCTTAGAGGTTAACAAGCTCTGAGATTTTTTTATTTTTTATATTTTAACATTGCAAAACCTAAATATGCATTTCTTTAACATGTATATTTATATTTTACAAGTTATAGTTAAACTAAGATTGAAATATAACTAAGCCTATGCTATAATTATGTTAAGTTGTGAAAACACAACACTTGGAAATTATTAACATTTTAGAAAGATGGAGGGACGAAAAAATGGCATTTACTTACACCTACACCGGGACAGAAGACCGAATTATAGATATCCGGTTTGAAGAAGAAACGCGTATTGTAACATTTGAAAACAGTGGAACTTTTACGGTGGATTACCGAAATGAGAGAGTTTGTCGTTTCTTTAAATCCGCTTGTATCGGAAATTGTGTGTTGGTCGCCATTCATAATGGCGAAATAAAGTGGATAAGATATAATTAATGCCAAAATGAGGAAAGGACACCTACCTAAAGCAACTGAAAGGAAGGTGCCTTTTTCTTTTTTATTGTGGATTTTGAAAAATTAAATTTATTATTAGACATAATTAAAAGTTTCTTAGAGTTGAATACTCTAAGAAACTTTTTTCATCTTCATTATAACAATAAAAAAGCATAAAGGCAACAAAAAATAAAAAAGATTTTATGGTGTATATAAAATTAAAATTAAGATAGCTATTAGAAAAAATATCATAAAAATACTTGTCATTTCAATACTTTTATAGATTTATAAATTCTTAGAGTATTCAACTTTAAGAGTATAAGGAGGATAAAAGTGGTAACAAAAGAATTAAAGAAAAACAGAGGAATCACACTATTAGCACTAGTAATAACAATTATTATCTTATTAATCCTAGCAGGAATTACAATAAATGCGATAACAGGAGATAATGGAATTATAGGGAATGCAGGACAAGCAAAAGAAGAAACAGAGATTGCCAATGAAAGAGAAATTGTAGAAAAAGCAATTGTACAAGCAATGGGGAATAACAAGTATGGAAATATAGTAGAAGGTGAATTGCAAAGTGAATTAGATAAAGAAACAGGAGAAGGAAAAACAGAAGCAACTGATGTTGGAGAAGAGTTTGAAATTGCTTTTATAGATAGTAAGAGGTATTATATAGTAGATAAAGATGGAAATGTAGGTGAAGCACAAGATATCATAGAAGATAAAAATCCAGGAGATATAACAAAAGATGAAAATGGCAATAGTTTAAAAGGTGATGAAAATGAACCATATGAAATTTGGTGTATAGAGGATTTAGTGGCGTTTTCAATGATGACAAATGGAGGAAATAGTGAGTTAGGATTAGATGCTAGAAATTTTGATAATGAGTATGTAATATTGGCAAGGACATTAAATTTTAATTCAGTACTTTCATATAACGATTATACTACTAATAAATATGGAGACATTAATAAAGATGGGATTATAGAAAATATAAGAATAGAACTTACTAAAACAGATGATAATTGTGTAGGATTTGAACCCATAAACAATTTTCAAGGAAATTTTGATGGTAAACAAAATGAAATACAAAATATTTATATTAATAGAGATGGAAATGCGGCATTGATGATTACAAGTCGTATTGAAATATCAGCAGAAAGTATAAAAAATTTAGGCATAACTGGAAAAATTACTTCTAAAAATAATTTTGCTGCAGGAATTATTTCTGGCTATACAGCTGGTAGTAAAAGTGTAAATATTATTGAGAATTGTTGGAATAAAGCGGATGTAAAGACTGTGTCAGGTATAACTGTAGCAGGAATTTGTACTGGTTCATACATGGTAATAAAAAATTGTTATAATGAAGGAAATATTGTAAATGAGGCAAATACTTCTGGACAAGTAGGAGGTATAGTTGCAGGTATTGGTGGAGACAATATAGTGAATTGTTATAATACAGGGGATATAACAGGTGCTAATGGTGCTTGGTATGTGGGAGGAATTGCTTCAGGACATGGAAATAACAAAACAACAATAAAAAATAGTTATAATAAAGGAAAGATTACTGGAGGAGGAATAGCAACAGTAGGAGGAATATTAGGAACTAATGGAGAAATTATTGAAAATTGTTATAATATAGGAGATGTACTTCAAGGACATTCTAATGGAGGAATAGTAGGTAATGCATCAGAAGAAATATACAATTGTTATAATGCAGGAACTATAAATGGAAACACAGGTGTTGGAATTGATGGAATAACGGAATTAACTAAAACAGAAATAATAAATAATAAATCTTTTGTAGAAACACTAAATAATAATAGAGGAACCAATATGGAATGGAAATCTTGGATAATCGGAGAAGATGGATATCCAACATTGGATTTTAATACTTAAAAGGATTGCTAATGGCAAATGTGAAGAAAAACTTGAATGTAACTAAAAAATATAATAAAATAGGAAAAAATACGAATAATAAAATATAAGAGGTATGTATATGAAAGTTTTAATCACAGGGGCATCATCAGGAATTGGGAAAGATATGGCAAGAGTAATGGCTAAAAAAGCAGATGAATTAGTGTTAGTTGCAAGAAATACTGAAAAGTTAGAAGAAATCAAAAAAGAATTAGAAAAGGATGCAAAAATAGAAATCATCTCTAAAGACTTAAGTATAGAAGAAAACTGCAAAGAAATCCACAATCAGGTACAAAATGTGGATATCTTAATCAATAATGCAGGATTTGGAGATTGTGGAAACTTTACAAAAACCAGTTTAGAAAAAGATATCAATATGATAAAAACCAATATTATTGCTTATCACATATTAACAAAGCTATATTTAACAGATATGAAAGAAAAAAATAGCGGAAAAATTTTAAATGTGGCATCTATAGCAGGATTTATGCCAGGACCATTAATGGCAACATATTATGCTACAAAAAATTATGTGGTTAAATTATCAGAAGGAATTCGAGAAGAATTAAAAAAAGAGCATTCTAAAGTACAAATTAGTATTTTATGTCCTGGACCAGTGGAAACGAATTTTAATAAAGTAGCTAATGTGGATTTCCATTTAAGAGAAGCAAATAGTATGGATGTGGCACAATATGCTATTCAAAAATTAGAAAAAGGAAAATTTTATATTGTTCCGGGAATAGATATAAAAATATCAAGATTGGGAGCGAAAATATTACCAGCAAATATTATTAGTAAATTTGCATATATGGCACAAAAAAGAAAACTAGGTGGGGAATAAAATCCAACCTAGTTTTCTTATAAATTTCCAATAGCTGTTTTAATAACTTGTATAGAATTTTCTAATCTTGATTTTTCTCTATTTTCTAAATCTAATGTATTTGATTTTTCAATACCATTTTTTCCAATAATGGAAGGTGTGCTTGTAAAAATACCATAATCTTCTAAATAAGAGCATACAGGTAAACAGACCTTCTCATCAAAAATAATTGCTCTTGTGATTCTACTTAAAGCAGAAGCAACACCATAAGAAGTAAATCCTTGAGATTTTGAAACAGCAAAACCAGCTTTTTTAACAGTGTTTTCAATTTCTAACATTTCTGCTTCAGGTAATTTTTCTACATTGACTGTAGACCAAGGAATAAATTGACTATCTCCATGTTCACCAAGAACAAGTCCAGTCATTTCTGTAATTGGTTTATGATATTTTTGGGATAAAATGTAGCGTAATCTAGCTGTATCTAGCAGTGTCCCAGAACCAATAACTTTTGATGGATTACAATTTGCATATTTCCAAGTCACATATGTCATAACATCTAAAGGATTTGTAGCAAGTAAATAAATTCCAGAAAAGTTCGTTTTCGTTATTTCAGAAATAATATCTTTTAAGATAGTATTGGCTTTATGTAAGTCCTCCATTCTAGAACCCTTTATATCTGATTGACTAGGACCAGCTGTTATACAAACAATATCTGCATCTTGACAATCAGAATAATTTCCTAAGATAACCTTTGTAGAAGTATTTAAATTATAGACACTATGATTTAAGTCAGCAACTTTACCATATAATTTATCTTTATCGACATCAATTAACACCAATTCATTTATATTTAAACATTGATTTAATAAAGAATAAGCATATGCCATTCCAACATTCCCACAACCAATAATGACAAGTTTATTCAAAATAATTCCCTCCTATGTATCTTATAAAATTTTATCAATTAAGTTTATCGAAAATATTATATACCGAAATGTATAAAAATAAAAGTAAAAATTTATAAAAATAAAACATTGACAAAACCAAACATACATTCTATAATCTAATTGGTGATGATATGGAACGTCAAATATTACATGTAGACGTCAATAATGCTTTTTTAAGTTGGACAGCATTAGACATGTTAAAAAATGGGAGTGAAATAGATATAAGAGAAATACCGGCCGTTATCGGAGGAGATGAATCGAAAAGATCAGGAATTGTTTTGGCTAAAAGTATGAAGGCGAAAGAATGTGGTGTAAAAACAGCAGAAACGATTTATCAGGCAAGAATCAAGTGTCCAGGACTAAAAGTATTTCCATCAAATTTTAAGGTATATAGATATTATTCTAATCAGTTGTATCAATTGCTATTAGAATATACAGATAAAATCGAAAGGTTTAGTATTGATGAATGTTTTTTAGATATGACACATTATCTAATGAATGATACTTTATTAAATAAAGGGAAAGAAATTAATCGAAGAGTGAAAGAAGAATTAGGCTTTACAGTAAATGTTGGTGTAGCACACAATAAACTTTTGGCAAAAATGGCATCTGATTTTACAAAACCAAACAGAGTGCATACTCTTTTTGAAGATGAAATAGCAAGCAAAATGTGGACACTTCCAATATCAGAATTGTTTATGCTTGGAAAAAGAACGGTTCCCAAATTATATAATATGCAAATAAAAACCATTGGAGATTTAGCCAAAACCAATAAGAAAATTTTACAAAATAAATTCGGAAAACATGGAACTATGATGTGGGAATATGCTAATGGAATTGATAATTCTGAAGTAAAATATCAAAAGGAAAAACCAAAAGGAATTGGGAATTCTGTTACACTACCAGAAGATATTTCAGATATAGACAAACTAGAGGAAATATTGCTAGCTTTAACAGAACAAGTAACCTATAGACTAAGAAAACAAAAAATGTTAGCAAGAGTTGTTAATGTACAATTGAGGAATAAAGATTTTGTAGATACTTCTCATCAAAGAAAACTGTCAAATGCAACAGCAAGTACAAAAGAAATTTGGAAGGTAGCAAAAGAATTATTAGAACAAATGTATAGAAAGGGAACGCCTATTAGATTGATAGGGGTTAGGGTAGATGATTTAACAGATACAGAAGAAATGCAAATATCGTTATTTAATGATGTGGCTAAAAACGAGAAACAAGAAAAATTGGATAAAACAATTGATAAATTAAAAGAAAAGTATGGATATCATTTCATTACAAGAGCAGGAAAAATGGGACTAGAAGATTTGATAAAATTTAGAAAAGAAGATGAAAAATAAGAAGAGAAATTTCTTCTTATTTTTATATTTTTCATATTGTTCCTAAGAAAAAATTGTGATATAGTAACGATAACGAATGAATATATGGATATATTATTCAACAAAAAGAAAAGTGAATAGGGAGGTAAAATATGGTAGAAGTATTATGTCATAATAGTATAAAAATAACAGAAGATGTCATTATCTATATAGACCCTTTTAAAATAAATAGAGAGTATCATGATGCAGATTATATATTTTTTACACATTCTCATTATGATCATTTTTCACCAGAGGATATTGAAAAAGTGAAAAAAGAAAACACAATGTTTATCGTTACAGAGGATATAAAAGAAGAAGCCGAAAAATTATTTAAAAAAGAAAACGTATTAGCAGTTGTACCAAATGAAAATTATCATGTGCATGGACTAGATTTCAAAACAACATATGCATATAATGTGAATAAAGCATTCCATCCAAAGGAAAATAAATGGGTAGGATATATCATTGAAGTAAATCATAAAACATATTACATAGCAGGAGATACAGATAATATAGAAGATATTCAAAATATTGAATGTGATGAGGCTTTTATTCCAATTGGAGGAACTTATACAATGGATTATCGAGAAGCAGCTGACTTAGCAAATATGATAAAAGCAAAAGTAGTTATACCAACACATTATGGAAGTATTGTAGGAGATAAGGAAGATGCGATAAAATTCAAAGAACTTGTGAACAATAAGGAAGTAAAAATTTTAATAAAATAGGAGGCAAAAAATGGTAAACGAAACAGAAAAAAAACTATATGAAATAATTGATCAAATACCAATAACAGAAGACAATAGAAAAAGAATAACAGAAATCAAAATGGCGGTTCAAGTGGGAGAATATAAAGAAGCATTAGCAAAATTAAAAGAATTAAATGAGGAAGATAAGAAAAAATCAGAGGAAGAAGAAGAAAATCTAGTAGAAGAAAATGAAGAAGGAATGTTTCCAGCAAAGTTAAAGAATCCTGAATTAGAGCGTATATATATGGGATTATTGTTAGAAAATCCTAAATCTATTTCTAGATATTATTATGTATATAGAGAGTGTTATTTTGAAGATGATGAAATATTAAATGTATATAAAAGCGTGTTGTTTACAGAAGGTGGGAAATATACTCCAGAAGTAGCAAAAGATGGATTTAACTTTGCAAAAGATTCAGAACAATTATATAAATTTAAGAATGAATTAAAGAAAAACGTAAGAGATAAAAACTATGACATGGAAAAAGTTTACACAGACTTAAAGAAATTGTTTACATTAAGAAGAGCCTATCTAACAAATCCAGTAAAAAATATACAAGATAAAATTGTTGAAATTATTAACTATGAGTTATATGACCAAATGTCAGTAGAAGAAGTAGAAGCAGCAATTAATCAAGTAACTGTAACAGATAAATTTAAACAAACGGTTTTGAATAAAAATCTAACAAGTTTTATTGAAGAAGGTTCTAATAACTTAGCTAATGGATTACCATTACCATTTCCAATATTAACACAAGTATTTAAAGGAATCAGAAAAGGAGAAACAATGGCATATGCTATGCCATCTAACTCAGGAAAAAGTAGATTTGCAATTTGTTTAGCAGCATATACGGCATTTGTTAATAAGAAAAAGGTTTTAATTATTTCAAATGAGATGTCTGAAGAAAAAATGAAATTATGTTTAATTACAACCATTGTTAATAATCCAGAAATTCAAAAAATACATGGACAAAAAGTAAGTATTACAGAAAATGAAATTCTAGCATTACAATTTAAAGCAGATGATCCTAAAAAAGTCAAAGTGGATGAAAAAGGACATGTTTTAAGAGAGAAAAATGAAAGTCAAAAAGATTTTGTAAAAAGATTAGAAAAAGAATCTACTCAATTTAATCAAGTTATTAAGATAACAGATTGGATTAATAAAGAAATTAATAATTCTATCTATTTTATGAATATAACAGACCATACCAATGATGAACTAAAAAAAGTTATTATGAATTATTATTATAAAGAAAAGATAGAATATGTATTTTATGATACATTAAAAACAGATACAGCGAATATTGGTAATCCAGAAGAAATCAAAAAAACAGCAACCATTTTATCTAATATTGCCCAAAACTTTGAAATCTTTATCTGTTCTTCATTACAATTAGCAGAAGTAGCAACATTACCAATTAATCTAGATGTTAATGATTTAGCGGTTAGTAGAACAGTAAAAGAGGTATTAGATACTCTATGCTTAATCAAACAAATTAATAGAGATCATTTGCAAGAATATGAATATTCTTTAAAAGAAGTAGATACCCAATTTTATGATTTAGAAAAATTCGAAGATCCAGATGTTAGATATTATGCTTGTGTTGTAGATAAAAACAGAGCAGGCCCTAAACCTAAATTAGTTTTCAGATTAAATTTGGCATATAATAGCTGGGAAGAATTAGGATATTTACGTTTAAAACAATCAGGAAATGAAGAAGAAAATAACTAATACTGAAAATAAAAAAGAAAATTTATAAAAGAGAAATAGTAGTAATGAAAATAAAAGAAATTACTACTATTTTTAAATAGAATAATTGAAAAGTGGAATTGAAAAATCCAGTTTATAAATTATATATATTATAAAATAAAACAAATGTCTAAATCCATCGAATTTTGCCATTAAGAAGAGATTGGCTCATTTAAAAAGACAAATTTTGCATATATAAAATCGAAAAAGTAACAAGAAGATAAAAAAGGGTAGAAATATGTAAAATAATGCGATGAAAAGTTCTTGCAAAGAGGACTTTCTAATAGTATTATGGAAAAGTACGAAAGAAGAAAGGGAGATGAATCATGAGAACTTTTTTTGGTGGAAAATTTATAGAAAAAGAAAAATTAATAGAAGCTGGAATTCAATATCCAATAAAATTAGAATATTATAAAAAGATAAATGAGGACCAGTTTATAAAAAAAGAAAATGCAAAATTTGGTATTGCAGTTGTAAAAACAGAGTATATACCCAACAATACCAAAATAGAAAATAAAGAGATAACCTATTTATCAAATGATGAACAAAAAGTAGAAAAAATATTAAGATTGTTTAAAGAAAATGAAGTAACACCTATTGGTGTGGAAGATGTTTTAGCAGATTTAAGTAAAGAATTATTTTAGAATGGGAAACGTCCCCAATTGTCCCAACCCCCATTTTGATAAAATTTGTAAAAAACTTGCAAAATATCTTCTTTTAAGCTAGAATACTATATATGAAATAACAAATATTTGAAAAAAATAAATGGAGGAGTCTGAATGGCTGATAAATTGATTATCGTAGAGTCACCGGCAAAAGCAAATACGATAAAAAAATTCTTAGGTGGCAGTACAAAGGTTGTAGCATCAATGGGACATATCAGAGATTTGCCAAAATCAAAAATGGGAATTGATATAGAGCATGATTTTGAACCAGAGTACATAAATATTAGAGGAAAAGGGGATTTAATAAAATCACTAAAAAAAGACGCAAAACAGGCAAAAAAAATATATATCGCAACTGACCCTGACCGTGAAGGAGAAGCAATTGCATGGCATTTAGCAAAAATTTTAGAAGATGAAAAAGATAAAATTGTAAGGGTAACCTTTAATGAGATTACAAAAAATGCTGTACAAAAAGCGATTAAAGAACCAAGAGATATTGATATTAATTTAGTAGATGCCCAACAAGCAAGAAGAGTATTAGACAGAATTGTGGGGTATAAAATTAGTCCTGTATTATGGAAAAAAGTTAGAAGAGGGTTATCTGCTGGAAGAGTGCAATCTGTTGCTGTAAAATTAATTGTCGATAGAGAAAATGAAATTGAAAAATTTATTCCAGAAGAATATTGGAACATTTATGCAGATTTAGAAGATATCAAAACAAAGAAAGAATTTCAGGCACATTTCTACGGAAAAGATGGAAAAAAATTAGAAATTCATTCAAATGATGAAGTTCAAGTGATTTTAAATAATATAAAAGATGCAAAATATATTGTCAGTGAAGTGAAAAAAGGTGAGAAAAAGAGAACACCTGCACCACCATTCACAACAAGTACAATGCAACAAGAAGCTTCAAGAAAATTAGGATTTACATTAAAGAAAACAATGTCTATTGCCCAAGGATTATATGAAGGTGTCAAAATCCCTGAAAAGGGAACAGTCGGATTAATTACTTATATGAGAACTGACTCAACAAGAATATCTGAAGAAGCAAGAAGTGTTGCGAAAACACAAATTACAAAATTATATGGTGAAAATTATTATGAAAATCGATATTATAAAACAAAAAAAGATGCACAAGATGCGCATGAGGCAATTAGACCAACATATATCGATATAGAGCCAGATAGCATAAAAGACAGTTTAACAAATGATCAATATAAATTATACAAATTAGTATATAATCGATTTTTAGCAAGTCAAATGGCACCAGCAGTTTACGATACCATGAATGTTAATATTAAGGCAAATGCGTATGACTTTAAAGCAAATGGACAAGTATTAAAATTTAAAGGATTTATGACTTTATATGTTGAAAGTACTGATAAAGAAGAAAAAGAAGAAGAAGGAATGCTTCCAGAACTTGAAGAAAATCAAGAAGTAAAACTAAAAAAATTGAATCCAAAACAAAGTTTTACAGAACCACCACCAAGATATACAGAGGCAAGTTTAGTAAAAGCTTTGGAAGAAAAAGGAATTGGAAGACCTAGTACGTATTCACCAACAATTACAACAATTTTAGAAAGAAGATATATAGAAAAAGAAAAGAAACAGTTATATCCAACTGAATTAGGAAAAGTGGTCAATAAGTTATTAACAGAGAATTTCACAGATGTTATTAATGTGGAATTTACTGCTAAAATAGAAAATGAATTTGATGAAATTGCAGAAGGACATGAAAAATGGAAAAAAATGATTCGAGAATTTTATGGACCATTTGAAGAAGAAGTAGAAAAAGTAGAAAAAGAATTAGAACATGTGGAAATGGTTGATGAAGTTTCAGATGTCAAATGTGAAAAATGCGGAAGAATGATGGTATATAAATATGGAAGATATGGAAAATTCTTAGCATGTCCAGGATATCCTGAATGTAAGAACGCAAAACCAATCATAGAAACCATCGATGTACCATGTCCTAAATGTGGCGCAACTGTCCAAGTTAGAAAAACAAAAAGAGGAAGAAAATATTATATTTGTGAGAATAATCCAAAATCATGTGATTACATTTCATGGAACCAACCAAAAGTGGGAGAAAAATGGAATCCAGAAGAAAAAGCAGAATTTGAAAAAACAAATACAACAAAAAAGAAAACAAGAAAAACAAAGAAAACAACCAAGAAAACAACAAATAAGAAAAAATAAAGTAAAAAGAGGATAAAATATGAAGAAATATTCATTAGAAATAACGGTGTTTTTAAGTGGTGCACTAACCATGATGTTAGAGCTAATTGCAGCAAGAGTACTATCACCATATGTAGGAAGTTCTAATTTAATATGGACTACTATTATTGGAATCATGTTAACTAGTATGAGTATAGGATATTGGTTTGGTGGAAAAATGGCAGATAAAAATAAAGAAAATGATATAAAGATTTTATCTAATTATTTATTAATTTCTGCCATTGCAACAAGTATTATACCAATTTTAGAAGTTGTATTTATAGATGTATTATCACAACTTTCAAATAATTTGATTTTTGTTGCTATTATATGTGCAACTGTGACTTTTGGAATACCAAGTTTCTTATTGGCAACAGTATCTCCAATAGCAGTAAAGATAAAAAATAATAGTATGGATCATATAGGGGCAACGTCAGGAAAAATATCTTCATTATCAACAATAGGAAGTATTTTTGGAACATTTTTTGCAGGATTTATACTAATACCAAATTTAGGTGTAAGAAATATTATATTAGGATGTTCTATTTTGTTATGGATATTATCTGTATATTTATTTAATAAAAAAGATAAGAAATATTATATTTTAATGATAGTAGAATTATTGATTATTATTGGTTTGAATTTGTTAGGAGGATATCTATTTCAAGTAAGCAATCCTGAAATAACAAGAGATGTTGATTCTGAATATAGTAGAATATGGGTAACAAACTTGAATGTAGGTGAAAATACATATAAAACTTTACAAGTAGATACAGGTTTGGAATCTTATATAAACCAAGAAACAGGCGAAATGGGAGCAACATATTTATACTATTATGATTTATTTGAATATTATGATAAAGAAGCTAAAGATGCATTGATGATAGGTGGAGCAGCATACACTTATCCAATGCATTATTTAAAAAAATATGAAAATAAAACAATTGATGTTGTAGAAATTGATGAAACAATGACACAGATTGCAGAAGAAGAATTTGGATTAGATAAGAACAATCCAAATTTAGGATTAATTACACAAGATGGAAGAAGTTATTTAAATTATAATGAGAAAAAATATGATACAGTTTTTATCGATGCATTTAAAGGATTAAATGCTCCATTTGAATTAACAACCTATGAAGCTATGCAAAAAGTATATGACAGTTTAAACGAAAATGGAACAGTTATAACCAATATTATATCATCACTTGAAGGTGAGGATGCAGACTTTATTAAATATGAATATAGCACATATAAAGCTATATTTGATGATGTGAAAGTATTTAAAGTAAATCCAAATCGTGCAAATAATGAAGAACAAAACCTAATTTTAGTAGGTATTAAAGGAAATGGAAATATAAATACTGACAAAGAAGAATACAAAGAATTATTAAGTAATGAAGTAAAAGATTTTACGAGTGATAAACCAATTGTTACAGATGATTATGCTCCGATTGGAGATTAAAATGAAGGAAGTCAAGACAAATAAAGAAAAAGTCTTGACTTTTATCAATATATTTGTTATTATATTATTTGCAAAATGCGGGAATAGCTCAGTTGATAGAGCGCTGCCTTGCCAAGGCAGAGGTCGCGGGTTTGAGCCCCGTTTCCCGCTCCAGTTTTTGTTCCACTATTACAAAAAACAAAAATGTTTATAATACAGTCATTGTTTATAATCTTGGAACATATAATCTAATATATGGCGACATAGCCAAGTGGCTAAGGCACGAGTCTGCAAAACTCTGATCCCCGGTTCGAATCCGGGTGTCGCCTCCATTGTAAAAAAATTGTAACTATTTAAAATACTAAGTTACAATTTTTTTACTTTTGAGAATAATATAATTTTAATGTTGCCAAATAATATTTATAAATAAAATTTTACATGTTCGCTTGTTTTTATTAAGAAAGTGTTGTATATTATAGGACATAGGAAATGAGAATAAGCGGAGTTGGTTGCCACCTTAACTCTTTAATGTATACATACTTGTTCCACAGCTATTTGTTGTGAGATTGACAGCGGAGGTGGTGCTATGGTAGAAACAATATTATTAACAATCATCAAACTACTTTTCTTTGGATTAGTAGGAGTAACTATCATAAATTTTGCCTTAGTCATCGTCATCGTGTATATACTACATAGGCAATAAAAAATAAACCATTCTGCTTTTGACCGAGTGAATGGTTTATCTATTTGATTTCGGCAACCACTTTGTGGTTTCTCCATTTCCTATACTTATTATACACAGATTTATAGAGAAAGTCAAATAGATTTTGAAATTTATTTGTTTTCTATTATCATAGTATATTCAGAATTAAGAGCTTTTTCTAATTTTACAAATTGGTCTCCCATATCAGCAGTTTCTATTAAGTCTATTATTTCCATTCCAATATGTGTAAATCTATAAAAATTAGCATAGTGAGTTAAGTTTAAAAGACCTTTAGCTTCTTTTTTCTTTATAAATTTTACTAATTTATTGTCTAAATCAAATAAAATTTCATCTTGTAATGTAATTATTTCTCTTTTCATTATTCCAACATCTTCTAATCTTATAATATCTTCATATTCTATTTTTACATCTTCTAAATATTTGTTTTTTAAGAAAACTATTCCTATTGCTTCAAAGTTTTTCACGCCGTAATTACATTCTTTTAATATTTTTCTTATCAAATTTATTTCATTACTTGAAATAGCAGATATTGTTTCTAATAACTTAAAAGAACTTTTAGAATTTAGGTTACATTCGTTTGCTAATATTTTAGCCCATACATATTGTAAATCTTCATTACTTACATTTTTGCATAGGTCAAAGAATTTTAATAACCAATCATTATCTATTTTTTCAGGAGTAGCTCCTTTATCCAATAAATGGATTGATTTATAAATTATTTCTGCCTTATTTTTATATTCTTTTCTTATTTTGTTAAAATTACTTATTAAAGCAACTCTATCAAATGGATGTATATCATCCCTTTTGGAAATTTCTTCAATTATATTTTTGTATCCTTCTTTTTTTGCCGTTGTAGTTGAAAAAATCCATCCTGTTGCTTTTTCTATTTTATCTAATAAAGCAATTCCTAAATCACTAATCGGTTTTAATATATTTCCACTTATTAAATTTTCCATTTTCATCATCCTTTTTTATAGTATATTATAAAAATTATAAAATGTAAAATCAAATGTGTTAAAAAAATAAAAAAATGTATTGACAATTGAATAATTATTCAACTATAATATAGTAAAAGATAATTGAATATACATTCAACTGTGTATAAGAAGGAGGAAAATATGGTTGCAAGAATTGAAACATGTGATTGTAATAGTATTCATCAAGATGTGGTTGATACTGTAAAAGAACATATGCTAACAGATACAAAAATAGATGCATTAGCAAATTTTTATAAAATATTTAGTGATAATACAAAAATAAAAATATTATGGGCTTTAGATGTTCATGAAATGTGTGTATGTGACTTAGCAGTGTTAACGAATATGACAAAATCAGCAATTTCACACCAATTAAGGGTATTAAAGGAAGCAAATTTAGTAAAGTACAGAAGAGATGGTAAAAATGTATATTATTCATTGTCAGATACTTGTGCACGACAAATTATAGAAAATGGTATTTTACACACAATAAACAAAATTTAAGAATACCATAAAATAAATTGATAAGACATTAAGAAAATTAGTAGTATATATTAAAAGCGATTAACTAGGATGAAAATCAAGAAGTAGATAAGAAAGGAAAGAGAGTTATGAAGAAGAATTATATATTAGAAGATTTAGATTGTGCAAATTGTGCAGCAAAGATAGAAGAAGGAGTAAAAAACATAGAAGGTGTTACAGACTGTTCTGTAAGTTTTGTAACAGAAAAAATGATTGTAGAAATTGAAGAAGGAAAAGAAAAAGAAGTAGAAAAAGAAATTAAAAAAGTAGTTAAAAAAATAGAGCCTGACACAACACTAAAGGAAGTATAAAATAATAAAAGCATAAGGAAGATAATAAGGAGGACATAAGGATGAAAAAAAGATTAAGAAAAATTATTATATCAGCTGTTATTTTTCTATTAGCTGTTTTGATAGATAAAATAAATTTTGCCAATATCAACGAAAATATAATATCCAATATACAAATTTTATTATATGTATTAAGTTATCTAATTGTTGGATTTGAAGTGGTAAAAAAAGCAATTATCAATATTTTTCATGGAGAATTCTTTGACGAAAATTTCTTGATGAGTATTGCTACAATTGGTGCTTTTGTGATTCAAGAATATCCAGAAGCAGTTGCAGTTATGTTATTCTATCAAGTTGGAGAATATTTCCAAAGTTATGCCGTAAAAAAATCTAGAAAGTCAATTGCAAGTCTAATGAATATTAGACCAGATTATGCAAATGTAAAAGTAAATGGAAATATAGAGAAGAAATCACCTGAAGAAGTAAAAATAGGGGATATCATTGTTGTAAAACCAGGAGAAAAGGTTCCACTAGATGGAATTGTAACAGATGGTAAGTCTATGCTAGATACTTCAGCATTAACAGGAGAATCTATTCCAAGGGAAGCAAACATAAATGATAGTATATTAAGTGGATGTATTAATGTAAATGGTGTTTTAGAAATAAAAGTAGAAAAAGAATTTGGAGAATCCACAGTCAGTAAAATATTAGATTTAGTTGAAAATGCAACAAATAAAAAAGCGAAAACAGAAAACTTTATTACAAAATTCTCAAAATATTATACACCAGTTGTCGTATTGTTTGCATTCATCATACCATTGATTCCACCAATGATAACCAAAACAGATATGCTAGAATGGGTATATAGAGCACTTACATTTTTAGTAGTATCATGTCCATGTGCATTAGTCATTTCAGTTCCACTTAGTTTCTTTAGTGGAATTGGATCAGCATCTAAAAAAGGAATATTAGTAAAAGGAAGTAACTATTTAGAATTATTATCGAAAACGGAAATTGCTGTATTTGACAAAACAGGAACTTTAACAGAAGGTGTTTTTGATGTACAAAAAGTTATGAATGAAAAAGAAATTGACCCAAATGAATTATTAGAATTAGCAGCATATTGTGAAAGTTATTCTAATCATCCGATATCTATTTCTATCCAAAAAGCTTATGGAAAAGAAATTGATAAAAACAGAATTATGAATAGTGAAGAAGTTGCAGGAAAAGGAATGATTAGTACAATTGATAATAAAGAAGTCGCTTGTGGAAATATAAAATTAATGGAACAATTAAATTTAAAAAATGTCAATCAAGTAAACGAAATGGGAACTGTCGTTTATATAGCAATTAATAAACAATATGCAGGATATATTTTGATAAGTGATAAAATAAAAGAAGATTCTAAAAAAGCAATTCAGGATTTAAAAAAAGCAGGTGTCAGAAAAACAGTTATGCTAACAGGAGACAACAAAGATGTAGCAGAAAAAGTAAATCAAGAATTAAAGCTAGATATGGTATATAGTGAATTACTTCCAGTAGATAAAGTAAATAAAGTGGAAGAATTGTTGAAGAATAAAAATGAAGAAACAAAATTAGCATTTATTGGTGATGGAATTAATGATGCACCAGTATTGGCAAGAGCAGATATAGGAATTGCCATGGGAGGGTTAGGTTCAGATGCAGCCATAGAGGCAGCAGATATTGTCATTATGACAGATGAACCATCTAAAATAGCAACAGCTATGAAAATATCAAGAAAAACACTAAAGATTGTATATCAAAATATTAGCTTTGCATTAATCGTAAAAATTGGGGTATTAATATTAAGTGCTTTTGGATTAGCTTCTATGTGGGTAGCAGTATTTGCAGATGTAGGTGTAACTGTTTTAGCAGTATTGAATTCATTTAGAGCATTATGAAACGTTAGGGACGTGTCAAATCGTTCCAAAATGATACCAAAAGGGACAGACCTTAACCTACCTCCCCTAGAGATTCTTTAGTTATATAAAGGTATTCACAATTTTGTATAAGCTAAATTTTCATAGAATTCTAAAAGAAAAAGATGTATTCA
>CASEIX010000064.1 GCA_949288095.1 uncultured Eubacteriales bacterium
AAAAGAAAGAAGAGGAGACTATTTAGGGAAAACCGTACAAGTGATTCCTCATATTACAAATGAAATAAAAGAAAAGATTTATGGATTTGAAGATACAGACACTGATATTGTCATTACAGAAGTTGGAGGAACAGTAGGAGATATAGAAGGCGTTTCTATTATAGAAGCTATTAGACAAGTGGGATTAGAAAAAAATAAAGAAGATGTTGTCTATATTCATGTAACCTTATTACCATATATCTTTGGTTCTAATGAAATTAAATCAAAACCAACACAACATTCTGTAAAAGAATTACAAAGTTTAGGAATCAAACCAGATATTTTAGTTTGTAGAACAGAGCAAGATATCCCAGATAATATAAGAGAAAAATTATCGCTATTTTGTAATGTAAGAAAATCAAGTGTAATTCAAAACAAGACAGCAGATTGCCTTTATGCAGTTCCTTTAATGTTAGAAGAAGAAGGATTAGCAAGAGAAGTATGTAATCATTTACATTTAGAGAAATATATTCCAGATAATACAAAATGGGAAGAAATGATTGAAAATATCAGAAAGATAGACGAAAATAAAGTAGTTAATATTGGATTAGTTGGAAAATATGTAAAATTAGAAGATTCATACATTTCTGTTATTGAAAGTTTATACCATGCAGGTTTTGCAAACAATGTAAAGGTAAAAGTAACTTTGTTTGATTCTGAAAAAATTACTAGAGAAAATGTAAAAGAAGAATTAAAAGAAATGGATGGTATTGTCATTCCAGGTGGATTTGGTGATAGAGGAATCGATGGAATGATAGAAACTGTTAAATATGTAAGAGAAAATCATGTTCCATTCTTAGGAATCTGTTTAGGAATGCAAATGGCTGTTGTAGAATTTGCAAGAGATGTTTTAGGAATTGAAGATGCAGATTCAGAAGAGTTCAATAAAGAAACAAAAAATCAAGTTATTCATATTATGGAAGAACAGAAAAATGTTCGCAAAAAAGGTGGAACAATGAGATTAGGTGCTTATCCATGTACTATAAAAGAAGGAACATTGGCAGAAAAACTTTATGGAGCAACAGAAATTTCAGAAAGACATAGACATAGATTTGAATACAATAATGATTACAGAGAAAGATTAGAAAATGCAGGATTAAAAGTTTCTGGAACTTCTCCAGATGGATTATTAGTTGAAATGGTAGAAATACCAGAACATCCATATTTTATTGCAGGACAATTCCATCCTGAATTAAAATCAAGACCTAATAGACCAGGACCACTATTTGTAGGATTAGTAAAAGCAGCAAAGAAATAAAAAAGAAAAGCCGGAGGCGCTCTCACAATGAGAGTGCTTCCGGCTTTCTTAGGGTTGGCGTTATTCTTCGGACTCGGAATCTGGATAGGTTGAATCGATATACCAGATTGCTCTGGTTTCTGACTCAAACCAAAGGACATCACTACTTTTTTCATTTTTTATCAAGAAAGTGATGGCTTTTTGCCATTCCTTCGGCGCTTCCGGGGTAGGAAGCTTTGTGAAGTCCAGCGGCTTGTAGCTTGACGGAATGCAAGAACGGATTTCGACCATACAATGGTCTATTATCCTTGTGATGACCGTCAAGGACATATCTCTTGTTGCAAGATACTCCTTGAGAAAGTCACGGTCTGTTTTGTCCTCTAAGACGCATTTCCGAATCCCGAATTTGATTTCAGTGTTGTTACTCATTGTCTTACCCCTTTTGCCAGCACTACCATGCTGGCCCTTTCTAATTATTTTTATGACCACACATCGGTGGCCACTATATATATTATACCACATTTTTCTTTGAATATCAACAAAAATGGAGAAGGGGAGAGGAATCAAGAAGAAAGTATTTACAAAAACAATTTATATATGATATAATAGTTAAGTACAAAAGCAAATTAAGAGGTGATAAAGAAAATGGCAGTGCTTACAGTAATATACATACTAATACTTGTAATATTTGCCCTTGTTGCATATGCAGTTATGCAAATTAAGTTATTTGGAATGAAAGTAAAAGATTTCTGGGGATTTATTGAAGCAAACCAGATGTTAGATAAACTATATATGTTTGCAAAACAATACGAAAGAATGACACCGCAAGAACAAGTTATCTATTTATCAGAAGCAGAGAAAATATTTAAAGCGTTTGATAAAGTGCCAGATGAATTATGGGAAGAAGAGTATGATAAATACAAAGAAGTACTTAGTAAATATAATGATATTCGAATGTTAAGATGGACATCAAATTAAATAAGAAAAAAGAAAAATCCAGTTTTACACTGGATTTTTTGTATATTTACAATTAAATTATTCCTCAGTCTTTTTAGTTGTTTTTGGTTTCTTTTCATCAGTCATAACTTCTTTGATAGCACCAAGACTACTCAATGCACTAGTTGCTTCAAATGGAATAAATACTTTATTTGCTTCACCATCAGCAACTTTCTCTAAAGCTTCTAAAGATTTTAATTGAACTAATTTTTCGTCAGGATCAGATTTTTTGATTGCATCATAAACCATTTGAATTTCTTTTGCTTTTGCATCAGCAACTTCTTTAATGGCTTGTGCTTCACCGACAGCTCTTCTAATTTGTGATTCTTTATCAGCTTCAGCTTCTAAGATAGCTGCTTGTTTTTTACCTTCTGCAATCGTAATAGCAGATTGTCTTTGAGCTTCTGCTTCTAGAATTAAAGCTCTTTTATTTCTTTCAGCATTCATTTCTTTTTCCATGGCATCTCTAACATCAGCAGGTGGTTCAATATCTTTGATTTCCACTCTGTCAATTTTACAACCCCATCTATCTGTTGCTTCATCAAGTACAGCTCTTAATTTTGTATTAATACCATCTCTTGAACTAAAGGTTTCATCTAAGTCCATTTTACCAATAATATCACGGATGGTTGTAATTGCTAAATATTCAATACCTTTCTTTAAGCTTTGAATTTCATAAACTGCTTTTGCTGGGTCTGTTATTTGATAGAACACAACTGTGTCAATTGTAATTGTAACATTATCTTTTGTAATAACGCTTTGAGGTGGAATATCCATTGTTTGTTGTTTTAAGCTAACGACACTTCTTACATGATCAAAAAATGGAATAATGATGGTAAGACCTGCATCAGCTACCTTATAAAATTTACCTAATCTTTCAATGATATATACCTCAGATTGTTTAACGATTTTAATAGACATAAATGCTATCACTAAGATGATAACAAGTAGTATTATTAAAAAAATCATAAAACTTCCTCCTTTTAAACATCCTTTTTAAAATTTATAAATAAAAATATAAACTAATTATTTGAAATTGGTGCAACAATTGCTCTAACACCATCGATTTCTTTTACTTCTACTTTTGTTCCTTTTTCAATATTAGAACCATTAACGCCTTCAGCAGACCATACTTCACCATCAACTTTTATTTGACCTACACCATTGATAGAATCAATATCTTTGATGACAATGGCTGTTTTTCCAATAATAGAAAAGGCATTTGTTTTTTCTGTATTTTCTTTTTTATTAACAAATTTCTTAACAAATGGTTTGGTTGCCAAAATTAAAATAGCAGATAAAATGACAAAGATGCTTGCTTGAATTGTTAAGTTATCTGTAAAGAAACTAACACACATTGTAATTAAACCTGCAACACCTAACCAGAATACTAAAAAACCAGTTGTTATAATTTCTGCTATAAAAAATATTCCAGAAGCAATTAACCAAAATTGCCACATAAATAAATCCTCCTTTTTAATTCACACTATATACATTATACTATAAAATATGGAAAAAATAAAGGGTTTTACAAAAAATAGTTTTTATAACTTGTATTTAAATAAAAAAAATGATATAGTAAGAAAG
>CASEIX010000065.1 GCA_949288095.1 uncultured Eubacteriales bacterium
TTATCAGCTTCATCATTATATTTAAATATGACATTTTCTTCTTGTGCATTTGGCTTATATAATTTTATATTCTCTGTATTTTTAGCTTCTGTTTGAAAATTGTCTACACGAACCGATTTTATAATTTCTGTTTTATCATATGCATCATTTTTATCAATATATAGATAAATATCATTTGATTGATGTACATCAAATGACCATCTTGTATTTGTCTGTCCATCATCTATGCCTTCTTGTGTACTAATAATCGCTATTTTGCTTAAATTGAATGGCATATTGGTTTCTCCTTCTACATTATATCTTAAAACTAACATACCTACTATAAATAAAATAACCACAATAATAACCATTATCATGCAAACATGAAAACTTTTTGTTTTGGTTAATTTTTTTAATTTATCAATCATATCTTCCCTCCGATAAATATTGATATATTATACAGTATTTTTCATGGTTCGTCAAATCTCCTGATTTTCCAAATTCACTCAAGTATTAATATAAAGTACCGTCTAAGTACTATCTAACTTTTAGGTTATGTATTTCTATTTTTTTAACTTTCGCAATTCTTTAAAAAAATCCTTTAAAATTTTTTCACAATCTGTTTTTAGTATTCCTGTTTCTACTTCTACTTTGTGATTAAATGGATAATCTTGAAATAAATTTAACACTGAACCTGCAGCACCGGTTTTTTCATCTAATGTACCAATATATAGTTTTTTTATTCTAGCATTGATAATTGCTCCTGCACACATACTACATGGTTCTAATGTTACATACATTTCGCAGTCCAATAGTCTCCAAGAATCTAATTTTTTACTTGCTTTTTGTATAGCTATCATCTCTGCATGTTTTGTTGTGTCTTTTTTTGTTTCTTTCACATTGTGTCCTCTTGCGATGATTTTTCCATCTTTTACAATGACACACCCTACGGGAACTTCTAATTTATCATATGCTTTTTTGGCTTCTTTTAAAGCTTCTTGCATAAATTTCTCTTCCATATTTCCTCCATTTTTTGGTGTGCCTAGAGGGACTCGAACCCCCATCGGTCGCTTAGGAGGCGACTGCTCTATCCTGCTGAGCTATAAGCACATATACAGAAATTATTATAATATATTTCATCCTAAAAATCAATCTATTTTCTCTATCAGCCATGTATATTTACTCACCATACTTATCTTATCAAAATTCAAAGTTATTGACAATATATGATATACTATAAAAAAATAAGAAAGAGGAGCGAAAATGCAAAGAATATTAAGTCATATGCGAAAAGCCATAGAAGAATATCACATGATAGAGGAAGGAGATAAAATTGCCATTTGCCTTTCTGGTGGTAAAGACTCTATCACCATGTTAAAAGCTTTTAAAAATTTACAGATATTTTATCCTAAAAAATTCGATATAATCGCTGTCAGTGTCAATCCAGGCTTTGAATTTTTCAACATTGACTTCTTAAAAAAGATATGTGCTGAAGAAGATATCCCAATTTTTGTTGAAAACAGCAATGCAAAAGAAATTGTTTTTGATATCAGGAAAGAAAAAAATCCATGTTCTTTATGTGCCAATTTGCGTAGAGGTGTGATTAACTCTATTGCCATTCGAGAAGGCTGTAATAAAATTGCCCTGGGACATAATCAAGATGATGTATTAGAAACTTTTCTTTTAAATTTGCTATATACAGGAAATATTGGAACATTTTCCCCAAAAAGTTATATGGACCGTTCAAAAATCACTTTAATTAGACCTCTTGTATATACACCTGAAAAAGAAATTAGACGATTTGTTAGAAAAAACAATATAGAGGTTATGCCAAAAGTTTGTCCAATGGATGGAACATCCAAAAGAGAAGATATGAAAAACTTAATTTATACATTATCTAAGAATATTCCTATGATAAGAGCTAATTTATTTGGAGCCATTCAAAGAAATTTAGATGACTGGAAACGTTAGGGACGTATCAAATCGTTCCAAAATGATACCAAAAGGGACAGACCTTCCCCTAGTAAGCCAGATATACATAGAATATAAAGAAAGGAACAATTTTGCGTATCTAAATTTGAGTTTAGAAATTGTAAAAGAAAAAAGTGAGGAATGTTCATTTTGCTTATGATTGACAAGCAACAATGAAAGAGGCTCACTTTTTTCTTGTATAATTTCTACGAGAATTTAGCTTATACAAAATTGTGTATTGGTTTTATATTCTATGTATATCTGGCTTACTAGGGGAAGGTCTGTCCCTTTTGGTATCATTTTGGAACGATTTGACACGTCCCTAACGTTTCACAACATCTAACATAGCTTGTTTTAAATCTTCTAATTTTTTTCTTGCTTCTTCATCTGTTTTTCCTTTTACTCCCATATATAGTTTTATTTTTGGTTCTGTTCCTGATGGTCTAATACAACACCAATTATTATCTTCTAATTCATAATATAACACATTTGATTTTGGAAGTCCAATTTTACTTTCTTCTCCTGTTATCATATCTTTCACATAGTCTTTTTCTATATCTTTAAATGTTAGGACTTTATAATCTCCAATTTTTTCTATGTCTTTATTACGCGTATTTGTCATCATTTGTTTAATTTCTTCTGCACCTTCTGCACCTTCTCTTACAATAGATACTTGTGTTTCCTTGTAATAACCATATTTTTCATAGATGGCTATCATTTGATCCCATAATGTCATTCCTTTTGATTGGTAATAACATGCTGCTTCACAAAGTGCCATAACCGCTGCAATTCCATCTTTATCTCTTGCATAATCTCCAATTAAGCAACCATAACTTTCTTCAAAACCAAATACATATTCTTTATCTTTATTTTCTTCTGCTTTTCTCATAACGGCACCAATATTTTTAAATCCAGTTAATACTTCAATAACCTCTAATCCGTAATATTCCCCAATTGCTTTTGTTAGATTTGAAGATACAATAGTCGTAATCATCATTCCATTTTTAGGTAAAATACCTTTTTCTTTCATTTGAGAGATTCTATATTCTGCAATTAATAATGCTGACATATTTCCTGTATAATCTTTATATTCTCCTGTTTTTGTATCTTTTGCAAAAATACCTAATCTATCGGCATCTGGATCAGTTGCTAATACAACATCTGCATCTACTTTTTTTGCTAATTCTAAGGCCAATTTAAATGCTTTTGGATCTTCTGGATTTGGATAATCCACTGTTGGGAAATTACCATCTGGTTCTTTCTGTTCTGGAACAACATATAAATTCTCAATTCCTATTTCTTTTAATAATCTTTCTGCTACCATATTTCCTGTTCCATGTAATGGTGTATAAACCACTTTTAATTTTTTTCCTTGTTCTTTTACGATTTCTGGATTTAAAATTAAACTTTTTAGTTTTTCAATATATAAATCATCCATTTCTTTTCCTACAAAGTTTAATAATCCTTTATTTTTTGCTTCCTCTTCTGACATTTGTTTTATTTCAGAAAAGCTTTCAACTGCTCTTACTTTTGCAATAATATCTTTATCTCTTGGTGATACAATTTGTGCCCCATCATCCCAATATACTTTATATCCGTTATATTTTGGTGGATTATGACTTGCTGTTATCATAATCCCAGCTGTACATTTTAATTCTCTTATCGCAAAAGATAATTCAGGAACTGGTCTTAAACTTTCAAATAAATATGTTTTAATTCCATTTGCACATAAAATTAAGGCTGTTTGCATACTAAATTCTTTTGACATTTTTCTAGAATCGTAACTAATGGCTACCCCTTTATCTTGCGTTCCTTGTTCTAATATATAATTTGCTAATCCTTGTGTTGCTTTTCCTACTGTATATTGGTTCATTCTATTGGTTCCTGCTCCAATGACACCTCTAAGCCCTGCTGTTCCAAATTCCAATTCTTTATAAAATCTATCCTCTATTTCTTTCTCGTCATTTTTTATTGCTAATAATTCTTTTTTCGTTTCTTCGTCAAATTCTAGACTTTCACACCATTTTTTATATTCTTCTAAATAGTTCATAAGTAAAACCTCCTTTTATATTTTATAAAAAAAGGATTGAATACTATCATCTAATATTCAACCCTAATCATTATTAATCTAAATGATAAAATTTCTTGTATAATTCTCTCGCAGTCTTAGGGCAATCTACACCTTTTTCATCACTATTTTTTACTGGTGCAAACTCTTCTTCTCTTTTTACTCTTAAAACCGCCATGTCATCTACCTCACCAAAAGCATCAAATAAAAATGCTTCAAATTTATAGGCATTTGGTGAATCTGGTACAACCAAATTTCCATCTTTGTCTATATATTTTGCCTTTTTAAATGCAACATGATATGGTAATGGTTCTGCTCCCATTCTTTCGATTGCATCAATGCTAAATAAATTGCATAATATATGTGATTCACCATATAATAATTCACCATTTTCATCAGTCGCTTCTGCCATTTCATCTGTAATCTCTGAGTATTCAATTACATTTGGTTTTCCATTTCTTCTACAAAATACACCTACTTTTTCATGTGGGTTTGCTTTTACAACTGACTTACAAGCTACTGTTACTTTTTTATCAATAGCAATTCCCATCAAAACAGGATCTACCATTTTTGCCAAGCAATTGTCTACGCCACCAATAAATACCCATTCTACGCCTAATTCTCTCATTTTTTTCGTCATATTGGTTTTTACTAATGATTCATAAATTCCACCATGTCCATCTGCTGCAAGTTTAATTAATCCATCTTCTCCAATTAAGATTTTTCCTTCTGTATCCATCATTGGAAGTTCACCTTGTTCAAAGAAAAACAAGTTTTTATTTTTTTGATATCCGAAATATTTATGTTTTTCAAAAAATTCTACTGTATCTTTGTTATTCTCTCTACTTGTCATGATAAACCATGGAATCACAACCCCATATTTCTTTCCTTCTTCTTTTAAATTATCAGATAATAATTCAAATAAAGATTTATGAGAATCTAATCCAATATCATATGTACCTTTTGGTCCGCTATGTCCTAATCTTGTTCCTTGTCCTCCAGCCATTGTAACTGCTGCTAATTTTCCTTCTTTAATTGCCTTTTTCCCTATAGATTCATAATATTTATATTGATCATTTAATTTATACTTATCCAAATAATTAATAGGTGTAATTTTATCATTTGTATTCGTTTTTTGTTCTTTTGTACTATCATATAATTTTTTTACAAGTTCAAAATCGATATTACGAATTTGATCTAATAAGATTTCTCTTTTCTTTTCATCTAATTCATTATAGTGATTTAATAAATGTTCTTGACCATATTTTTTTAATATATCTTTCACTTCTTCTAATTCTGTATCCATAGTTTTCATCCTTTCTAAAAATTTAAAGTCATTCCTATATTACACCATAATTTTATTTTAGTCAATTATTGGCAGGTAAAAAATTTACCTGCCATTTTACTTCCTATTTTTTATTTCTATTTTTTCTACATCCTAGATGTCCCTAGGACTTTATCATATTCTTTAGCTATTTCATCTATCTTTTCTTCTACTTCAAAAAACTCATAACAATCGATAATTTTTACATGTTTATCAGTTATTACCCATTTTTCAATGTTTTTATTAACATTTTTAATATAATTTTGTTTTCCCTTAATAAAAATAACCATATCTGCATCTTCTTTTGTTTTTTTACTAATCTCTTTAAATTTTTTCAAATCATCATTATTCCAATCTAATGATAATATTTTCTTTTGTTTTTCTTCTTTTAAATTCATTTTTGATATTAATGTATTTACTGTATCTTTCAAATTATTTTCTGTTAATATAATAATTTCTTTGTTTTCATCCATACTTTTACTAATATATGGCAAACTAATCATTTCAAAATGATAATCACTTGCATAAAATGCACAACTTTTTTCTTTTGTTATATTTCCCATCACAAACATTCCTTTCAAATTCATATAACCATACGGAATTGCTAATTTGTTCATTTTGCTTACTGGTAAATTTTACCATTTCATGACAAATATGTCAATCATATTTCAAAGAAACTCATCGTTTTTTTTCGACAATGTATATTTTTTCTTATTTTGTTAATACTTATCTTAAAGAATATTTTAGAAAAAAAGTTTATTGGAGGTAACTTATGAAAAAATTTTTAAAATTATGTAATCATTCCAAGGTAAAAATGGTAATCATTTTAACTTTTCTATTTTTTGTCTATACTACCATTTGCGCCATATCTTACGCTGATGATGTATCTGCTAATATTGCTGATTCTGTTTTTCGTTTACATGTCATTGCCAATAGTGATTCTGATATTGATCAAAATTTAAAATATATTGTTAGAGACGATTTATTAGAATATATGAATACTTTATGTGCCAATTGTACTTCTAAAGAAGAAGCCATTACCATTGCTAATGAACATATAGAAGATTTTAGAGAAATTGCATTAAACACTATAAAAGCACAAGGATTTGATTATTCTGTTAATGTTAGCATTGGCAATTTTGAATTTCCAACAAAACATTATGGAGATATTTCTCTTCCTGCAGGATATTATGATGCTTTAAAAGTAGAAATTGGTGAAGCCAAAGGACAAAATTGGTGGTGTGTTATGTTTCCTCCTCTATGTTTTGTAGATGTTTCTTCTGGAGTTGTTCCTGAGGAATCAAAAGAAAACTTAGAAAATTCTTTGACTGATGAAGAATTTTCGATTGTATCTGATAATGAAGAAAATCCTACTTTTAAATTAAAATTTAAAATATTAGAATTTTTAAACAATACAGGCTTAATTACTGCCAAAAAATAGTTGCAATCTAAATCGGTTTATGATATAGTTGATAGGACAAGTAGAGTGTAAGATCATATACACTCTATTTTATTTTAAAATTCATAATATATAAATTTTATTGGGGGTATATAAATTGGAAAAATTAGTTGTAAAAGGACCCACACCACTAAAAGGAGAAGTAACGATTAGCGGTGCAAAAAATGCTGCCGTTGCAATTTTGCCAGCTACTCTTTTAATCGATGGTGTATGTACAATAGAAAATCTACCAAATATTAGTGATATAAAAATATCTTGTACAATATTAGAAAAATTAGGTGCAAAAATTACTTGGAATAATGCCAATAGTATCACAATTGATACCTCAAATATAACCACAACAAAAGCACCTTTAGATTTAACTAGCAAATTTAGAGCATCTTATTATATTATTGGAGCTATGCTTAGCCGAAAAGGTGAAATTGAAGTTGGTATGCCTGGAGGTTGTAAATTAGGTGCAAGACCAATTGATCAACATATTAAAGGATTTGAATTATTAGGCGCAAATGTTACTGTAGAAAAAGGTAAAATCTATGCAAAGGCTAAAAAATTAAAAGGTTGTCCTATTTATATGGATATTGTGTCAGTTGGAGCTACCATTAATGTTATGCTATCAGCCGTACTTGCTAAGGGTACAACCATTATTGATAATGCTGCCAAGGAACCACATATTGTTGATGTTGCCAACTTTTTAAATACCATGGGAGCTGATATTAGAGGTGCCGGTACTGATGTCATCAAAATTAATGGTGTTGAAAGACTACATGGAAATGCTACCTATTCTGTTGTTCCTGACCAAATTGAAGCAGGTACTTTTATGCTTGCTGCTGTTGCAACAAAAGGTGATTTACTAATTAAAAACTGTATTACCAAACACTTAGAATCTATTACTGCTAAAATTATAGAAATTGGTGGCAATGTAGAAGACAATGGAGATAGTATTCGTGTTTGGTGTAATAAAAGACCAAATAAAGCTACGATTAAAACTTTACCATATCCTGGTTTCCCTACAGATTTACAACCACAGATGGGTGTTGTTTTATCACTTGCCAATGGGACAAGCACCATTAATGAAAGTATATGGGATTCTAGATTTCAATATACAGAAGAGTTAAACAAAATGGGGGCAAAAATTACGGCTCACGGAAAAACTGCCTTTTTTGAAGGTGTTAAAAAATTATCTGGTGCTCCTGTATATTCTTCAGATTTGAGAGCTGGAGCAGCTTTAGTAATTGCAGGTACTGCTGCTGAAGGTGTAACAGAAATCTATAATCTAGAACATATTGATAGAGGATATGAAAATATAGAAGAAAAATTCAGAAAAATCGGTGCTAAAATCGAAAGAGTAAATGAAGAAGAAATTTAAATTTTCTTATATAATAAACAAAGGAAAGAGATTGAAGAAATTATGCTAAATTTTTGTAGTTTATATAGTGGAAGTAGCGGAAATAGCTTATTTGTTGAAACAGACAATACAAAATTATTAATTGATGCAGGTGTTAGCAGTAAAAAAATAGAAAAAGCTTTAAATGAGTTAAATGTTGATCCTAATACATTAGATGGTATTTTAGTTACTCATGAACATTCTGACCATGTACAAGGATTAGGAACATTTTCTAAAAAATTTGATTTACCTGTATTTGTCAATCAAGAAACATTAGATGCTATGCCAAAACAAAGAGATAAAATTGCAGATAAAAATATTAAAAAATTTAAAGTTGCAGAAAAATTTTCAATAGGAGATTTGGATATTAACCCATTTTCCATTCCTCATGATGCTGCAAACCCTTGCGGATTTACCATATTAAATGAAAATAAGAAAATTAGTATTGCAACAGATATCCGGACATATGACAAATGATATTTTAAAGAATTTGGAGGAAAGCTTATTTGTTATGTTAGAATCTAATTATGACCCAGAAGTATTAAAATGCTCATCATACCCATTTTCTTTAAAATCTAGAATTGCTGGACCATCTGGACATTTATCAAACCAAATTGCTGGAAAAACCATTTCTTTTTTATTAAAATCTGGTTTAAAAAATGCCATGCTTGGTCATTTGAGTAAAGAAAGTAATTTTCCAGAACTTGCCTATAAGACAGTTGTTGAAGAATTAATTGCCAATAATTATAATGAAAATTCTTTAGCACTATCCGTAGCAGGTAGGGATACACATAGTAAATTGGTTACAATTTAATAACTTTAGGACTTTTTTTAAAGTCCTTTTTATATATGAAGGAGTATTATATGTTAAATATTAATATCGTATGTATTGGAAAAATTAAAGAAAACTATTTAAAAGATGCCATCAATGAATATTCTAAAAGATTAAGTAAATATTGTAAATTATCCATTTTAGAATTACCTGATGAAAAAATACCAGATAAATTAAATGAAAGTCTTTCCAATGAAATTAAAAATAAAGAATCCAATAATATATTGAATCACATCAAAAAAGATTCTTATATCATTTGCTTAGATTTAACTGGTAAAGAACTTTCTTCTGAAGAATTTTCAAAAAACATAGAAAATTTATCTTTGCAAACGAGTCATATTACTTTTGTCATTGGAGGTTCTTTAGGACTTTCTTCTGATTTATTAAAAAAAGCTCACCAAAAGATATGTTTTTCAAAAATGACATTTCCTCATCAATTAATTCGTGTCTTTTTATTAGAACAAATTTTTAGAGGATTTAAAATATCGAATGGTGAAACTTATCATAGATAAATATATATTATTTGTAGAGAAAATAACATAGAAAAAAATATTTAAAAGAATATAGGGGCAAAAAAATTTTTAAATACTAATTATGGGGGATTTGTTATTTCCTCTACAAAATTAAAAACTTGATTTTTTTGAATTGATTTCTGATTTTAAAATTTTATAAAATAATATTTTTACAATTATGATTCGTACTATAAAAAATATTGAAATAAATACTACTATTTTTAATAACATTTGATTTGAATATCCTTATTGATTTAATTTCCATAATTATACAATATATGTAAAATAATGTCAAGAAAAACTTTACGACAAAAAACGACACACAAGAATACTTGTCACAATTCCAACAATGTCTGCCGTTAAGGAAGCTATTAAAACAAACCTTGTTTTCTTTATTTTTACACTTGAAGAATATACAGCAATTGTATATAAAGTCGTCTCTGTTGCTCCCATAATAACAGCTGCCATAATTCCAATTTGGCTATCTACTCCAAAATTTTTCATAATGTCTGTTGCAACTGCTATCGAACTACTTCCTGATATTGGTCTTAACAGTGCTAATGGCATAATTTCTGTTGGAAAATGCACCATATTTAATAAAGGTTCTATCAATTTAATAGCTATATCAATCACACCTGAACTTCTTAATGTCCCTACTGCTAAAAAAAGACCTATTAAAGTCGGGAAAATATTAATAACAATTTTTATTCCATCTTTTGCTCCTTCAATAAATTTATCAAAAACTTCTTTTTTTTCTATAAAACCATATATAACAATGATTAATATAATTAGTGGCATTGCCAAATTTGATAAAAAATTAATACTATTTATCATATATTCTCCCTTTTATTAGAATACTTAATAAGCAATTTTGTTACTGTTACACCTGCAATTGCTGCGCAAATTGTTGCTATCCATACAGGAACAATAATAGAAGTTGGATTTTCTGAGCCTAACGAACTCCTTATGGCTATAATCGTTGTAGGAATAATTTGAATTGATGCCGTATTGATTACAATTAACATGATCATAGAATTACTTAATTCTTGTTTATTTTTATTTTCTTTTTGTAAAGTTTCCATTGCTTTTAATCCTAATGGTGTAGCTGCATTTCCTAAGCCCAAAATATTGGCTACCATATTCATAGAAATTTCACTTTGTGCTTTTTTATTTTCTCTGATTTCCGGAAATAAAAATCTGATAATTGGTTTTAACATTTTATTCATCAATTTCATTATATTGGTATTTGCTGCAACATTGATAATTCCACTCCATAAACACATGATTCCTAACATAGTGATACTTAAGTTTACAGCACTTTCCACACTATCAAAAATACTAGAATTCAAATTTTGTAAATTTCCTGAAAAAATTGCATAAGAAAATGATATTATTATAAAAATTGGCCAAACTAAATTTAACATATTTATCACCTAAATAATTTTATTCTATTATGAACTTTTTATTACTTTTTAATTGACCTGCTTGTCTATTTGTGATATAGTAACAATGTATATAGGGTTGTAAATTAACTTTTTAAGGGGGGGATAAACTTATGAAATCAACAGGAATTATTCGAAAAGTAGATGAACTAGGAAGAGTAGTTATTCCTATCGAAATCAGAAATCAATTTAACATTGCTGAAAAAGATCCTATTGAAATATATGTTGATGGTTCATCAATCGTACTAAAGAAATATGAGCCAAATTGTATTTTTTGTGGAAATACTGAAAATTTAATCAATTATAACGATAAATTAATTTGTGAAGATTGTTCAAAAAAAATAAGTAAATTAAAACCAAGTAAATAAGAGCTTTGCTCTTACTTGCTTGGTCCTTTTGTTTTTAGCATTGTTATCATTTCCTATTTAATCCTTATCAATAAATTGTTGATATATTTCATTTTTATTGACATTTCTGTCTTTTGCTATTTGCTTAATAATTTCTTTTTTGCTAAATCCTTTTTCTTCATAATATTTATAATGCTCTTGCAAAGATAGTTGTAGCAAATCATTTTCTTCTTTTTTTTCTGCACCTTCTATCAATAAAACAATTTCTCCTTTTAATTCCTTTGCTCTTTCAATTAGTACATCTATATTTTCTCTGATATATTCTTCATGAATTTTGGTTAATTCTCTTGCTAATACCACTTTTCTATCTCCTACTATTTCCTTTAAATCTTTTAATGTTGTTTCCAATTTATGTGGTGCTTCATAGAGAATCATCGTTTTTGTTGTATTTTTAATTTCTTCTAATTTTTCTTTTCTATTTTTCTTATTTAATGGTAAAAATCCGATGAATACAAACTCTTTTGTATCCAATCCTGAACAGATTAATGCATTAATCATAGCACAAGCTCCTGGAATTGGCACAATCGGAATTTCCTCTTCTATACATTTTTTTATAACTTCTTCCCCTGGATCACAAATTCCTGGAGTTCCTGCATCAGAAACAAGTGCTATTTGCTTTCCTTGTTTTAATTCTTTAATTAATATATCTGTTTTGACATCTTCATTATGTCTATGATAACTGATTAATGGTTTCGCTATTTCAAGATGATTTAATAATTTTAAGGTATGTCTTGTATCTTCTGCTGCTATTAAATCTACTTCCTTTAATATGTTAATTGCTCTTAATGTGATATCTTCTAAATTTCCGATTGGTGTTGCAACAATATATAAAGTTCCTATTTCTTTTTGATTCATTTCTTTCATCTGTTTATCCTCTCTTTTTTTATTTCTATTTAAATTTATTTTTTATGATAAATTCTTAAAATTTCATCTGTATAATTTCCATTTTTATCATAAATATATAAATTGGGTTCTAATTTTAAAAACGGTCTTGCATTTTTTACTCCTTGTACTAAAACCAATTTTGAAACCGCATTAACATTCGAATACACAAATCGAATTTTTTTCGGTTCTATTTTATATTTTCTCATAAGAGATAATAAATCTACCAATCTTTCTGGTCTGTAAACAATATAAAATTCACCTTTATCTTTTAACATGTCTTTTGAAATCTTTATAAAATCTTCTATATTTGCTTCTATTTCATGTCTAGAAATTAATTTTCTTGTGTCCTCATTTTGTACTCCCGTTTCTTTCTTTTTATAGGGTGGGTTTGTCACAATGGCATCAAATGTATTTTTTTCAAAATAATTATTTAAATTTAGTATATTATCTTGTATCATTTCAAATTTATCTTCTAAATGATTTAACTGTATACTTCTTTTTGCCATTTCATAAACTTCTTCTTGAACTTCTATTCCTGTTATTTCAGACAATTCTGTTTTTCCACATAATAAAGTTGCAATAATACCTGTTCCAGTTCCTAAATCCAATACTTTTGCCCCCTTTTTTATGTTTTTAGCAAAATCTGAAAGCAATATACTATCAATTCCAAAACAAAATCCATCCTTATTTTGTATAATTTTTAAACCTTTATATTCTAAATCATCAATTCTTTCATTTTCTTTTAATCTTATATCTTTTTCCATTTTATAATATATTCCTTTTCAAACAATTTTCTTGTAAATCTAATTCCTTTGTTATTATAGCATGTATTTGTAATTTTTTCATTATAAATATATAAAAAAGCTTTCACCTTTCTTTAAAATATAGAATATGCTATCATAACAACTAAAAAATTTATATTAAATAATAAAGGTGAAGGTTTGTATGGATAAAAAAATAATTAAAAATATAGAAAACAGAGGTGGAAAATGTCCACCCCCTAAAAAGAAATTTAATTTTAAATGTTGTAAAGATAATACCATTAAATCTTTACATGAAGTTGAATATTTTTTAAATCATTTCAATAGATTTGTTAAATATATTAAGTTATATAAAATATTAAAATGATTTTTATATTTTTATACATATTTTATATATGATTTTTTCAATTAATTATTGTATAAACTTATTTTATTTATTTTTATTGTGCCATAATTCATTATTCATCTACATTCAAACTATACACTTCATTAAATTCCTCATTTTCTTCTCCATCAATTAAAATTTTAATAGAATTTACTTCAGTTAATTGTGTTAATGTTTTGACTAAGCTATCAATGATATTTTGTTTTACAGATGCATCTTTTTTATCATAATTCAAAAAATCACTCGAAAAATCTAAATATACCATATCTTTTTCCTTATATGTTTTATTTAATTTCGTATTATCTGGCATCAGTTTTATATACTTCTCGTTTTTAGGACCCTCTATTAACATATTTACCAATTTATCATAAGGTGTATTCATAATTTCTTTAATATCTACTAGTCTTGCCTCAGGTGCTAATTCATTTGTTTCTTTTTCTAAGAAATACAAGCTTACTATTGTTTGTCTGTTTTGCTCTTCTGTAATTTCTTCTTCTGGTGTATATTCCTCTACAATAGTTTCTTCTTGATGTGTTTTAAAATAATTGATAATAAGGTATCCTCCTACTAATATAATAATTAATAAAATGGTAAAAATTATCACTATTTTTTTATTCATGTTGTTTTCCTTCCTTTCAAATTTATTTGTTTTTATTTATTACTTATTGTATTATTTGTTTGTCCTTTTTAGAACAAAAAAAGTTGCCAAAATGACACGTCCCCTTTGGCAACTTTTACAACATTTTCCATTTGACAAAAGTGGCTTTTCCGTATACAATTAGGGTGGATAAGAATGAAAAATTTATATACAAAAAAGGAGTTTTTGTCATGAATGAAATTTTACATGTTGGTCTTGATGTTGGATCTACAACAGTCAAGATAATCGTAATGGATAATCATAAAAATACTATATATTCAGATTATCGTAGACATTTTTCAGATGCCAAGAAAACAGTTTGTGAAGTGTTAGAGGAATTACTTGTAAAATATCCTTCTGCTTCATTTACAATTGCTTTAACTGGTTCTGGTGCTATGTCTGCTGCAAAATTTTTAGGAGTGGATTTTATTCAAGAAGTCGTTTCTTGTAAGAGAGTCATTGAAAAATACTTTCCAAAAACAGATGTTGTTATCGAATTAGGTGGAGAAGATGCTAAAATTATCTATTTTGATAATTCTATTGAGCAAAGAATGAATGGTACTTGTGCTGGTGGTACTGGTGCCTTTTTAGACCAAATGGCTTCTTTATTACATACAGATACAGATGGATTAAATGAATTAGCAAAAGGATATCAAACCATTTATCCGATTGCTTCTCGTTGTGGTGTTTTTGCAAAAACCGATATACAACCTTTAATTAATGAAGGTGCTGCAAAAGAAGACATTGCTGCTTCTATTTTCCAAGCAGTTGTTAACCAAACCATTAGTGGATTGGCTTGTGGTAGACCTATTAGAGGAAATATTGCCTTTTTAGGTGGACCTTTAAGTTATTTACCAGAATTAAGAAAACGTTTTATTGAAACATTACATTTAATAGATGACCAAATCATTGTACCAGAAAATGCGCATTTATTAGTTGCAAAAGGTGCTGCTTTGGATTCCTTTAACACAGAAGTGATTACTCCTAATGAATTAGAAAAGAAAATAGAGAACTTTAAAAATTCACATGATACAACCACACAACCACTTGATCCTTTATTTAAAAATGAAGCGGAATATGAAGCTTTTAAAGAAAGACATAATAAAGCAACTGTTCCTTCAAAACCATTAGAAAATTATGAAGGTGATTGTTTCTTAGGAATTGATGCAGGTTCTACAACCACAAAACTTGTGTTAATTGATAGAGATGGTAACCTATTATATTCTTTATATGGTAGCAATGAGGGAAATCCATTACAAAGCGTTATGGATATGTTGAGAAAATTATATAAGGTATTACCTGAAAAAGCCATTTTAAGATATAGTGGTGTAACAGGTTATGGTGAAAAACTAATTCAAACAGCTTTAAATGTTGATTTAAACGAAATTGAAACAATTGCCCATTATACAGCTGCTAAAACATTTGAACCAGATGTCACCAGTATTGTCGATATTGGTGGGCAAGATATGAAATATATTAGAATAAAAAATGGTTCTATTGATAATATCATGTTAAATGAAGCTTGTTCTTCTGGATGTGGTTCTTTTATAGAAACATTTGCCAAAAGTTTGAATTTAGAAATATCTGAATTTGTTAAAGAAGCACTAAAATCAAGAAGACCTGTTGATTTAGGTTCAAGATGTACTGTATTTATGAACTCAAAAATCAAACAAGCACAAAAAGAAGGATATTCTGTTGGAGATATTTCTAGTGGTTTATCATATTCTGTTATCAAAAATGCGATTCAAAAAGTTATGAAAGTAAGAGATGTTGAAACATTAGGAAAACATATTGTTGTTCAAGGTGGTACTTTCTATAATGATGCAGTCCTTAGAGCTTTTGAATTAATTGTTGGTAAACATGTTGTCAGACCAAATATCTCTGGATTAATGGGCGCTTACGGAATGGCTTTACTTTCAAAAGAACAATATGAAGCTAACTTAGATATGGAATATACATCTACCATCTTAAAAGAAGATGAATTAGATAATTTAAAAATAAAAATTACACATACCCATTGTAATAACTGTGAAAACCATTGTAAATTAACAATCAATAAATTTAGCAATGGACAAATCCATGTAACCGGTAATCGTTGTGAAAAAGGTGCAGGTGTTGTTACTAAAGCTAAAAATTTGCCAAATTTAGTACAATACAAATATGAAAGAATTTTTGATTATACACCATTGGAAGAACAATATGCAACCAGAGGAACCATTGGAATCCCTAGAGTTTTAAATATGTATGAGGATTATCCTTTCTGGTTTACGTTCCTTACCAGTTTAGGATTTAGAGTTATTATCTCTGAAAAGAGTACTAGAAAGACCTATGAAAAAGGTATGGAATCTATGCCTTCAGAATCTGTATGTTATCCTGCGAAACTTTCACATGGACATATTGAAAGTTTATTAGAGCAAGGAATTAAAACCATCTTTTATCCTTGTATGCCATATTCTAGAAAAGAATATGAAAAAGCCGATAACCACTATAACTGTCCTATTGTTATTTCTTATTCTGAGGTATTGAAAAATAATGTAGAAGGATTAAAAGACCCTAGCGTAAAATTCTTAAACCCATTTTTACCTTTTGATAAGAAAAACTTAGTAAAGAAGATACTAGAATTAGATGAATTTAAGCAATATCACTTTACAAAAGAAGAATTAAATGAAGCAGCTGATAAAGCAGAAGCAGAATACCAAAAATGTAAAGAAGATATTCGTAGAAAAGGTGCTGAAACAGTAACATATATAGAAGAAAATCATTTAAAAGGTATTGTGTTGGCTGGTCGTCCATATCATGTTGACCCAGAAATCAATCATGGTATCGATACATTAATTACTTCATTAGGATTATGTGTATTAACAGAAGACAGTATTTCAAATCAAACAGAAGTAAAAAGACCAATTCGTGTTGTTGACCAATGGGTATTCCATGCAAGACTTTATGCAGCAGCAGATTTTGTTGGAAAACATGACTGTTTAGAATTAGTCCAATTAAATTCTTTTGGATGTGGTGTAGATGCTGTTACAACAGACCAAGTTGAAGAAATCTTATCTAGTTATGATAAAATGTATACATTAATTAAAATTGATGAAGTTAATAACTTAGGGGCTGTTAGAATTCGTATTCGTTCATTACTTGCTAGTATGAATAAACGTGAAAAAGAAAAAAGAGAACATACTTCTACTGGTGATTATGAACAACATAAAAAAATCTTTACAAAAGATATGAAAAAAGACTATACCATTTTAGTACCACAAATGGCACCAATTCATTTTGAATTATTAGAAGCTGCCGTACAGTCTAGTGGATATAAAGTGGAATTACTAAGAGAATGTACACAAAAAACAGTAGAAACTGGATTAAAATATGTCAATAATGATGCTTGTTATCCATCTATCTTAGTAACTGGACAAATGATTGAAGCTCTTCAATCTGGTAAATATGATTTAAATAGAACGGCTTTAATTATGTCTCAAACAGGTGGGGGATGTAGAGCAACCAATTATATAGGATTTATTAGAAAAGCACTTAAAGATGCAGGATTTGAAAATATACCTGTTATTTCATTTAATATTGTTGGTATGGAAAAAATGCCTGGATTTAAAATAACCGTACCATTAATTGAGCGTTTATTAAAAACAATCCTATATGGTGATTTATTACAGAAAATGTTAACGAAAAATAGAGCTTATGAAAAACATAAAGGTGAAACGCAAAAACTATTTGATGAGTGGATGGAAAAATGTAAAAAATTACTTCAAAAATCAACAACCAAAGAATTTAAACAAAGTATTTATGATATTGTCAATGACTTTGAAAAAATAGAATTAGACACATCTATTGAAAAACCTAGGGTTGGTATTGTTGGAGAAGTTCTTATCAAATATCATCCGTTTGGAAATAATCATGTTGCCGATTTACTAGAAAAAGAAGGTGCAGAAGTCATTTTACCTGACTTTATGGGATTTGTTAAATTCATGGCTACACATAAAGTTACTTTTAACAGTTTGTTAAACACTAATAAAACTTCTTCAAAGATTATGAAAGCTGCTATCAAATTAATTGATATTTTAGAAAAAGATATGAAAATTGCTTTAGCAAATTCTAAAAAAGGCTATTTACCACCTTGTGATATTTGGCACTTAGAAAATCAAGTAAAAGATGTATTATCTATTGGAAATCAAACTGGTGAGGGTTGGTTCTTAACAGCAGAAATGATTGAATATATTGAACATGACATTCCAAATATTATCTGTGTGCAACCATTTGCTTGCCTACCAAATCATGTTGTTGGTAAAGGTGTTATCAAAACCATTAGAGAAAAATATCCAGATGCCAATATTTCTCCAGTAGATTATGATCCTGGTGCTAGTGAAACAAACCAAGCAAACAGAATTAAATTATTAATGACAGTTGCAAAAGATAATCTAAAAACAAAACAAGCTAGAAAAGAAGCGATTGAGAAAGAAAATGAACCAGCACCACAAACAAACTCCGCTGAAAAATATGAAGAGAAAAAATAGAGGAAGCTGCAACTTCCTCTATTTTTTCTTGTACAATAAATATTTACTTTATGCAACATATTTACATATAATTACAAATTTTAGTTGAATAGTTTTGTTTTTTATGCTATTATTTTAATTGAAAGGATTATAACGATGGATAAAAATTATTATGAAATATTAGAGGTAGATAGAAATGCCTCACCTGAAATTATTGATAAAGCATATAAAACCTTAGCCAAAAAATATCATCCTGATTTGCAAGATGAAATACATAAAAAAGAGGCTGAAGAGACATTTAAAATCATTAATGAGGCTTATCAAATTTTATCAGACCCAAACCAAAGAGCTTTATATGATCAAAAAATAGAAGATACGATTATTTCTCAAGATAAATATGATGAAATGTATCGACAAAATGAGGCATTAAAAGATAGATTAAATAATTTACAACAAAATCTATATCATAATACCGATTCACAAAATGTAAATCCTGTTAATCCTAATGCCCATATAAATTATCATACAACACCTAATGATACACAAAATGCTTATCAAAATGCACAGGCTGAACAATACAAAAGAAATTTAGAATATGAAAAACAAGTAAATCAAGCAAGACAACAAGCATATCATGATGCATACATACAAGACTTAAAAAACCGAGGATATCAAATACGATATAAAAAATCTTTTTCAGACTATGTAAAATCATTAATTGCTCTTGTTATTGTTATTCTTATTTTATTTCTTATCTTTCAACTGCCTTTTGTTAAAAACTACTTTATTGAATTATATCATACAAATGCTATCTTTAGAGTTATTGGTAATATTTTTATAAATTTATTTAGCTAAAAAAGAAATATCAATTTTAAATTTTTGATATTTCTTTTTTTCCATAGATTTTTCATTTTATTTATTGTTTATACCCTTTTTATGAATTTATCTATTTTTATATAATATTTTTAAATAATTTATGATTCTTTATTTGTTTTTTTACATATATATGGATAATCATTAGTATGAATAAAAATAGGATAAATGTTGCTAATATACCAATATATAAATTTACATTTTCAAATGCTCTTTTTATATACATTAACAATACCACAACTATAATTGTCCATACATATTGAAATATTTTATTTTGATTTTGTTTAAAAACATCTATTTCTGCCTTCCAATCTAATATCGGTCTTTTTATATCTACAATTAACATTAGAAAACTATTAATAATAATTAATAAAATACTTACTAAAAATGTTAATATTAAACTTCCAATAGATACTGCTGGAAATATGATTTTACTAAGAATCACTACAATCCCAGATATCACCATATCTATCGTAACTTGCGGTACATTTTTTAATAAAAATTGCTTATATAAATTAATTGGTATATATTTCATGAAAATAGCATTTGGACCTTGTCTAGAAATGGCAGTAATAGATATATTAACCATTGAACATACGACTTGTATAATCCCTAGTATTAGGCATACACCTTCTATTGTTAAATGCATTCCTCCTAATAAATTTGCTAACTCTTGATTTTTTTCTATCATTCCTATCTTAAAATATATGGTTATAACTATAAACATAACCATCATCATACTGATAGGATAAATCGTTTGCATAAAAAATATTGCATTTTTCATAAAATTTTTAAATTCATTTTTTATATATGCTTTTGATAAGTTTTGTGGATTACATTGTGTTTCAAAATCAACTTTTTGTTTATGTTTACTTTTATTATATCCTGTTGTTTTTAATATATTTTTTATATATGTCTTTTTCCCTATTTCTATCAATATTACATACATAACAGCGTAAATACCAATTACTTTTATTAAATTTATCATAACTTGATTTTGATTTAAAACAGAAAGTAGTGGATTTATAACAACCATACTGCCATTAATATTTTCAGATATATTCATAGCATTGATTCCTATTGTTTCACTATCTAATTGTGTAGAAGTAATTCCTTTGATAAATAAAACTTCTGCCAATACAATAAGAAAAACAAAAAATAAAGTAACAATCATTTGAAACATATTTTTATTTTTTATTGTTTTTATAAATTTCATGATAATCAATGTAATAATACTGACAAATACTGCTGGAAATATTGGTAATAATAGCAATGTTACTATTACATATACATAATAAGAAAATGAGGCTGTTGTGGATACTCCATATAATATTAATGGTATTAGCATAAATAATAACTCTGTACCATACAAAATATTTATCATTGTATTTACTTTTGACAATAATAATTCTTTTACTTTAATAGGCATTGGTAAAAAATACTCTATATCTTTTGAAAAATATAGTATATTCATGCTTGCTATGATTGTTTGCATAAACATAATAATGATAGCAATTGTAAAAAGAACATTAAGAAATATTTGCATTTGCCCATAATCTTCTAATATATTTAATACTTCATTACTGACAAAAGCTATTGCTATGATAATAACAATTAACATCCAAACATACATTGATTTTTTATTAATTTTTTTTGTATTTTTATCTAATATATTTAAATTTTGCAGAAAATTTCTAGTAGATATTTTTGTTAATAACATTATATTTTTAATCATCATTTATTATCTCCATAAATAATTCTTCTAATGAGTTATTTTCTTTCATTTTTTCTCTTAACTCTTCTATCTTTCCTACAAATACAATGTTTCCTTTATTAATAATTGCAACTCTGTCACATAAATTTTCTGCTACTTCTAATATATGTGTAGAAAAAAATACAACATTTCCGTTTTTTGCATATTCTTTCATCATTGTTTTTAAATCATAAATAGCCTTTGGATCTAATCCTGTAATTGGCTCATCTAATATCCAATTTTTTGGCTGATGTAATAATACGCCTATAATAATGATTTTTTGCCTCATACCATGAGAATAACTTTCTATTTTTTCATTTAAAGCATTTTCCATATCAAATTTTTTAGAAAATTCTCTTATATATTTGATTCTTTCTTCTTTTCCTATTTTATAGATATCTGCTATAAAATTTAAATATTCTATTCCCTTTAAATTTAAAAACATATCTGGACTATCTGGAATTAGTCCTAAATTTTTTTTAGCTTCATATGGTTCCTTTTTTATGCTTTTTCCATCAATTAAAATGTCTCCATCATCTATTTCTAAAATGCCTGTCATCATTTTTATCACTGTCGTTTTTCCTGCACCATTTGGACCTAAAAATCCCAATATTTCTCCATTTTTAATTTCTAAATTTAAATTATCAATTATTTTTTCCCCTTTTACATAAGACTTAGATATATTTTTTATTTCTATCATATGTTCACCTTCTTATATTTTATAAGGAGAGAATATCATATTCTCTCCCTTTTATCAATATATTTATTTACTTTTTTCTCTTTAGCTTTCTTTAGAAAATTCATATGTCTGCTCTGATATATTTACAGTACAAGTCATTTTTGTGGCAGATGGATTATTTAATTGAAAATTTATTTTTAATTCATTTCCATTGATATTATAAGATTCTATAGTTGCTACATTAGCATCTACTAATCCATTTAAATAAATATATTTTTTAAATTCCAATTCAAAATCATCCATATCTTTTATTTCTTTCTCTATCTCTTTTTCCATTCCATCAATTGTAATGTCAAAATTACCTAGTTGTGTATCATTATATGCCTCTCCGCCTTCTTCTCTTTGTTCTACTGGTAAATTTTCTTCTTCTTTTTTTATATTTGTTTGTTGCATTTTAACCACAATACAAATGATTACAATTAATACTACCAATATTAAAAGAATAATTAAAAGTTTCTTTTTATCCATTTTATACACTCCTCGTATAAATTTATGTTTTTAATTTTTTACAAAAGCCCAATAATTTTTTCCTGATGCATTTATTTCAGAAGCAGTAAATGTTCTATCTGCATATCCCTTATTGACAGCATTATTCTTGTTTGGATCTCTAACTTTAATTCCTCCACTTGAATCGACAGATGATAATAATATAAAATGTCCTCCTGATGTAAATATTCCTGGCCCCTGTGAAGATATAACTAGATTTCCATTTCTCAACTGATCCACTGCTGCATTAATATTATTTCCTAGGTCTACCACTGTACAAGGTAAATTAAAATGACTTGCTGCTGCTGCAAAATATGCCCATGAAGTACCTGCTCCTGGTACATAATAAGCATTCCCACACCATGATATAGCATCAACTGGTGTTACCTGTCTACCTAAATAATCACTAGCTACCATAGCAAAACATGTAGGTCCACATCCACTATCTGCAATTGTTCCATCACCATATGGTTGGCTATAATCTCCTTGATAATATACGGTTCCATTTTCATTTGCAGATGGGCTATTTTGTTTATATTGCTCATACCATTGTTGTGCATATTCATATCTTGTAGCAGATTGATCTTTTGAAGATGGCCATGTTCCTGTAAAGTAATTTTCATAATATCTTCCAAAATACCATGTTGCATATTCCATATCACTTTCTTGAGTAGCACTCATAATAACATCTTTAACAGATGAATATGAATCACTTAATTCTTGCCATAAGAAATCTAATTGTATTTCCACATCAGTCCAATCTTTTCCTCTAGCACTTGCTAAGCTCCTAAGATTACTTAATCTTTCGTCTCCCCATTGGCACAATCCAGAATATCCTGATGAGTTTACTGAAGAAGAATTGAATGAACTTTCAGCTTGAATATTTCCCAATATAGCAGCTGCTCCTACTGGTGGTACTCCTTTTCGCAATAAATAATCGTAAATTTGTCCCGGTACCCCCTCTATACCACTTGAACCATTAGAATTGCTTGCAAAGTTCTCAGGATCGAACATACTAAAGTCAAATGGTTGATTTGGATCCCAATATCTTGTATTTCCTGATGCCTTATATAACAAATATTTAGTCAAGTCTACCATGTCTGCCGTACTGTCATTTCTAAGTAATAAATCAAATAACCAAGATGATGATCCTAAAATATGATGTTTTGCTCTTCTATTTCCTTCTTTTAATAAAAGTGTAACAAAATTAGGATCTGTAGCATGTTTATCTGTTTTTTCTTCTATGTTTGCTGGTGATGCAATATATGTCGTTCTTTCTAAGGTATTCGTTATAGATTCATTCCTATTCGTTGTAGAATAGTAATAATCACAATAAACTTGTTCTAGTATCGCAACAATATCTGGAATTTCTTGAGACCATTGACTTTGATATGACTGTCTCTGTGATTCTCCATATCCAATATCATCAGTTTCTGTTGTATGGTCTGGTTCATCTGTATATGGAATATCTTCTAAATCTCCAGCTCCACCTTCTGTTACTATATTTTCTGGAACTTCATATGTATATTCCTTTGTATAATTTACTATCCATACATTTGCTTTTGTTAAAGATATATCTAAAGTATTTGTTGTTGTAACTGTTGTATGCACAACTGTTCTATCTGATGAATTAATATGTGGATCAGAAGCTCCTGGATATGCAACTCTTACTCTATCTCCTTCTTCTTCTGAATTACCTACAATTTTTACTCCTCTTGATATAATTTTTTCATTTTCAGTATATGTATATGTATTTACATTTGTATTAGTTGATAAATTATCGTGTACTGTAATTTCTATCTCACTATCATATACCAAATCTGCCAAATCCGATACAAAATCTTGATCTTCACTAATTACTAACAAATCCCATAAATAATCAAATGGCATTGTATATCCACTTATAAATTCTTGATAATTTATTCTTGTAGTTGTCATATTATATGTAGTTGTTGAATAACTTTCAACATCAGGGTCATTTGATTCTACGGTATCTGTTACTCGGTTCCAAGTTGCTACTTTTGCATAATATGTTGTTGAACTTCCTCCACTATTGCTACTTCCTCCAATTCCTCCTGTTCCATTTCCCATGCCATTATTATACTTAAAACTTAACGGATCTACTGCAGTTCCATTATATTCTATTTGAAAATGAAGGTGAGGTCCTGTTGAAATCCCTGTACTTCCTGATATAGCTATTGTTTGTCCTTTTTCTACCGTATCTCCAGCCGAAACTAACACTTCGCTATTATGCATATATTTCGTAACATATCCATTTCCATGATCTATTACTACCCAATTTCCTGCTGAATCACTCCATCCTGCTGTAGTTACTGTACCTGCTTCACAAGCATATACATTTGTCCCCGTTGGTACTCCTATATCTATTCCTCTATGGTCACTTGATGCTCCTGCTGTTGGTGAATCCCTTAGTCCAAATTCAGAACTTATATTTGTTCCATCTGTTGGCCAATATAATTGACTTTCACTTGATCCTGAACCTGAATCAGAATCTTCATTAGGTGTTATATCCTCTGCTCCAAAATCAGGATTATCAAAATAGCTTCCTCCATTTACTGCTTTTGTAAGATATTGATTCCATTCAGGATGACAATTTTGGGTACCTGGATTTTCATGCATAGGATTATACCATGTTGTTTTATCAACAATGAACTCAATAATACACGTTCCATCTAAATGACCCCATTCATTACAACCTGCATCGTTTTGGTTTTTTATATCTCCTATAATACAAGGTATAATGCTTCCATCTGCCTGATAGAAATCTACATAATCTCCAACTTGTCCATATGTAGTTGTACATGCAATTACATAACGACCATTGATTATCCCAAACCCTTCTTCATCAAAATTCATTCCTGCTTGTTCTCTTAGTTGATATTGCATAGATGTTGTAGACGTAATCATTTGCCATCCCATATATGTATGTACAGCACCTAATCCTGAAGGAATATTAATCGTTTCTCCAGCTTCTATTGGTCTAGCATTCCCTGAATTATTAGCTACAGTCGTTCTTTCCAATGTAAAATGGCTTAAAGCTATATTTCTATCACTTTCTGACCCACTACTATTATAATTGTCAATATATGTTTGAAAAGTTTCTGGGTCAACATAAGTCATGGTTATTGTATTTCCATCAGATTGTGCTCTTTTTAATTTTACAATCCCTTGAACTTCATTAGAATTAATATTTGTTATTGCATCCCAATCTATCTCTTCATCTGGATTTTCCCTTGTATCTAAATATTGTGTAACCATTTGTGCATTCATCAATTTTAATAATTCTTCTGGTCCATCTAGATATAAGTCTACTCTACTTCCTTCATCCATCATCTTGTCCCATAACTCTTGTGCCGTCATATTTGTTGTTATTTTTCCATCTGAACCAATATTAGTTCCTCCTGTATATTGTCTAGAAGCATATTGTGGATTAGACCAATCTTCCTCCTCATATGTTCCATCATCTAATTTTACCTGATAAACTGCTGCAGCTAAAATTACTATGACGATAGCAGGAATCACGATTGCCACTCGTAATAAACGTTTTGACATTATTCTCCATTTACGTTTTACTTCATTTTTAAAATCCTCGTTCATACAATTCTCCTATTATTAGTACTATATTTCTATTTCAAAATTTGCATAATCACGGTATAAACTTTTATTTTGAAAAGTTGTATATGTTTCATTATTCAATATCATTCTTGAAAAAACAACTTTATCTATCTCTTTTTCAGAGCCATATTTGCTATAATATCTTATTTCCAATTCTTTTGCCTCTCTTGGACTTACCATTAATTGTCCTTCATTTAATTCATGTGTGTACGCAGAATATTGAATTCCATTTTTATCTTCAATATACATAGCTTCTATATTCACACCATCATCTAATAAAATCGTATTTTCAGAGTTATTAATTACTTTTATTTTATAATATTGATAATCCATATAGACATCTGTTTCTTCTACGTCTATTGTTATATTTTTATCTTCTTTTGATTTAGCTATTTGTTTTCTTCCAATATATCCATTTATATTTAATTTATATTGATTATCAACCTCTACCACAGTTATATAATCTTGAATTGTATCTTCTTTAGAATATCTACCTGTTGATAAAAAGTCTTTATTTACATTTACTTTATATATATTATCTATCCAATTTTCTACTGATACATTTTTTCTTGAATTATTAAATACATTATTATAATAACTTTCTTGAAAGTTTTCTAGTGTTGGATACATTTCTTCTTTACATTCATCAGTTAATAAATCATAAGCACTTTGTAAGTCATTTTTGTTGCAATAATCTATAAAATTATCTATAATGCTAATTTCTGTTTCTTGATTTTTTGAAATTTGTTCTCCTGTTAAACTTGAATGATTATCATCTACCCTTACCTCATTATAATTGTAATTGGCAGTTGTATTTTGAATTTGATTTCCTTTATTATTTAGTTCTTTTTTATTACTTACTTTATAAAAATAATTAATTAGCTGTATAACTCCAATAATAACGATTATAATTGCTATTGTTGACCAAATAGATTTTCTATTTTGATTATACCATCTAATGAATTTATTCATTTGACCTCTCCTTTATTTATTCCATACTAAATGACATCACAAAATCTGTTCCCTCTAATAATCTCATAATAATTGTAATCTCTTTACCTTCTGAATTTTCTTCTTGTGTATTTTTTACTCTAGCACTATATATATATGTATCTCCTTCTTCTGAAAATTCTAAGTATTCCATTTCATTATTTTCATAGAAATTCTCATTCATATATGTACTAAAATTCTCCAAACTACCAAAATTATTATTTCTAAATGTTTCATCTAATTTGTTATATACATATCTATAATCTTTATCATTAATAGCTTCTACTACTTTTTCTACATTCATTCCTACTTTAGTTGATACATCTGCTGGTTCATATTTATCTGTAAAATCTTTTAAATCTACTGTATATGTATCTAGGATAACACTATAATCTGTCATAGATCTTTCAATAAAAATATAATAATTATTATTTTCATCTAGGCATACATATTCTTTATATTCATCAAAGTTATTGATTTGATATTTTGTTAAATATGTATTTTGCAAAGTTTCATAATTTGCTTCAACATATTGACTAAATTCTTCTGTATTTTCATATTTATTTTCTCTATACTCTTGATCTAATAACTCATATGCAGAATCTGTATTATTTAATAATTTGGTTTGATATTCTGAAAAATATTGGTTAATGACATATTTATCATCTGTATTTACTAAGTTAAAACTATTATAATTATTAGATTCAATGTCATTTGTACTAATTTTTATACTTGAAATTTCTGTATCTTTATTATATCCTTTATCTTCTAAATACTCTTTTCCAAAGATAGAAAATGTATTATTTGCAAAATCCAATTTTATTAGCATATTATCTTCAATGCCATTTATAGCAAAATTTACTAATATAAAATCCATATCTGTTGATATATCTGCCACATACATTTCATTAATTTTTAAATCATATACTACATTTCTGCTGTAGTCTCCTTGCTGTCTGTATTGTTGTGCTAAATTGCTAATATCATCTTCTGCAATATTATTTTCTTCTACATAACTACTATCAAACATGTTATATATTGCATTTACTGACTCATCTACTAATCCTGCAACTGCTTCATCTCTTGATTGTTGTAATCGTCCAAAATCAATATATTCGTCTCCATTTGCTTCTTTTATCATCGTTATATAGTTGTTTAAAATTCCTTTTACTGTATAATACATATTGTAACTATTTATTTCCTCAAAAGTTTCTGGAGTAGTATTTTCTGCTGTTCCATTTGTTGATTGTTGCGAAACAGTATTTTCTCCATTGGCATTATTTCTTTGAAGAAATAAGAAACATATAATTCCTATAATTATTAAAAAAATTATACATAAAATTATGATAATCATTTTTTTATTTGAATTTCTTAAATTTTCCACTATATTCTCCTTTTTTATTTGTCCTTTATAAAATAGAAACTATATGATTACAAGTATTAACTATGTATTTATAATCATATAGTTCCTCCTTTTTATAATTATCTTAAGTTTTTCTTTAATGATTCAAATTCATGTGTCATTTTTGTTATTCGTTTTGCTTTTCCTTCAGCATGTTGTTGTGAATTTCCTCTATCTGTAAATTCTTTTGTATAGCCACCTTCTATATCTGCTCTATCTTTAGGTTTTTGTCTTGTTATATCACCATATTTGTCATAAGCATCATAAAATACCATAGCATCATTAAAGTTTACATTCTTTTCTTTTTGTAGTTTTTCTAATGCTGCAATATCTTTTGTATCTGTAATTTCATTTTTCAAATATTTATCAATTTTCTTGTCTTTATATAGATTTTTTACTTGTTCTCTTCCCAAGTATCTTTCTAGTTCTTGTCTTTTTTCAGCATCTTTTTTCCATTTTTTCATATTTTTTTCAACTATGTGATCATCATATCTATCTCCATAGAACTCTCGTTCCCTTGCTATTTGCGCTGCTGATTTTGTATTAGATGTATTTATTCCAGCCCTAGAAGCTCCTATTGACCCTGCTGCTAAAGCTGCACCTCCACCATATGTAAGTAAATTACTTGGATCTCCTGATGCAATTGCTATTCCTGTTCCTATCATTCCTGCTGTTGCTCCTAAAGCCGCTCCCGCTACTGCTTTTACTGCTACATTTGGTGCTGCTGCAATCGCTCCTCCTACTGTTCTTCCGACAGCTCTTATTGCATTTCTAGTTCCTTGTCTTGCAGTATATTTAATTGCCCTTCCTGCACCTCTTGCAACATCTCCAGCAGTCATTCTTCCTCTTGCACTATTAATCCTTTGAGTAGGTTGTGCTTCTTCTACTTCTACTTCTTCAGCTTCACCTTCACCTTCACCTGATTCTTCTTCAAGATTCTCTTCTGGCTCATTTTCTCTCATCATTTGGGCAATTTCTTCATCTGTATAACCAGAATCTTTCAAAATTTGCATATATTCATCATCTGAGTATTGCATTGCTCCATCATCTTTGTACGCATCTCTTGCCATTTGATCTCTTTCAGCTGGATCCCATTCATCTGTTCCATAATTTTCATCATATGCATCTAACATTTGTCTTTGTGCTTCTGTATTATCAATTTCTCCATTATCTCCATTATTCTCATTATTTCCTGCCATTTCGTCTAATGGATTTGTATCATTCCTATATCCAATTCTTGCTGGTGCACTTCCATCATCTCCATCACTTCCGTTATTTCCATTTTTTCCACCTTTTCCTGAAGGCGCTCTATGCAATAATTGATTTAATCCTGTATTAATTAGTCCTGCCCCTACTGCTGCACCTGCTAAGCTTCCTGGTGTTGAAGCTTTTTCAAATCCGAAGAAACTACGCATTAATTTTTCTGCTGGAATTAAGAAACCAATCGCTGCTAGTGAATATAAAACATTTTTTCCAGCTAAATCAAATGCTGATGTAACCAAAATTGTGTATATTAACAAATGTAATGGTTGTATTAATAAGTTAAATATGTATTCTTTTAGCCATCTATTAAATGCTTGTGCTTGTCCATCACTAATTTTATCTATTGGATATGTTAATGCAACCAATGGTGCTATCATGGTTAAAAATGCCATATATAATACCCTTTTTAAATATGTAAATACAAAGAAGATTGTAAGTAATGTTAATACAAAGAAACACAATCCATATCCTATGAAAGATGCATCTCCATAACTCATTTGAGCTTGTAATCTTAATTGCCCCATTAAATTTGTTGGCCACATAACAAACAATTTCTCTACTGTATTTCCATCTTCGTCGACTGTTGGTTGTTTTTCTACGTAATCATCACCACCAACTTCTTCTTCATCTGGATCATACATTCCTAAATCTTCTAGTTTTTCTAAAATTTTTCCATCATCATCTTCTTCAAGAACAACAGAATATCCTGTTGCTTCTGTTGAACCTGATTGTGAATTACTAGCTGCAACCACTTTTGTAAATGCATTAACGATTGTTACAGAAAACGCCATTATATAGTGCATAAAAAACAGCAAACATAAACCTACTACCCAATCTATTAACATTTGCTTATATTTCGCTTTGTCTTGTGCTACTGTTGCCAATAACATTCTAATACCTATATATAATAATACAGACATAGATAATACAATCGCAATGTTTCTGATTGCTATATACCATTGACTCACCAAGCTTTGTAATTCTAATGCTGAATTTTGTTTTGATGTTCTTACAATTTCTCCGTTTTGTACAGCCTCATTAAATTCAGCTTCTGAACCATATGTGTTGGTTCCTATACTTGTTCCATCTTCAGGATAAAAATAACCTTCAATTTTTCTGTCTCCTACTGCTTCATTAAACGCATCATCTGTTGGATAATCATTCATATTCAAATTTGTATCATCATCCAATCTAGCATAAATAGTTTCGACAGGGTTAAAGAAATCTACATCAAAAAGTAAAATTTGCCCTTTAAAAATTTCTTCAGGTGATAGTGAGTATAAAGGAAGTATTAAATCTTCTGGATACATTGAATTATGAAATGCTACTCCAGCTACAATACCACCTACTGTACTTACAATTACTGCTCCTGTTCCTATGGATGCTGTAACCGTTGCTCCTATTATCGCTCCCGCTAAAGCCCCTATACCTGTTGCAGCTAATGCAATTACTAAAAGTATTGCGATTCCTGCTAAAATACCTACTAAAATTGATGCTAGCTTATCCCAAAAACCTTCTGTCATATCTATACGAATAACAGAGTCATTTTGCCCCATAATAACTTTATGTGTTATATTAACAATCCCGATCTCCTAAAGCTACCACTAGTGACATAATTGGACTTAATAGTATTCCTCCATAATCCGTATCATCTGCTCTAACTGGTGTTGCAAATCCAAATTGAAAAAGTAATACCATGAGCAAGATAATCACAATTTTTTTCCAAATTTTCTTACTTTCAAAAAATTTCATTTTTTCCTCCAACTATTAATCTTGTTTTCTTTGAGCTAATTTATTTAAATTTGTTTCTACAAATTCAAATTCTTTTTTCGTTGGTACAATTTTTAATATAGCTGTATCTGCTCCAACTTTTAGGAGTCCTTCACCTTTTTGACATGTAACTAAAAAGCTTGCTTCTCCTTCAGATAATTTAAATACTTCTTTTAAATATTGAATTTCTGCTTTATCTTGTGCTAAAAATAGTTTTGTATCTGATGATGTTAAAACTGCTTGTGCTTCTGGTTTCTCATAAAAGTCTTGGAATCTTTGAGAAATAATGGCCAAAGATACATTTCTTTTTCTAGCACGTCTCGCCATTTTATTTAAAAAGTCTACGGCTTCTGGGTATGGAAGTAACATCCATGCCTCGTCTACCAAAACTCTTTTTTGCGTAGCTTTTTTTCTATCTTCACTATTTTTCTTAACAAATTTTTCCCATATCCACGAAAGCAAAATTTGTTGTGCTAATGGTCTTGCAAATCTTTCTTCCAATTGTGATATATCCAAATTAATAAATGGTGATCCCTCTAATAAATCAAAAGTAGATTGTCCATCAAAATATGCCATTTGCCCATCATATTCTCTTACATATTGTTTCATAACTTTCAGTAAATAACTGTAATGGAATTGATAATCCGGGTTCTTATTATCTCTTGCTTTTTCTTGAATTCTCTTATACCAGCTTCCAATTGTTGGCATTTCTTTTTTCTCTTTTTCAAATAAGTTGTTTCCTTTTATTCCCATACTAGCTGATTTATACAAGCTATTTGGATTATTAGTAATTCCTAGACTTGCATATTCTTCTGCTACTGATTCTGCAATAATTTGTTTCGTAAGCTCATTTACTTCTGTACTTCTTGTACTTCCTTTCGCCATTGTTAATAAAGCTTGCGTAACATCTTCTACTTTATTTTCAATATTTAATACGGTTCTTTCTTTTCCTGTAATTTCGTCTTTTACTCTTTCCACTTCTACATCAAATAAATTGATAATCGTTTGAGAGTTTGGACTAATTACAACATTAATTCCACCTAAACTTTCGGCAACAATGGTATACTCACCTTCTGCATCAAGTGCTAAACTTTCTATTCCCATCAGTACAGATGATCTAGATACTAATGTTTTCATGGTAACAGATTTTCCGGCACCAGATTTAGCAAATATAACCATATTATAATTTGTTAATGATGGATGGAAATTATCAAATAATATTGGTGTTCCTGTTTGTTTATTAAATCCGATAGGAACGCCTGTAGCATGTCCTACTTCTGATGTTGTAAATGGAAATACAGTTCCCATTGAATTTCTATCAAATGTATGTACTTTTTTTATCTTATCTTCTAATAATGGTAAGTTTGATTGAAATGCTTCTTCTTGTATTCCCCAGGCTGTTTTGATATTTACCAAAGTTTTTGACATCTCAGAAGTTAACATTTTTGTATCTCTGTCCAAATCCTCTAAATTATATGCAAAAAGTGTTGCTACAATAGATGCTTCGTATAATTTATTGAATCCTGCTGCAATTTCATCTCTTAATTGCTCTGCTTCTAATCTCTTTTGTGTTATTGTACTCTCTCTGTTGATATTTCCTTTATCCATTGCTACTATTCTTTCTGTTTCCAATTCATTAATAACTCTATTTAATTCATTTTGTGATCTTTCTTCTTTTACAGGAGTTATAAATATAGATGTATTAATATCTCCAAAAAGATACAAATCTCTAAATAATTCTGGGAAAGTACACATTCTTGGCAACTGTGAAACGAAAAAACTTCTCGCATATCTTTTTGTATTAGAAATGATTTCCAAATGATCTATGTTACTAGCATCAATTCCAGATGGTGCAATTAGTTCTTTAATTGTTTTCTTTCTTAAGAAACTAACTTTCTCTTTTTGTATTGGTTCTTCTTTAACGGTTTCTTTCTTTTTACCAAACATTTTCTTTCCTCCTTATTTAGCTTTTTTCTGATCTACTATTTTTTTTGCCTCTTCGACAACATCTTCCCCTAATATTTCTTCATTTTCATCTAATAAATCTTTAGCCATATTGTCAATTAATTGACTCATTCTTTCTTCTTTTTGTTTTGCTCTTCTCGTTTTATCTTGATTCATTATAGCTTCTACTGCTGCTTCATTAGCTTCGATATTTGCTTTTGCTTTAATTTCTGCATCTATTTCTTCCATTCTCTTGTCTAGTACATTTTTAGCCGTTGAATATAATTCATCTATTCCAGCTCTTAATGCATTATCTAATGGATATGTTTCTGATTCATCTCTATTATATGCTATGTAAAGTAATTCTGCTAATTCTTCACTGTCTAATACTTTTCCTGCTACATCACATACGCCTAAAGAACTAATTAAAGCTTGTGCTCTTGTATATAAATCAGAAAAAGCCATACTTTTTATTTCTTCTTCATCATATCCTGTATTTGTATTTTCTTCTGGAACATATGATATAACAACATAATAATGCTTTTTCAATATATTTTTATTTAAATTCATTTTTTCAGTATTATTAACAATATCTAAACCATATTCATATAGGTTTTGTGCTTTTACCAATTCAAATCTGGCATTATTGATTTCTCTTGCTGTATATTCATCTGAATTTAGCATTGAATTATATTCCATTTGTTTTCTCATATATTCATTTCTTATTGTATTTACTTTTTGTTTGTATCTACTAATACTACTTCCTAAATTAACTGTTCTCGTTTGAATGTATAGTTGTATTGGATATCTTAGTGTATTTAGAAATTGTAAAAATCCTTGTTCAACACTATTTTTTTCTAATCCAGACATTAAATCATAGTTAACACCTTGACATTCGATTACCATTATGTATTGTCTACCTTTTTTTCTAATAATCATGTTGTCTTCAATTTTATCAAATTCCATAAAATCAAAAATAGAATTTTTAGTATATTCTACATCTTTTTTTACTTTTTTCGTTTCATCTGATAGATTACCAGTTTCTGTGTTTTTGACTTTGTTTTTACTTTTATCTTTTAACATTAATATGACAAGTATAACTAGTAATACAAAAAACACACTTACTAATACTACTAAACTAATTGTCAAAAAGTTGCTTATTTGATTATCACTCATGATTCATGTCCTCCTCTTTCCATATATACACTCTATTTTTTTTTCTTTTAAAATTTATCCATCTTTTGGCAACATCATCTATATTTTCTCCACCAGTTTTTCTTGTAAACTCAAATTTTTTATTATCCGGTATTTTAAATGTCCCGATTGAAAAACCAATAGCACCGTAAAATAACATCTACAAGTATTCCTGCAAATTGCATACCTAATGCATTCAATATAAAATAAAATATTAATCCTATTCCCATACCAACAATTGTATAAATTAAAGCTTTTGTAGAAAAAACATATAATATTCTACTTTCTCCTTTATAATTTCTAGGTATTTCATATATTCTCATTTGTTTTTTCACTCCTTTACAACCACTTCCACTTATATATAATTATAACATAAAAAACCTTTAAAAGTACATATATATACAAAAAAAAACATTTTTAATTATATTGTAATTTGACTGTAATATTTCTGTCATATTTATTACACGTTATGTATATTTTTCAGAAAAAAAATAAAACTTGATTGTAAAATAAACCAAGTTTTATTTTTATATTTCTTATTTTTATTAGCCACCCAAACTAGTTGTAAAGTTGAATACAATTGTTGCGATTGTTGAAGCTGCAAATACAAATGCTGCACCAATAATATATGGTAATAATGTCTTTTTGTATTCTGCTTTTTCTTCAGCACTTCCCATCATGTATTTCAAACCTAAAACAACTAAAATGATAACTGAAGCAATTGAACCTATTGTACTGACAATTTGAATAATTTGGTTACCTATTTTGTTAATAGAGCTAACAGATGCTCCTCCTCCTGTATATCCCCCTGGTGCAACTCCTGAAGATGCTGCATTAACAGTTACTGTTAGAGCCATTAACAATATCATTGCAACGAATACTATTTTTACAGTTCTTTTCATGGCTTTTCCTCCTTTTATTTGTATATTCTTTTGTTTTTTAGGTAATTTTATTATAGCACATCTAAATATTTATTGCAAATTGATAAATAATATTTGCTATATTGGATGCAGCAAATATAAATATTGCTCCTATGAGATAAGGTAGCATTGTTTTCTTATAATCTGCTCTTTCTTCAACGCTTCCCATCATATATTTTATACCTAAAACAATAATAACAATTACAGATAATATAGATCCCACCGTACTTGCAATTTGTACAATCTTATTTCCTGTTGTCTGAATAGTTAATGTCCCTAATGTATTTCCAGTAAGATCCCCTATTGTAAGTGCTGAACACATATGAATTGGCAAATATATTCCTATTGCCATACTAAGTAATATAATACCTACAATAAATTTCAAAAATTTTTTTCTTTTCATTTATCTACTCCTTATTGAATCATATTAATAATTATTTTCCATATTGTAAATGCTCCAAATACGACTATACAAGATACTACATATGCCGGTAATGTTTGTTTTATGTCTGCCTTATCTTCTGAGGTTGCTAACATATATTTTATTCCTAATACCATTCCAACAATTACTGCTACAATCATGCTGACACCTAATAAAACATTATATAAAAAATCAGATGTATCTGATAAAACAGTATCATCAATGGTTGTATTTACACCTGCTTGTCCTCCACCTTTTGTCAGAAAATCATCAGCACCTGTAAATATATCATCAATAGATAATGCTTGTACATTTGTTGGATAAATCATTACAAGAAATAGACACAAGATACATATATAGCTTATTATTTTTCTCATATATTTTCTCCCTCCATTTCTTCTTAAAAACCTCCGACAACATTTGCTACAATCGTTAAAATATTAGTTATTCCAAATAATAATATTGCGCCAATAACATATGGCTTCAATGTTTCTTTATATTGTGCTTTTTCTTCAGCACTTCCCATTATATATTTAATTCCTATCAAGATTAAAGCAATAACAGAACTAACAGAACCAATAATTTGCACAACACCAATAATTTTATTTCCGAAATGTTCTAATTTGCTTGCCCCACTAACACTATTGGTTGAGGATGGTTTATAATGTTCTGGGTTAAATACCGTTGTTGCTTGTACCACTTGACTGATAAAAAGAATAGCTATGATAAAAATCATAAATGCAACTATTATTTTCTTTTTATTTTTTTTCATATTCCACCCTCCTATAATATATTTTCTTTTTCGTTTTACTCTCTCATTTAATTATACCTTATTTTTTTATAATTATCAATATATTTTATAGTAAACCCTTTTTATCTTAATATAAAAAACTGTTTTTGTAAATATATATTTATTGAATTTCAGCAAAAAAATAATATAAAGTAATATTACTTTATATTATTTTGGCGGAGATGAGAGGGTTCGAACCTCCGCGCCCCTTTCAGGACCTAACTGTTTAGCAAACAGTCCCCTTCACCACTTGGGTACATCTCCATATAGAATTACTTATAAATAAAAGTTAGATATTATGATATTATCTAACTCTTATGTTATTGGCGGAGAGGGTGGGATTCGAACCCACGGTACGCTATTAACGCACGCCAATTTTCAAGACTGGTGCCATAAACCAACTCGACCACCTCTCCATGTCTCAAAGACATTTTTTATATTAACATATTTTTTAGGATTTTGTCAATACTTATTTTAATTTATTATGAATATTTTTTGACCAATTATTCATATATTTCAAATCCTTCTATTTCACCAACATATTTTTTAGTATTTTTTATATAATCTTTTACTTTTGTGCTTTCTTGATACATATTTTCATCTTCCTTCTTAAAAATGAGAAATTGTACATCTTTCATACTATCTACTTTTTCTATTAGTCCATCTTCGCCTTTAACTCCAAGATTTCCTTTGAACGGTAAATCAAAATCACCATTATTTCTTCCCAATGGTATCATATATAGTGCAGCTTTATTGGAAAATACAATTACTTTTTTATCATTATTTTCTATATATTCTATGACCTTTTCACTTTTTTCATATTCTTCTTTTCCTATCACTCCTCCAAAAAATGGATTTTCCCAAGAATATGGATACTCATCACTTGTTATTGTATTTATCCACATATACATATTAAAAACGGAGAATATAATCATTGCCAAAATAATAATGCCATTAACAATTTTTAATATTTTTTGTATTGGCTTTTCAAAATCTTCAAATAAAGTATATATCATGTATACAATATTTATTATCATTAAATACGTTCCAATTATAACATGTGTCCAGTTAAAAATTGGATAACATATAATAGAAAGCATTATAGAAAATATAAATAATATTTTGATATTTTCTTTTTGTTTTGCTGAAAAAACATTCTTTTTTATAAAAAGTATACTGACAATTATATTGATAATTGTAATTCCTATCATGTATACAATACCTGAAGAATCAAAAATAAAATTTTCATTTGCAAATTCTGTGATGCCTCCAAAAGTATAATTAAAAAAGTTAAATAAATTATTATTTATTATTAAATATAATATAAATATAATTCCTCCTAATAAAATAATACTTAAATATTTAGAAAGTCCTTTGAATTTATTTTTTATTGATTCCTTTGAAATACTTATATATATGATATTTCCTATTAGATAATATATTCCGATATTTTGCTTAGTTAATATTATCAATATCGTTATAACAGCTTGTATGAATATATTTTTTCTAGTTTTTTCCTCTATCAAGTAATAAACACCTATCACAAAAAATAATAAAGCCATATTATTATAGTTAAAACTTGTTCTTATAAGTAAAAAGAATTCCTGTAAAGCTATAAATAATACTGTTAATATAGATACTGTTTTAGGTAATTTTAATTTTTTTAATATTTTATAAGTATATAAAAATAATGTAGCCATTAAAAGACAATGACAAATTCTGAAAATGCATAAATTTGCCCCCCATATACGAAATAATATTTCTGCACCCCAAAAAAATAAAGGCGTTATAATAACATTTATCTCTTCATATATTTTAAATCCATTATACATTTTATATACATTTTGAAAATTCCATATTTCATCATTTGCCTCTAGATATATATTTAAGCATATCCCTAATGAAACAAGAAAAAATAATATAAAAACAATTATATTATCTTTTTCTTTAACTTTATTTATTATATTTTTCATTGTTCCCTAACCTTATATATTTGTTTATTTTCTATTGCTTTTTGTATAGCTTCTCCTTCTTCTTCAGAAATCGTATATTTTGATTTGCCATTTTCTACAGGTTTTGCATATATATTTGACATTTCTCTAGAATAAATACCATTTAAAACAACTCCATTATTCTTTTCGTCTAACATAGCAAGTGCAAAACTCAAATCACTTCCTGTATCTTTAAATGCATTATATCTAACAATTCCTATCTTTTGAATACAAGTATCCATGTTTGCATCTATGGCATCCACTAAATTTTTGATTTCTGCATTTTGTTTTTCTACTCTTTCTACTCTATACATATAATTCTCTAAATCTTCTTCTATGTTTTCTCCATTTCCTAATTTTTGTAAAAAAGTTTTGTAATTTTTATTGATAGAGTGAAGTCTTACTAGCATGATAAGAAATCCTAAAAAAAGAATACACAATACAATACCATTTATTATTAGAAAAGTATCTGTCCTCACAAACTCTAATATTGCCTCCATCCAATCACCTTCCTTATTTTATTAAATTTAATATTCTTTCTAAGTCATCATTAGATGTATATTCTATGATAATTTTTCCCCTTCTCTTTCCAGCATCTAGTCTTACTTTAGATCCAAAGAAACTTTGAAAATTATCTTCTATGCTTTTATACAATATATGGTTTCTATCTGATTCTTCTTTTGTTTCTTTTACTCTCGCCTTTTTCTCAACTTGTCTAACTGTTGCACCTCTTTCTAACATTTGTACAGCTGTTTTATATTGTTTTTCTGGATCTGTAATGGCAAGTAATGCTTTACAATGTCCTTCTGTCAATTTTCCTTCTTTTGCCATTTCTAATACTCTAGGCTCTAAATTTAAGATTCTAACAATGTTCGCAATTGTACTTCTTCCTTTACCTAATTTTTTAGCCACTTCTTCTTGTGATAATCCATAATTATCTATTAAAGTTCTAACACCTAATGCTTTTTCATAAGGATTTAAATCTTCCCTTTGCATATTTTCTATTAGTGAAATTTCAGAATTAATTCTTTCATTATCTTCTCTAATAATGGCAGGAATTTCTGTTAGTCCAGCTATTTTAGAAGCTCTCCATCTTCTCTCTCCTGCAACAATCCCATAATATCCATCTTTTTTGGTTACAACAATTGGTTGTATCAATCCATATTCTTTTATAGATTCTGCTAATTCTTCTAATGATTCTTGGTCAAAATTCTTTCTTGGTTGATCTCTATTAGGTTCTACTTCTGTTACTTTCAAATTCTTTAATATATCATTTTCTTGCATTTGTTCTTCTTCTGGTGCTGGTCCGAATAATGCATCTAATCCTTTTCCTAAACCTGACATTTTTGCCATTTATATCTCCTCCTTTATTTTTCTATTAGTACGCTTTATTTTTATGTTGACCTGCTTGTTAGTTTTACATCATATGTTTTGCTTTCTTTTCTTCTTCATTGATTTTTAAAAATTCTTTTGCAAATTTCATATAGGCTTTTGCCCCTTTTGATCTTGGATCATATTCTGTAATCGGCATTCCATAACTTGGTGCTTCACTTAATCTTACATTTCTTGGTATAACCGTTTTATATACTTTATCATTAAAGTATTTTTTTACTTCTTTCACAACTTGGTTTGATAAATTCGTTCTTATGTCATACATCGTAAGTAAAGCGCCTTCTACCATAATGTTTTTATTTAAATGTTTTTTTACTAAATTTACAGTATTTAACAATTGTCCTAATCCTTCTAACGCAAAATATTCACATTGTACAGGAATCAACACACTATCTGAAGCAGTAAATGCATTTAATGTAATCAAACCTAATGATGGTGGACAATCTATGAAGATGTAATCAAAATTCTCTTTTATTTCCTCTAGTTTTTCTTTTAATCTTTGTTCTCTTGACATCATAGATACTAGCTCCACTTCTGCTCCTGCCAAATTCATGTTTGAAGGACATAACAATAAGTTTTTTATGACTGTTTTTTGAAGTGCCTGTTTTATTTCTGTATCATTTACTAAAATATCATATGTAGAAAATTCTACCTCTTTCTCGATTCCTAATCCACTTGTCGCATTCCCTTGAGGATCTGCGTCTATCAATAATACTTTTTTTCCTTTTTTTGCTAATATTGTACTTAAATTAACAGTTGTCGTTGTCTTACCAACGCCTCCTTTTTGGTTTGCTACTGATATTACCTTTCCCAAAATCTTCGCCTCCATTTTTAGTTAATATTTACTCTTTAGTTTGTTTATATTCTATAATAATCATATATAAATATAAAAAAAAAGTCAATAAAAATTCACAATTTTTTTGACTTTTTTTATTACATTTTTTATTTTTAGTAAAGTGGCTCTTTTGATGGAATTCCAGGCTTTCTAGGATATTTACTAGGTGTATTTTCCGTTTTTTCTATTAAAATTACATTTCTTTTATTGTCACTTTTAGGTAATGTAAATTCTTCTATATCAACAATTTCTCCACCTAATATTTTTATTGACTTTTTGCTCTTCGAAATTTCGTCACTAATTTCAGAGCCTTTCATGCATATTGCTCTTCCTTTTATTTTTACCATCGGTAACATATACTCTGATAAAGTTGTTAGATTTGCCACAGCTCTCGAGGTGGCTACATCATACTTTTCTCTATATTGTTTATTTTTTGCATATTCCTCTATCCTAGCATGTACTGCATTTATATTTTCTAATCCTAGTTCTTTTATTACTTCATCTAAAAATTTAATTCTTTTATTTAAAGAATCTAATAAAGTAATTTTTAAATCTTTACGCAAAATTTTTATTGGTATCCCTGGAAATCCCGCTCCAGTTCCAATATCTATCACAGATTCATTTGGTTTTATATATTGAATAATGGTTAAAGAATCAATAAAATGTTTCAAGATGATTTCTTTAGGTTCAACGATTGCCGTTAAATTTATCTTTTCATTCCATTCTATTAATAAATTCATATATTGATAAAATTTTTGCAATTGTTCCTCTGTAAACACAATATCAATTTCTTTTCCATAATCTATCATTAAATCAGAAAATTCTTGGATATTCATTTCTTATTTCCTTTCGCTATTTTTTTCTTCTTTTAATTGTTGCAAATATATTAAAAGTACAGATACATCAGCAGGTGAAACTCCTGATATTCTAGATGCTTGCCCTATTGAATGTGGTTTAAATTTATTTAATTTCTGTCTTCCTTCTAAACTAATTCCTTTGATTTTTTCATAATCCACATCATCTGGTAATATTTTTTCTTCTAATTTTTTAAATTTTTCTACTTGTGCTTCTTGTAATTTAATATATCCTTCATATTTTATCTGAATTTCCACTTCTTCTTGTTCTTGCCTTGAAAGTTCAGGTCTATTTTTATCTATTTTGCTTAAATTTTGATAAGTTAACTCTGGTCTTTTTAATAATTCTGCCATTTTTGTTCCTGTTGTTAATGCCGAAGTTCCTTGTTCTATTAGGAACTGATTTACTTCCTCTGTTGGTTTTACTACCAAATGTTGTAATCTTTCCTTTTCTTTTTCTATATTTTCTTTTTTCTTCAAAAACTTTTGATATCTTTCTTCTGATATTAATCCAATTTCATGTCCAATTGTTGTCAATCTTAAATCTGCATTATCTTGCCTTAAAAGTAGTCTATATTCTGCTCTAGAAGTCATCATTCTATATGGCTCATTAGTTCCTTTTGTAGCAATATCATCGATTAAAACACCAATATAAGCTTGAGATCTATCTAATATTAATGGTTCTTTTCCTTTTATTTTTTGTACGGCATTAATTCCTGCAATTAATCCTTGTGCTGCTGCTTCTTCATATCCTGATGTTCCATTGATTTGTCCTGCCATAAATAACCCATCAAATCCTTTATATTCTAAGGATAATTTTAAATTTGATGGATCAATACAATCATATTCTATAGCATATGCTGGTCTTGTAAATTCTGCATGTTCCAATCCTGGTATTGTTCTATAAAGAGCAATTTGCACATCTTCTGGAAGTGATGAACTCATTCCTTGTATATACATTTCTTCTGTATCTAATCCTACCGGCTCTACGAAAGCTTGATGTCTTGGTTTATCACTAAATCTTACCACTTTATCTTCTATAGAAGGACAATATCTAGGACCTGTTCCTTCAATCTTTCCAGCATATAATGGTGATCTATGTAAGTTATTTCTGATAATTTCATGTGTTTTTTCATTGGTATATGTTAAATAGCAATCTACTTGTTTAAAATCCTTTGGTTCATCCTCAAAAGAAAATGCTTCTATTCCTTGATCTCCTTTTTGTATCTCCATTTTACTAAAATCTATACTTCTTCTATTGATTCTAGCTGGTGTTCCTGTTTTAAATCTTACTAAAGGAATTCCTAAATTTTTCAAAACATCTGATAATTGATTAGCTGCTGCTACCCCATCAGGACCACTTTCTTTTGAATATTCACCAATAAAGATTTTTCCTTTTAAATATGTACCTGTTGCTAAAATTACTGTTTTTACCTGATAGACTGCTCCTACATCTGTTTTAATAGCTTTCACTTTTCCGTTGTCAATGATGATATCTACTATCTCCCCCTGTTTTACTTCTAGATTTTCTTGTTTCTCTAAAGTATGTTTCATTTCCGCTTGATATTTTTTTCTATCAGCCTGTGCTCTTAAAGAATGTACAGCTGGTCCTTTTGAAGTATTTAACATTTTTATTTGTATCATGGTTTTATCAATATTTTTTCCCATCTCTCCACCTAGAGCATCAATTTCTCTTACTAAATGCCCTTTAGAACTTCCTCCTATATGTGGATTACATGGCATATTTGCAATTGCTTCCAAACTAATTGAAAATATTAAAGTCTTCATTCCTAATCTTGCCGCTGCAAGCGCTGCTTCACATCCAGCATGTCCCGCCCCAACAACAGCTACATCATATTCTCCTGCATTATATTCCATTTTTTCTCTCCTTTTTTCATTCCGTGTGAAACAGAAAGTTTTGTTTTGTTCTTTTTTTATTTTAAATTTTACTTTTTGGTAAAACCACTTTTTGTATATTGCCTTTTTATCAATCATTTGTTTTGCGAACAATGTATACATAAAGTTTGTTTTTTATGTATCGATATGCTAAGGTTCGCTATTTTTCTATTGTTGCTCGATTTTTGTTCGCCCCTTGTTTACATTGATTGATAAGTAAATTTTTTAAACTTTTTTGTTCTTTTTTTACTTTTTTATTTTCTTTACAGCTTTTTTTATGCTTTTTTCTTTTACCTTCTCATTTTTTAGCAGTTCTACATGTTTATTTTACATATATTTTTATTCTTTACTTTTATTTGCTTTTAAAATTCATTTTAAGCTTATTTTTGCGTTTTATTATAAAATTATACTTTTTGTAATTATTTTTTGTTTATTTTCGATTTTCGTTCGTTGTTAGTTACTTTATTTTCCTAAGCAGAACTTTGAAAAAATTTCATTAATGATATCTTCTGTTACAAATTCTCCAGTAATATTTCCTAAATCTTCTAAAATTTGTTTTATATAAACAGCAACAATATCAATTGGCATTTTTTCTTTCATTGTATCTTTTGTCTTTTTTATACTTTCAATTGCTTGATGAATTAAATTTTTATGTCTAATATTTGTAATCACCAAATCATTATCTATATTAATCTCATTTATTTCAAATAATTTTGTAATTTCTGCATATACATCATCAATACCAATATTATTTAGTGCAGATATTTCTAAAATACTATCTGTCACTTCTTTAAAATCTTTATCTTCTTTATGTAATTCTCGCTGTAAATCTATTTTGTTTAATAAAATAATGACTTTTTTGCCTTTTATAATCTCTAAAATTTCTTTATCTTCTTTTGATAATGGTTTAGACGCATCGAAAATAGCAATGATTAAGTCTGCATTTTTGGCGATTTCTTTTGATTTATGAATTCCTATTTTTTCTACTTCATCTTTTGCATTTCTAATACCTGCTGTATCAATTAGTTTTAAAGGAATTCCATTTATATTTACAAATTCTTCTATAGTATCTCTTGTTGTTCCTTCAAATTCGGTTACAATTGCCCTATCTTCTTTTAAAATCCTATTTAAAAGAGAAGATTTTCCTGCATTTGGTTTTCCTATAATAGCTGTTTTTATTCCTTCTTTTAAGATTTTTCCATTATCAAAACTTTTTTCAAGTTTATTTAGTTTATTTTCTACACTATTTAGCATATTCATAATTTCATTATTGGTAACTTCTTCTACATCATATTCTGGATAATCAATAGCTACTTCTATATTCACCATAACATCTAGTATTTCTTGCTTAATAGCTGAGATTTCTTTTGATAATCCACCTTCTAATTGCTTTATCCCTGCTTGTACTTCCTTTTCACTTTTAGCATTTATGACATCAATAACTGATTCTGCTTGTGTTAAATCAATTCTGCCATTCAAAAAAGCTCTTTTGGTAAATTCTCCTGGTTCCGCTAATTGTGCTCCATTTTCTAAACATAGTTCTAATATTTTTTTCATAACAACATTTCCACCATGTGAGTTAATTTCACACATATTCTCTGTTGTATAGCTCATAGGTTCTTTAAAATAAGAAACCAATACTTCATCAATTATTTTTTCATTTTCTATGATATGTCCATATTTCATGGTATATCCTTTTATTTCTTCTATGCTCTCTTGTTTCTTTGGTTTAAATATTTTTTCTAATATTTCAAAGCAATTTTTTCCACTCATTCTAATAATCCCGATTCCCCCAATCCCGAGGAGCCGTAGATATGGAAGCAATTGTACTCATGAAATTCACCTCTCTTTTTTATCAATCATAATTATATCATATTATGTCAATTTTTAAAATACTTATTAGAAAATTGTCTATTTTTGTCTTTACAAAAAAATAAAAAGAGGTCATAGGCAATTTATACAAACTCCGTATAAAATTTGACCTTTGACCTCAAATTTTTATTTTATTTTGTCTTTTTTAAAGAAATTACAATTCTTCTATTAGGTTCTTCTCCTATGCTTTCTGTCTGTACTTTATCATTTTGTTGTAATTTACTATGAATAATTTTTCTTTCATATGCTTGCATAGGCTCTAACTTAACAGGTTTTCTTGTTTTTGTTACTGTCTTTGCTACTTTTTCTGCAAGTTCTTCCAATGTTTTTTCTCTCTTTGCTTTATATCCTTCGATATCTAAAATTACTCTAACTTTTTTGTCTATATCTTTTCCTGCAATTGCTGATAATATATTTTGGAAAGCGTATAATGTCTCTCCCCTATATCCTATTAAAAACCCTAAATTTTCATTTGATATTTCTACATTTAAACCTGTTTTATCTTTATGAATTACATATGTTGTATTTTCAGGTAATTCTTTTATAATTTCTTCCATAAAGTTTTTTACATTTTCTTCTGCTTTTTCTTGTTCTTCTTCAGATAATTCAATGATTTTTTTAGGTTTCATTTCTTTCTTTTCTGTTTTATCTTCTTTCAATGTCATTTCTACTTTTACAACTCTTGGTGCTAAAATACTAAAAAAACTTCTTTTTTCTTCATTTTCTAATACTTTAATCTCTACTTTATCCTTTGAAACTCTTAATTGTTTCAAACCATTCTCTATTGCTTCATTTGTCGTTCTTCCTTCTGAAATAATTGTTTTTTCCATCTTGCTATTCCTCCTCAGTTTTAATTACTTTATTTAAAATCAATCTTTCCATAATCATCAAAATATTATTTGTTAACCAATATAAAGCTAATCCTAATGGTGCAATCATTGCAACAGATACAGACATTAATGGCATAAACCATGACATCATTTTATTTGTTTGCATTACAGCATCCATTTCATTTTTCTCTTCTTCTGGAACTAGTTCTTTTCCCGTTGTTCCGTCTATTGGAACATTTTCTTTTGCTTTTTTTTGATCCTTTTGTTGCATTGATGTTGATAATTTTATTGATATAAAAGAAGAAACGATATACAATACTGGGATAATATATACTGTGATATCTGTTAAATTTTGTTGTGGTACTTTACTTAAGTCTAATCCTAAAAAATTCATTTCTAGATTTGCTCTATCAATATATTCATCATCTGGAATTTGTTCTTTCAAGAATTCATATTCTCTAATAATATCAATTTCTGGATAAGCTGTGCTTACGGCTTTGCCACTTTCCTGTAATTGTGTAATATAGTTATTCATATTCTCTTCAGGTATATTTTGCATATATGTTAATGGTGATCTTACTAAATAAAAAATTGAGAATAAAAGAATAATTTGTATAATAGCCGTTAAACAACCACTAAATGGACTCATTTTTTCTGTCTTATATAATTCCATCATTTCTTGATTCATTTTTTCAGGATTATTTTTATATTTAAATTGAATAACTTTCATCTTTTCCTGAATTTTTGCTGTTTTTTTCATGGTTCTTTGCTGTTTGACTGAAAATGGAATAAATAAAATCTTTATAAAAATGGTAAAAACAATAATGGCTAACCCATAATTATTTATAAATCCATATATAAACGCTAATAAATAGCCAAAAATATTTGCAAAAAATTGAAACATTCTGCTTCCTCCTAGTTTTACTTTAATGGATCATATCCACCTTTTGAGAAAGGATTACATTTTAAAATCCTTTTTACTGATAGAAAGCCACCTTTTATTGTGCCATATTTTTCTATTGCTTGTTTTGCATATTCTGAACACGTAGGATAATATTTGCATCTGATATTTTTCTGTTCTAACCAACAAGATATATGTTTTTGATAAAAATTAATTAAGAAAATAAGTATTTTTTTCATATGATTCCTCTAAAAACATTCTAGCATCTTTAAATACTTTTTTCATATCTTTTTCCACATACTCATAGCAAGCTTGTCCTATTTCTTGTTGTTTTTTCCAAATAAAAATAATATCATACCCTATTTTTATGTGTTCTTCTATTTGTTTATAATTTTCTCTTATAATTCTTTTCACATAGTTTCTTTTAACTGCTTTTCCTAATTTAGAACTAATCGCAATTCCTAAAAAATTAATATTTTTATTATTTTTTCTTATAAAAATTGCAATATATTTTCCAGAATAATATTTTCCTCTGTTTAAAACATTTTTAAATTCATAGTTTTTCTTTAACATTTTCGTTTTTTTCATTTTTTAGTCCTTTCTTTTCAGAAAAGCAAAGATTATGAAAAAAGATAATCTGATTTATTTTTAAAAGGCTCGCTTTTGCGGCCTTTTTCAATAAATTATAAATTTAATATATTAAACTAAGCACTTAATTTTTTTCTACCTTTTGCTCTTCTTGCTTTTAATATATTTTGTCCAGATCTTGTTTTCATTCTTTTCATAAATCCGTGTTCTTTCTTTTCTTGTCTATTTTTTGGTTGATATGTTCTTTTCATCTATTCGCACCTCCTATTGATTTTTATATATATAAATTCCAAAAATGGAAAATATTTGCTAAATTTTAAATAAGCATATCGATTATACATTAAAACAAATGCAATTGTCAAGAGTATTTCCATTTTTTTATGATTTTACATATTTGTTTAAAAATTTTGTCTTTTTTTGTAATATTTTTGTAAAAAAGCCTTAGTTTTCCACAGTTTTTTGTCTTGTTTTCCACAGCAAAAATTTTTTTTCCACAATTGTATTGACTTATTTTATATAATTTTGTTATGATATGAAAAGCATAAAAAATATTCATTTTTTGTTGAAAATACTTAAATTTTTGTTCGTATAAAAAACGGATTTCATTACAGAAATATTACAATATTATCAACATTTGTGGATAACTTTGTGGATAACTTTTAAAAAGAAGGGATGATGAAATGGCAATTGATAAAGAAGAATTAGTTGCAAAAATAAAAGAACTATTAAAACCAGAAGTAACAAAAATATCTTATGATACTTGGATTTTGCCTTTAGACATAAGAAGTATTGATGGTGATAATATTGTTTTTACAACAATTTCAGAATTTCAAAAAGACTTTATAGAGAATAAGTACAGAAGTTTAATTTTTAATACATTACGATATATAACCAATAAAGACTGGACTTTTTCTGTTATAGATCTATCAAAAGAAGAACAAAATGATGAAATTGTAATTAAAGATAACTCTAATGCAAACACAGCTGAAGTAGAAACAAATAAATCAACATTAAATCCAAAATATACATTTGAAACTTTTGTCGTTGGAAATAGTAACCGTTTTGCTCATGCAGCTGCTTTAGCAGTAGGAAATGAACCTGGAAAAGCATATAATCCACTTTTCTTATATGGTGGTGTTGGTTTAGGGAAAACCCATTTAATGCATGCAATTGGAAATCGAATTTTGGAAAATAATAGTAAAATGAATGTATTATATGTAACTTCAGAAAAATTTACGAATCAATTAGTAAATGCTATAAAAGATAATAAAAATGAAGTGTTCCGTAATAAATACAGAAGTATTGATGTACTTTTAATAGACGACATCCAATTTATAGCAGGAAAAGAACGTATTCAAGAAGAATTTTTCCACACATTTAATTCTTTATATGAAGACGGAAGACAAATTATCATATCTAGTGATAAACCACCAAGAGATATTCAATTCCTAGAAGATAGATTAAAATCTAGATTTGAATGGGGATTATTGGCTGATATTTCTTGTCCAGACTATGAAACACGTTTAGCTATTTTAAGAAAAAAAGCACAAGATGAAAATATTTTAATAGATGATTTTATCTTATCTGATATCGCAAATAAAATTGATTCAAATATAAGGGAATTAGAAGGAGTATTTAATAAAATCGTTGCAAGAGCTTCATTGATTCATAGTCCAATTACTATTGAACTTGCTGAAAACATTATTAACGAATTCAAATATGAAAGTGAAAAAGTAATATCTTGTGATTTTATAAAGGAAACCGTCGCAAAATATTTTAGCATTAATAAAGATGATTTGTCAGGAAATAAACGTTCAAATGATATTGCCTTTCCAAGGCAAATTGCTATGTATCTTTGTAGAGAAATTGCTAATATGTCTTTTCCTCAGATAGGAGTAGACTTTGGAGGTAGGGATCATTCTACAGTTATGCATGCTTGTAAAAAGATAGAAAAAGAAATAAAAGAAAAAAGTAATACAAAATTAATTGTGGATAGTGTGAAAAATATAATTATAAATGGAAAACAATAAGAAAATTGCACCTTGAAAATACATTTTTAAAATTTGTGTTTGACAAAATGTTTGTTCTTAAAAAGATAATCTTTCTATTCTTACGGAACAGCTAAAAAGAATATCCACATCTTAATGTTAATAAGCTGTTAAAAATCTGTTTATAACTAAGTTTTACACAATTATAACAAAAAGGTGTGGATTATTTTTCAAGTTTTCCACTAAATTATAAACAGTAATTTTACTAGGGATTGTGACTATCAACATAGTTTTCCACAGTTTCCACAATGCCTAATACTATTACTACTAAAAATATTATATATATTTATAAGGAGGAATCGCTATGAAGATTGTTTGTTATAAAGACAAACTTATTAAAGCATTGAATTCCGTAGTAAAAGGTGTAGCTTCTAAAACTACAATGCCTATATTAGAAGGAATTCTTATTCAAACAAATGATAATGAAATAAAATTAACAACCTATGATTTAGAAATAGGAATAGAATATGTAATGGAATGTGAAGTACTTGAACAAGGAAGTACAGTTGTAAATGCTATTATGTTTAGTGAAATTATTAGAAAATTGCCAGATACAGAAATAAAAATATCTTTAAACTCAAACAACTTATTGGAAATTGAATGTGAAGGTTCTTTATACAAATTAGCTACAATGAATCCTGAAGAATTTCCAGAATTACCAAAAATAGAAGTAGAAAATTCTATTGAAATTGATCAAAATGTATTAAAAAATATGATAAGAAGAACAATTTTTGCAGCAAGTACTGAAGAAAGTAGACCAATTTTTACAGGTTGCTTATTCGAAATTGAGAATAATAAATTAAGTCTAGTAGCTGTAGATGGTTTTAGATTAGCATTAAGAAAAGTATTTTTAACAAAGCAAAGTAATGATTTTAGTGCAGTTATTCCAGGAAAGACATTAATAGAATTAAATAAAATTATTACAGATTCATTTGAACCAATAAAAATGGGAGTTTCTAAGAATCAAGCATTATTTGAAATGGATAATTGTAAAATCGTTACAAGAATTTTAGATGGCGAATTTTTAAATTATAAAAATGTTATTCCCAATACATGGGAAACAAGAATTAAAGTAAATAAAAATAGTATACAAGATAGTTTTGAAAGAATTAGCTTAATTTCTTCATCTTCAGTAGAAAAAGAGAAGAAATATCCTGTAAAAGTACAGGTAGATATAGGAAAAGTAACAATTTTATGTACAAATCAAACAGGAGATGCAAAAGAAGAGTTATATGTTTCAACAGAAGGAAAGAATTTAGAAGTAGGATTTAATCCAAAATATTTCTTAGATAGTTTAAAAGCAATTGATGATGAAGAAGTATATATAGAATTTGGAAGCAGTATATCTCCATGTTTAATAAAATCAGTGGAAAATAATGATTATGTATATATGATTTTACCAATTAGATTAAAAGAGGATTAAAGGTGGAAGTAGTTCTACCTTTAATATTTTTTATAGTTATCCACTTTTTATGAAAAGATTGTGGATAAAGTGAAAGAAAAATATAGTATAAACTTTTAATATAAAATAAAAAAGATATTAAAATCAAATTTAAATAAAATAGAATAAAATAGAAAAAAAAAGAAAAAAATAGAATAAAATAGAAAATAAGAGATTTTAAAATATTGATTAAAAAGCAAAAAAATAGAAAATGAAAAAAATAGTAAAAAAAAGAATAAATTAGAAAAAAATAGAAAAAAGAAGAAAAACAAATATTTAAAAAAATAGAAAAATTTAATAACAAATATTTTAAAAGAAAATAAAATATAAGAAAATACTAAACAAAAAAATTATTATTTTTAAATTAATATTAATAAA